>DATBEF010000151.1:0-29577 GCA_036269625.1 Bryobacteraceae bacterium | reverse complement strand
GTGGTCATGAGCATGAAACTGGGCACGTCCCCACCGCAAGCCAAAACCCCTTGGTTCGATTGCAAATCAGCTTTGAGCGCGGATTCGAGCACCTTCGCGAGCGGTACCACGAACTGCTCGCCATCTTTCTCTATCATCGTGGTCTGTTTTTGATTGGCTTTCTGTCGATGGCCTTAGTTTCACTCGCGATTCTTATGC
Organism: Bryobacteraceae bacterium; assembly: GCA_036269625.1. GTDB lineage: Bacteria > Acidobacteriota > Terriglobia > Bryobacterales > Bryobacteraceae > Bog-105. The sequence goes on along the minus strand of DATBEF010000151.1, from coordinate 29,379 downwards.
CTTGGCTGGGTCAAGATTTCTTCCCTGTCGTCGACACTGGGCAATTTCTCCTCCACGTGCGAGCGCCTACTGGGACTCGCATCGAAGAGACCGCGCGCCTGTGCGATCTCATTGAGCGTTACATTCGGCAGCAGACTCCCAAAGACGTATCAACCACCATTGACAACATTGGCATCCCGTACAGCGGCATCAATCTGTCTTACAGCAACTCGGGAATAATCGGGCCGGCTGATGCGGACATTCTCGTGACCCTAACTCCAAAGCACAACCCGACCGTGAACTGTGTTCGTAAACTGCGTCTGCATTTGCCGGATCAATTCCCAGGTGTAACGTTCTCATTCTTACCGTCCGACATTGTCAGCCAGACGTTGAACTTTGGTCTGCCGGCCCCTATGGACATTCAGGTCGTGGGCCCCAATCAGGACGGTAATCGAAAATTCGCGGATTCTTTGCTGCAGAAGCTCAGAAATGTTACTGGAATTGCTGATTTGCGTATCCAGCAGCCCTTTGATCAACCCAGGCTGAACGTCAGGGTGGATCGAACCAAGGCCCAGGAGATTGGATTTACACAACGCGATGTGGCGCAAGCCTTGCTGGTTGGACTCAGTGGAAGCTTTCAAACTTCACCCACTTTCTGGCTCGATCCAAAGAACAACGTGAGCTATCAGATTTCCACCCAGACGCCTCAATACTGGGCTGACTCGCTTCAGGATCTCCAGAATATCCCGGTTACGGCAGCATCTGCCCCAAGCGCAATTATCGGCAACCTGGCGTCCCTTCACCGGGGGACCTCGATGGCCGTGGTCTCCCACTACAACATTGCATCGGTCATTGATCTTTACGCGGCCGCGGAAGGCCGCGATTTAGGTGGAGTGTCACGCGATATCGACAAGATCATCGGGGCGAACAGGAGCAAACTTCCACGCGGCTCTGAGATCACGGTACGTGGACAGGTTCAGACGATGCGCTCTTCGTATATCGGTCTTCTCGGCGGTTTGGCCTTTTCCATCGTTCTCGTCTATTTGCTGATTGTAGTGAACTTTCAGTCGTGGCTGGATCCTTTCATCATGATTTCCGCACTGCCCGCCTCGCTGGCAGGAATCGCTTGGTTCTTGTTCATCACACGCACGACCCTAAGCGTTCCGGCGCTCACCGGTTCCATTATGTGCATGGGCGTTGCGACTTCCAACAGCATTCTAGTCGTGAGCTTTGCGACTGAGCAAATGCGAGAAGGTAAGGATTCCTTAGCGGCGGCGCTGGAGGCGGGTTTTACGCGCTTTCGTCCCGTGATAATGACCGCACTGGCCATGATCATCGGCATGGTGCCTATGGCGCTGGGCCTCGGCGAAGGCGGCGAGCAGAATGCGCCGTTGGGGCGAGCCGTTATAGGCGGACTGCTTTTTGCCACCGTAGCCACGCTGTTCTTTGTTCCAACGTTTTTCAGCGTGATGCACGCGCGCAAATCGAGATAAGGGAAGGTACAAATGGCGGGTTCGCAAATATCCGAAAAGGCGGCACGATCGCCGTCGAGACTCAAATACTGGCTGGCGGCCGTTATAGCCGTTCTGGGGATAGCCGGCCTGTTTACTTCGGGCGTTCGAGCCCGTTTGGAGGCTCAGACAGCTGTGAAACGCGAAACGGCTCAGATAGCGGTGACACCCGTTTCAATTGTGCGCCCTCAGCACTTGTCGCCTAAGCAGGACATCGTCCTTCCTGGTAATGTGCAGCCCTACTACAACTCACCAGTTTATGCGCGGACCAACGGCTACGTGAAGCGCTGGTACGTCGATATCGGGGCGCATGTGAAACAAGGTCAACTACTGGCGGATATTGAGACGCCGGAGGTCGATCAGCAACTGCAGCAAGCGCGTGCGAACATGGCGACCGCACAAGCCAATCTAGATTTGTCACAGATCACCGCGGCGCGCTATGAACGTCTGAAGAGCACGAATGCGGTAGCACGCCAGGATGTAGATAATGCCTCCGGCACCAACTCAGCCAACGCCGCCATCGTCCACGCAGATCAGGCAAACGTACGGCAGTTGGAGGCGCTGCAGTCTTTCGAGAAGGTTTACGCTCCGTACGATGGCGTAATCACATTTCGCAATACGGACATCGGCGATCTGATCAACTCCGGAAACACGGGCCCGACCACCCAGCTTTTTCAAATAGTCCAACCCGAGAGGTTGCGCGTGTATGTCAATGTTCCCGAGCCTTATGCAAAGCAGGTTAAAACCGGCATCAGTGCCGATCTCGAACTGGCGGAGTCTCCCGGCCGCTATTTTCACGGCAAGCTCGTACGCACCGCACAGGCTATCGATTACTCAACTCGTACGTTGCTAGTCGAGATTGATGCCGATAATCGAACCGGCGAGATCTTCAACGGGGCCTATGCCCAAGTGCACTTCAAATTGCCGACAGCTTCTTCTACGTTCGTCCTTCCAGTGAACTGTCTGCTCTTTCGCTCCGAAGGGCTTCAGGTGGCCATCGTAAATGAAGGTTGCGTCGAGCTGCGGACAATCAAGCCCGGCCACGACTTCGGCGATCGCATTGAGGTTGTCTCCGGCTTGAACGGAAGCGAAGAAGTAGTCATAAATCCGCCCGATTCGATCGTTGCACGGCAGGCGGTCCGGGTAGGCCAACCCTCCGTGATCGGGGGTCCACAATGATCGGTTTCCCTGCGGCGCGCGTGCCACGAAGATGGAAACCGAATGCCGCCGCAGTCGTGTTTGGCGCAGGGATCCTCATTTTGAACGGCTGCGTAGTCGGACCGAAGTACCAACGCCCGACGGCACAGGTGCCCCCGGCATACAAAGAGAACGGCAACTGGAAGATAGCGCAACCCAAAGATGAGAAGCTCGCTGGAAATTGGTGGGAACTATTCGGAGACCCGCAGCTGAATACCCTGGAGCAGCAGGTCAATGTCTCGAATCAGAACCTGAAAGCAGCAGCAGCTCAATATCAGCAGGCACTCGCCCTTTTGCGTTACAACCGGGCGAATTATTATCCGACAGTGACGACATCGCCGTCCGCCACACGAATCAGAGATGCGAACAACCGTCCGCCAGAAAACTCTATCTACAGCGGGATCACTTATAACGACTTTGTGTTTCCAGTTCAGTTGTCGTACCAGGCAGATGTTTGGGGGAGAATACGCCGAACTGTGGAACAATACCGGGACCAGGCGCAGGCCAGCGCCGCCGATTTAGCGACGGTCAATCTCAGCATGCACGCCGATTTGGCGTTGGATTATTTCGAGGCGCGCACTTTGGATGCCGAGGAGCGGCTTCTGAATGATACCGTCGCTCAGTATCAACAAGCCCTCGATCTAAACAGGAGTCTCTATCAGGAAGGCATGGCCTCGATTCTTACCGTGCAGCAGGCGCAAACTCAGTTGGAGACCACGCGTGCTGCGGCGATTGATGTCGGTGTGCTCCGAGCACAATACGAACATGCCGCCGCGGTGCTGGTCGGCAAACCTCCCGAGAATTTCAGCCTGCCTCCGCTTCCTCTCACCACGCCACCTCCGCCGATTCCGGCTGGTTTGCCTTCCGATCTGTTGGAGAGGCGCCCTGATATTGCGTCGGCGGAGCGGATGGTTGCGGCGGCAAATGCACAAATCGGGATAGCAACCTCTGCGTATTACCCCATTATCGACTTGGCAGCAACGGCAGGGTTCGAGAGCGGTTCCATCACTACTTTGTTCCAAGGTCCTGGCGCCCTCTGGTCTTTCGGGCCGTCCGCTGTTGCAACCCTTTTCGATTTCGGTCGCCGGCGCGCAGTGTCCGATCAGGCAAAAGCCGCCTATAACCAAGCCATGGCGAATTATCGTCAGACTGTGCTCACCGGCTTCCAGCAAGTGGAGGATAACTTAGCTGCATTGCGGGTCTTGGAACACGAGGCAGAAGTCGAGAGTGCTGCAGTAACGTCCGCCGGGGCGGCACTGGACACTTCCATGACCCTATTTAGGGGCGGTCTGACCAGCTATCTTACAGTGACCACAGCCCAAAGCGCATTACTCACCGATCAAGTTACAGCCGTAAATATTTTAGGGCGGCGGATGTCGGGCGCCGTGCTTTTGATTCAGGCTCTTGGCGGCGGTTGGGATGTCTCGGCTCTCAAGAGCTAACGGCTCGCGCACAGGCCCGTCCCAAGTGCAACCCCTCGACGATGTGCCTTCGGGTTAGCAGAACCGCATTCCTTCAGGAACTCGGCGCAAGATCAAGCAGACTGCGGCAGGTTCCTTGTACGATCGTTTTTTGGCGAAAAGGGTTGTTCCCCACGTGGAGAGACCGATGTCAGCGAAAGCAATGCAACAGGATCAAGGGTAAGGTTGCACGTCGTTTCGAGCCCTGATGGGTTCATCGCGAGGAAGGATAACAGTGTCTCCTGGCTAGCTGCCAATGGAAGCATCTACGAAGCCGGAGTTTCGATTTCGGCGGAAGAAGCCGCGACCTTCGTCAAAGCCATAGACTGTTATGTGCTCGGTTCTCGCACCTATGAACACCCACTTGAACTGGGCTGGCCGTATGGCGATACTCCAACCGTGGTGGTGACGGGAAGGAAATTGCCGTCGACCAGGAAAAGCGTCGACTTCTACTCGGGCGATCTCAAGCCACTTCTTGATGAGAAACTCGCGCCTCGATATCGAAATATCTGGCTCGTGGGCGGGGCGATCTTATCCGAGCATTTTCTCGAACTCGGCTTCGTGGACGAAATTAGGTTGACCATAGCTCCCGTCTATTGCATGACGGACGGCGGCTATTCGGTGGTTCTCTGAGGGAGAAGAGGTGGGATTTAAAGAACCTGGTTGGTTACAAGAAGGGCTTCGTTGAGTTATCGTACTCCGCCTCCACCGTGTGAGAGCGTCGGAAGAGACCACCTTATCAAACTGACTGTGACGAGCGGCAAGAAGCGCTTGCGCTAGAGGAAACATCATGTCGCGAGCCGGAATCATAGGAGTATCGGATCACGGCGGTTGGGCGGTGCTCGTGACGGCCGATCGCGATGGGACCCTTCTTGATCGCCGGCGTGTTGAACTCATGGACGAATGGCTACCCAAAGTTCCGCACCACAGCGAAGGGCAGGTGCTCCCACTCGACGAGGCAATTGAATTAGTCGAGCGCGTGCGGGCATCGGCCGAGCGGGCACGCGAAACTTGTTCTCGACGCCGTCGCCATGCGGCGCCTGGGCGCGTTCTCGGTCTCGGGGTTCGCCATGGGAAGACCAAGCACACCCGCCTCGAGCCGCCTGAATTCCATCGACTGTTTTGCTTGTTCGTGAAGCGCGTCCATTCCTTTCATGGCATTTCGTAATTCAGACACTGCCCCGGCCGGATCGGTGTGGAGTTGGATCGCTCCCACCCTTCTGTGAATTTCGACAATCCCTCGCAAGACGCTCGGATTTGCCAATTCAATTTGGGCGGCGCGCTCATAGATCTTCCCGCCTGTCCGGTATGCGCCCAGAGCAGATGGGAAGTCGCTGAGGCTCGGCCAACCCACCATGCCGAATTCGTCACCAAGATGCATGTAGGCTCCGGCAGCATTCAACAGAGCGTCCACTTTTGCGTCAGGTGTCAGGCCGCGGACCGAGGCCAACTCCTCGAAAGCCGCTATCGCGGAGCGCATTTCAAACACTGCCTGTTGTGTCCGGGCGATTCCAAACAAAAAATCGCCGCGGGACTTATGTGCCAAACCGAGCGCCTGCTTCGCCGCCGTGTTTTCCGGGTGTTTCCGGGTCACTGCGATTGCAATAGAAAGAGCCTTGTCCAGGCTCGCCGATGCTCCCGGTGTATCGCCAATGTTCTGATGGTAAGGACTACTTTGCACATTCCCCAACCGGATGTATGCATTCGCGGCGTCAACCTCCATCTGTGGATCTCCAGCGGAATCCTTAACGGTTCTATCCAAATGCTCAAGAACGGTGCTGACGAGCAGCTTTTGCGCTGGTGTCGACCCCGGAAGTTTTTGAATGGCGTCGTCAATTTCCGTCAGCAGGCTATTGCTTAGCCTCCGCAAGTCTTCGGCGCGCGCCTCGGCCTTCCGGCGTTCGGCGATGGCGTTCCGGTATTGCCAGAGAACGCCGCCGATTCCCGCCAGCAGCGTAAGCAAGAGCAACACGCCAGCGCTGAAAGCCAGTTTGTTGCGGCGGGCGAAACTTGCCGGCCCGATAGCGAAATGAAGGCGCATGCGCCATCACAGGCTCGCCGGCGCGATAGCGGCGCACATCTTCGGCGAGTTGCTCCACCGACTGATATCGCTCGGACGGCACAAGCGCAAGAGCTTTGCGAACGACGATATCCAGGTCGCCCGCCAATTGCATGGGCAGTTTCACTTCAGCGGCTTCAACGGCCCCTACCCGCGATACGAGATCGTCGCCAAAAGCTTTCTCTCCGGCCAGCAACTCATACAGGATCGCGCCCAAAGAAAACACGTCGCTGAGCGTGGCCGCCTTCTCGCCGCGCAACTGCTCTGGACTCGCGTAAGCGAGGGTGGCCATGCTGAATCCGGTTCGGGTAGCCTCCGAATCGTCCAGCAGCTTCGCCGTGCCGTCGCGATCCACCAAAATATTCGAAGGCTTGATGTCGCGATGCACGATCAAGTTCTGATGCGCATACTGCACCGCCCCGCATACGCTCAAAAACAAATCGAATTTCTTGTCAAGATTCGCCGGAAACTGGTTGATGGGCACGCCGTCCACATACTCCATCACCAGATACAACTGTCCGTCTCCGGTAATACCGCCATCCAGCAGCCGCGTAATGTTCGGATGCTTCAATCCTGCCAGAATCTGGCGTTCACGCCGGAAGCGGTCGCGAATTTCGTCCAGTTCGAATGGCAATCCGATGATCTTGATCGCCACCTGCTGCTCGAACTCCCCATCGGCCCGATGCGCCAGATAGACAGCGCCCATTCCACCGCGGCCAATCAGCCGTTCCAGTTCATAATGGCTCAGTTTTTGCGTGGGCGGAGCCGTCTCGCCTGGCGGTACGGTCCATTGGCCGGTGGCGGCATCCGCCGCATCCAGTCCGCGCAATTCCCGCAGCAGCTCCGAATCGTTCCCGCAGCGTTCTCTGAGGAACTCATCCCTGAGTTCGGGGTCAATTTCCCAGGAAGCAACAAGAATCTCTTCTATCTGTCGCCAGCGTTCCGAAGTAACCACCCTTCCGTCCACCCAAGTGATACACCATCTCTACCCGGCAGCGCAAACCAGGCTGCAAAACGGCCCTTCCCTCTCGACCGGTACTCTCAGTACGAATTTCCAACAATTCGTTGAGCCGATTGTCAGGGCAATTGCGAGTTCAGAGTAGTGGGGCAATCAGGAGCGCGCCGTGCGTCTCGGCACCACGGAAGTCCTTTGGAGGAAGTAAATGGATACTAAGAAGTCACTCAAGATCGCACTATTCGCCTGTTTCGTCTCGACGGCAGGCATTACTTTGACGCCCGGCACTTTGCAGGCGGACACGATCGCTTATGCATTGCCCGGAAGCACATTTGGCACAGTGGACCTCAACACGGGGATTTACACGCCAACCACGACCACCGGAGCAGGCCAAGCTCAGGGCCTAGGCGTGTACAATGGCAACCTGTACGGAGACGACCACCAATTCACCGACTTGATTCAAATTAATCCGACCACCGGCGCTGTCACGAGCGCGCCTACCCCATACAACCTAAACGAGGCTGGCTTCGGATCAACGACCGCCGGTTTGTTCCTGATCCAGGCAGGAACCCCAACTAACCTCTACTCGATTAACCCGACAACCGGCGCAGCGACGCTGATCGGACCGACCGGGATTACCGCGGGCGGCGGCAATGGTGCGTTGTCGGTGTCGAACGATTCCGGCGCGCTCTACTGGGCGGTTCAAAGCCTCAGCGTCGCTGGCGAATGGTCTCTATACAGCCTAAACACATCGACTGGCGCGGCGACACTGCTTGGCACAACTTTGGACAACCCTAATGCCGGCGGCCCCGGTCTCGGCGACGGGGAGGTGAACGCGCTGCTTCTTGAAGGAGGGACACTCTGGGCCGAGTTTGGCAATAACACCGGCCCGACCATCGGTACGATCAACACCACCAACGCGGCAGCTACCGTTCTGGAAGCCGAATCGCAGACCGGTGGAGGGCAGCAGAATTTTGTAGGTCTCGCTCCTGATCCGCTCTCCCCAACAAGTCCGCCGCCGACGGTACCCGAGCCTGCAACCTTGGCCTTGCTCGGAGCGGGGCTGGGAGCTATCGGCCTGCTGAGGTGCTTCCGCTCAAGTGCCGCCCGCCGTTAAAGCAAACGAGTTCGGTGGGCAGGCTCACACGTCCATCGAACTCGTTCACAATCAGAATCCATTTGATATCGTTGGGGCGCGAGCCGGTTCTCAAAGTGGATCCTGCTGAGCGAGAGCTTCGCCCCGCAATCTCTGGAACAGCCACGCCCGAGCCACGCGCAACTCGCGATTCACGGTAGCTTTCGACAATCCCGCAAGCTCAGCAGTTTCATCCGTCGAGCATCCCAGGAAATACCGCAACTCAACCAGCCGCACCTTGCGCTCGTCAATCTCCCGCAGCTTATCCGCGCTTGGTCCACCTCCAGCATCTGCGTGCTGTCCATTGTTATCCAGGGCACCTCAGCATGCAAAGACAGGTGAGCCGTCACGCCTCCGCGCTTTTGAGCGGCCCGCGCTCGAAAATGACTCACCAAAATTCTGCGCATACATTGCGCCGCAAAACAATAAAAGTGCTCGCGATCCGCCAAATCAACCGAGTTCTGGCTCAACAAACGCAGGTAAGTCTCATGTACCAGGACCGTCGGCTGAATGGTTGTGCCATCGTGGCCGCCGCGAAAAACCGATCCGGCGATCGACCGCAGCCGGGGATACACCAGCGGCATGAGCGCCTGCAGCGCCTCTCGATCACCCGCGCTCCAGCGCCCCAGCAGGCTCGTAATGTCGCCGGTCATGCTTCTATCGTAAATCCGGTCATGCTTCTATCGTAAATGAGGATAAGCCCTTTAGCCCGGTTGTTCGCTACAATCATGGCCCGGCCACCTTAACTCTTCGCTTTGAAGGACGAGGCCAAATTCGCGGAACCGCTCGCTAACCAGATGTTCCCGTGACTTGGTCGCGTAAGTCGGCTATGGTCCACCGTTACGGCTGCCGATAACACCCATTCAAGATGCTTATGGGCTAGTTCGAAGGAGGAGCGATGGCTCGATTCCATCCCGACACGGTGGCCGTAAGAATCCGCACGGTAAAGGCTGTGCTCAGAAAAACAACTTGAGAGCAAGCTGTACCAATCGCTGATTACTTCGCGTGCTGGTGATGTTGCTGAAGTTCTTCAGGTTTGTGAAATTGAGTTGGCTGGGATTGCTGAAATCCGCGGTGTTCGAGAGATTAAAGGCTTCCGCACGAAACTCCAGTTGGGTCTTCTCCCTGAAAGCAAATCGTTTAAAGAGAGAGGCGTCCAGGTTGGTGAGTCCCGGTCCGCGCACCTGGTTCTGCGATCCGCCCAGAACAGCATAGTTCGATTGTCCGATCTGCGTTGCGATGGGAGGCTCGGCGAAGGTATTCGGATTGAGCCACTGAATCCGGTTATGTGGTCCGGCATAAGGATCTTGACCGGGCACCGTAAGCGCGGTACATCCGAAATCGGAAGTCGTCGCGACGGGGCAGCCTACGGTAAACGGCTGGCCGCTTTGATAGGTGAAGATGTAATTGAATTGCCAACCGCCGATTAGCGCATTCACGAAACCGTTCGCATTGCTTAACAACGCCCGCTGCCTTCCGAATGGCAGCGCATACTCTCCCGCCACATGCACGACATGTTCCGCATCGGCCGAGCACAAAGTGTAATCCCCTTTGATGCCGAAGCCTGGGAGCCATTCGGCCCTGTATCCCGGCCCTAGACCGGTTTTGCCGATATCGTCGGACATGCACTTCCCAAATGTGTAGTTCGCGAGCAACTCGAGCCCGTTATTGAACCGGTGCTCATAATTGGTCTGAAGGGACCGATAATCACTGTTGGCGCCGGCGCTCAGGAACTCGGCATTTTCGGACAGGTTGGGGAATGGGAGGTAATTCGTCGGGTTGACACCGGGCGGCAAAATGATGGTGGGCGAGTTGTGGACGCCTAAGGTATCCAAGTGTCTGCCAATCGTTTCGACATAGCCGGCCTGAATTGAGTCTCGATTCGAGAACTGATATTGCAACGTGAAGTTCATGCTCTGTATGTACGGAGTGAGATAGTTGTATTGCTTGCCGGTCAGACTCAGGCCTGCGGCGTTCACCTGAGACGGATCCTGCAGGTTGATTGCCGCGAACAGGTTCTCCATGGTCGCCGTTTGTCCATTAGGAAGCGGGGTGGGGATCTGTGAGGTGGTATTTGGGCCGTTGAGGGTGTATTGGAACGGGTAGTTCGTACCAAGTGTTCCGCCGTATCCAACCGAATCGAACGCGCCATAGGATATGCCATAACCGGCGCGCATCACGAAATTGTGAAGCGGGCGATATGCAAACCCGACGCGGGGGCCAAGGTTGGTTTTCTGCGTCTGATTGGTGGCAAGGCCCGACAGACAGGCGACTTGAATGTTGTCGGCCGCCAGCAACGCATTGAAAGCGGCGGAGCGCGCTACGCTGCAGCCGCGTTGAGGTATATAGTACGTTCCCGAGGGACCATTGCCGTCTGTCTCAACGAAATTGGCTTGTCTTCCATCGTTCTCGCTGTAGGGGAAGAAGTAGTCCCAGCGAAGCCCCAGATTGAGTGTCAGTGTAGGCGTGATTTTCCAGGTGTCGTTTAAATAAATCCCCCAATATGGCGCGGTGTAATTGGTCCCGGCGTAATTCGAGCCATTGTAACCGCTGAGCCCGCCCAGGTCGTTATAGGTCGTCACCCCCGGTGATGCATTGATGCTGGATGTGGTCGGGGCCAGTAGAAAATCCGCGATGCCAACCAGACCGCTGCTCTGATTCGGGATGTCCGAATACTGTCCGTTGTAGGTAAAGTTGCCTCTGCTGTACGCCGGTTGGAGAATGTCTCCCACTGTCCGGTCAAACTGGACGCCGGCCTTGAACTCATGACTGCCGCGGACCAGAGTGACGTTGTCGGTGTAGTCCTGCGCTTCAGTTGTTTGAATTGTCGGTGAGAAGCGCCGCGAGCCGAAGGCGCTAAATCCGCTGAGGTTAAATGTTGGAAGCCCTCCGTTACCGGCAATCTGCGGTATGCCTTGAATACCGTACTGCTGCGGCTGATTGAGCGTGTTCAGATTTGGGATGACGCGCGTATTGTAGTTGTGATTCAGGCCCACGCGCACTTCATTGACCAATGTGGGCGAAAAAAGGTGCGTTTCGCTGAGGACAAGTACATAGACCGGCTGAGTACCTGAGAAGTTCGTTTGGAGGGCTGATCCGATGGCAGCTGAAAAGGGTTGCGCAGCGGTTTGGACCAGGGTCTGCCGGCTGAATACGCCGAAAAGAAGATCCTTGGAGCTGATGTTTTCATCGATCCTAATATCGTATTGATTTATCGTCGTGGTCTGCGGCACGGAGGCGAAGTAGTTGTTTTGCAGCCCGCCGGCCGTGGGAGTTGGCAGCAATTGAAGCAACTTGACCGCGTTCGGATCCATCCGCGAGGCCGGAATCAGGTTGAGCAACGGAGTCGAATTGGTAAAGTCGGTGACCCCGCGGAGGCTTCCGGCGTAAAAAGGATCCCGCACGTAAATCGTAGCGTTCTTGGTGTTCACCAGTCCGGTAACCGGGTCGGTTGCTCCAGGCGCCAGGGCACGAGTGGTGGCGGGATCGAAAGCTGTGCCATGGGAAAACTTGCGCCCCAGCGCATCCGTTTCCGTGCCGCTGTTGCCGGTAATCAAATCCTGCAAATTTGTGAAGCCGCTGCTCCGCATCGAATTCGTCGGGATGGTATCGGTGAAGGTGACTGGCGCCAGCCTATTGGTGCGCTGATAGTCAAAGAAGAAGAAGGTCTTGTTCTTGCCGTTGTAAAGCTTAGGAATGTACACGGGGCCGCCGATCGTGCCCCCGAACTGATTCTGCCGGTATTCTTGCCTTTTTAAGCCATTCAGGTTGGAAAAGAAATCGTTGGCGTTGAGCGCTTCATTGCGCAGGTACTCAAAAAGATCGCCCTGGACTTGGTTGGCGCCGGATTTCACGACGGCGTTGATTACGGCGCCGATGGAGTGCCCGAATTCGGCGCTGTTGTCGCCGGTTTGCAGCTTGAATTCGTCGACGGCATCGGGAATGGGCGCCACCGAATAGCCCCCGAACACTTCTTCGTTGTTGTTTGCGCCGTTTACCCGGTAATCCACTTGGCCTGGCTCGGCGCCGTTCGAAAATATGGTGGTAGTACCGGGTCCATTTCCGCTCGCAAGATAGCTGCCGGCCGCGACATTTGCCAGAGAGATCCAATTGCGGCCATTGAGCGGCAGGTCGTTCACCGAGGCCGTCAAGACGGTCTGGCCGAGCGAGGCGTCTTGCGCTTGCAACAGCGGCGCCGCGGAAGTGACCGCCACCACTTGATTGGCGGCGCCAACTTGCAGTGAAACATCGGCTGTCACGACATTCTGGACATGGACCTGTATGTGGCTCGCCATATAGGTCTTGAATCCGGGCGCTTCGATTCTGAGCGCGTAGGAGCCGACTGGCACAGCCTCGAAAACGTAAGCTCCCGTGGACGAGGACCGGATTTTCTGCGCTACGCCGGTCGCCTCATTGGTCAGCGTAAGTTCGGCGCCCGGCACTACAGCGCCGGAAGGGTCTTTGACGGTCCCCGTCACGCCGCCCACGTCGATCTGGGCCGGAGCACGGAGAGAAAAGCTCGCAAATAGTGCCGCGGAAATCCAAACCAGACTTATCTTTTTGCGTCCGAAGCGTAGCATATCGCCCCCCTGAAGCTGCCCGTTTTAGCTTGCCTCTCGCCAGAATGTTACGCTGGTGCGCATGCGCTGTCAAACAGAAAGTAAATCGATTAGAAAATTTGCTATTGGTGCACAAATGATTGCCATACGCCTCGACTGATGCAGCTTCGCGTTTATTCTGGGCTGGGTTACTAATCGATTTATCTTGAGGATGGCGATCAGCGCTCCATGATTCGGATCATCTTCAGAGCGGCGGCGGTCTGGGCCGTGTTCTCGGCTTGCGCTGCCGCCCAGCCGCGCATTGTCGAGACGTCGAATGCGACCCTTCGGCTTGATGCACATTCCTGCGATTTGGTTGGAGTGCATTGGAAGGATCCTGAACTGGACGTTATTGCGGAGCCGAAGCTGGGCGAGAATTTCCGGGTGCTTTTGCCCGAACCCGGCTACGAAGCGGATTACTTCAACAGCCGCGATCAGAAGGTGAGCCGTATAGAATCTACGAGCGATGGCGCGACTTGCTACTACGATTCATTGCGCAATGAACGCGAAACGGTTCCGCTCCGGGTGCAGTATAAGATCCGCGCTGTCGGGAAGCAGATTCAATTCTCGATTAATGTTGAGAATCCCACCGAACGAAAGCTGGCGGAGGTGTTCTACGGGATCATCGGAGGGCAACAGGGAATTGACGATCGGCGCGATACGCAGGCGATGGCGCCGGCCGGCACGAACAACCTGCTGCCCAAGCCGTTCACACACTTTCAGGGCGGCTCTTACGGCGGTGGGAATCTGGGCATCCGCTACGATGCCGTGGGATTCACTTATCCCGGAAATCTGGCGATGGGCTGGCTGGATGTCTTCAATCGAAAAATTGGACTCGGCTATTACTACGGAGACCAGGATGCAGATACGCGCTTGAGTGCGCTCTATTTCGAAATGCGTCCGTTCACAAAGAGTGCGGTAGTGGCCGACAACTGGCCCTCGCGTTCCGAGGTCCCAAGCGATCAGCCAATCGGCCTGACCATGGGATGGGTCAATTTCCCGTACGTGTCCAATGGGAATTTCACGGCAGGGCCTATCGCATTGGAGGTTCATGCAGGAGACTGGCACGCAGCAAGCGCCATATACCGCTCGTGGTTTGACCAGCACTTCACGATTAAACGGCCACTGACCTGGCTTCGGCGGCAAATGGCATGGCAGTCCATTATCATTTCCAATCCGGAAGACGTAGTTATAGACCGCTTCAACGAACTCCCGAAACTCGCGGCCGATGCGAAAAAGTACGGCATCACAACGTTTGAGATTCTGGGGTGGGATATCGGAGGAATCGACCGCGGCTATCCGCAGTATCAGCCCGACCCGCGGCTTGGCACGGTTGAGGAATTCAGGAAGGCGTTGACAGACATTCGGGCCATGGGCGTCCATCCGCTGCTCTTCTCGAATGTGCAGGTCGCCGACACGGCCACCTCGCTGTTTCACTCCGAGCTTTCGCGCTACGCAGTGGACGGGCGCTGGGCGCCGGACTGGCACCTCATGGGCTGGGGCGAAGGAACGATCGGGGCGCGTATGGGACTGGCGCGTTCGAATATGGCGCTGGTGAGCCCGGCGCATCCGGAATTTCGAAAACTTCTGATGGATCAATATCTGCAGCTCGTTCGCGATGGGGCAGAGGGTTTCCAACTGGACAAGACCACGGCTACTGGCTTCCTCGACTTCAATTCTTTGTTAACGGTTTCTCCCGACAAATCGCTCTTTCCCGGCGTTATTGCGACTTTTCAAGAGCTAATTGAAAAAGCGCGCGCGTTGAATCCGGACTTTTCGTTGGCTTCGGAGATGTGGACCGATCGGGCTCTTCCGTACGTTGATGTTTCCTATATGCGCATGGGGGACATCGATATGGGTTCGACGGCTTTGCGCTACACGTTTCCCGAGTGGACATCCACAATCTTTGGCGAGAGCCCCGGTGACTTCAATCCGATGAACAATGGAATGCGCTACGGACTTGTTTGGGCCTTAGCGCCGCGCCATTATAACGATTCCGTCGATGAACCGCTTACACGGCCGTTAGCGCGTTACGTGAAGGAATTAATTCGTATCCGCAAGGAGTATGAGGATCTCCTCTTTAACGGGCGCTTCAACGATACTCTCGGCGCAACCGTTACCGGCGGCGCCGATATCCGTTACTCCGTTTTCGAGCCGCTTCAGACTGGCAAAGAAGATCGTGCCGCGGTGCTGGTAAATTTCGGCGAAAAGGAGGAAACTGCTGCCTTGAGCTTCCCTGGTCTCGATGGCCACGATGTCAAAATCAGTGCGCCTTTCGAACCTGACCGGAGCGCAGTTCTGCCGGTGCGATTGACCATCCCGCCAAACCGGTGCATGGTTGTGGTGTACCGGTGAGCAATCAGCGCGTATCGCAAGTGTTCAGGTGACGAAAAGCCGGCGGGCAAGCTGTTTCAGGTTACGCAATGATTGGTTTATCTGATTAGCGTGTCGCGACAGCTACCGTGATCGCGATAAACGCGATTACCGACAGAACCGCACGTGTAATGTGTGAATACTCCCAGCGATTGCGCAAGTATCTCCAGTCCGCTTCGCCGGTCCCACTTCGATCCGCTGCATGGATGTGTCCGGTATCGAAAAACTTGTCTCCGGCTTGGTTAAGTTTTTGGTTCTTCAGCCAGAATCGGTTGACCGGTTGAGTCACCGACCAAAACACGGCGTGCATGGCAGCAAGTGCGATGAAGGCAACTAAGAGCCAAGAGAACTGTGCGCTTCGATCACGCATAATCACAAGGAGACCCAGGATCGCAATAGCGGCCACCGGCTCCGCGATTCCGCCAATTGTAAAGCCCGGATAGTAGATCGTTTGTACGACTCTATACGTCTGCTCATCTAAGCGAAGCTTGCCAGGGTATTCCAAGGCATGCGCTAGTGCAAGGCCCATCGCGATTGCAGTCAGGAAAACGGTGAACACTTCAAATGCAAGCAACATCATGTCTCTGGGACGCTTTTTGAGAGCAGCATGCGCGAGGAATTCGCCGGGTCGTATGAATACGAACGCTGTCTAACGACCAACAAAAACGCACTGCAAGTCTGATGCTGCGTTCAGAGCATCTCTGCGAATTCACTGATGTGTCTCACGGGGCGTGCTTTCTTTGTCGAACTGCTTCGACTACTTCTTCAATCGCCCTTACCACAACCTCGGGTTGGTCAATAATCACCATGTGCGTGCTGTTTTGCGCGATAAGCTGCTTGCTATTGCGTGACAGCATCAGCAGCTTGTGCTGTAGTTCGGCATATTGCGGAGAGTCATAGGTAGTACTAATTACGACCAGCGGCTTGTTTCCAAGCGGGAAAGAGGATTTATCGTCTGGCGCCACTTCCGAGAAGCAGCGTGCAGCCATTTCCGGCGTCGGCCGGTCCGAGTGGATTGACAGCGCCCAACGATGGAGTTCCCGATCGCGTTCGGGGAGCTTCGCGAAGTTCTGATCGTCTTGAAGATCCAGCGCGATGGGTGTTTTGGAAATAAGAATCGGCGGGCTATCTACATCGCTTCGTTGGGGCTGTGCTTTCGCGGCTCCCACGTCACTACCGGTCTCTATAAACGCATGGTCTACAAGAACCATTCCCGCAATTTCTGAAGGATATTGCGTGGCATACAACCTGGCGACCAACCCGCCGATGGAGAATCCGACCATAACGTAGGGGCCGTTGATTCCGGCACTTTTGAGCAATCTGTGCAACTCGCTTACTCGGTCGCTACAAGTTATTTGATCCCCTGGTTTCACGCGGTCGCTCCAGGCGGTTCCGGAGGGATCATACGTGCAGATTCGCGTGAATTCGGCCACTTTCGGCTGCACCAAACCCCAATCGAACGAAAAGCCTCCACTCGCCACAACAACTGGAGGGCTGCCCTGGCCCGTACAGTAAATGTGGACCCGATATCCACCAACATCTATGAGGTCGCCGAGGGGCTGGGGTTGGGGTTGATTTGGCGCTGGTTCAGCGGCACTGACCGACAACAGAAAAACCGCCAAGACTTTATTAAGGAGCTGCATTCTTTCCATGTACCGAATAGCCAAGAAGACCCGCCGCAATACTAACCAGCACAATGCGCAGACGGGCGCCAATAACTAATACTAATGCCAAACTTCTCCGTTCTGCCAGCCCGTAAATGTCTGCTAAAAGCAGCGATACGAGGCAGCGGAGAGCTGGGACTAGCAGAATGTCTTCCAAAGGGACCAGACGGTTTGGTAGACTTTCTGCTAGAGAGATGCCACGGCGAAAACAATATCAAGACCGCATTGAATTGATGCAAGGAACGTTAGACATGTTGGTGTTGAGAACACTCCAGTGGGGTTCTCAGCATGGTCACGGTATCGGCCAGGCTATCCGGGCCAGCTCGGAGGAGGCTCTTCAGATTGAACATGGATCTCTTTATCCTGCCTTGCATCGCCTAGAACAACAAGGATGGCTGAAATCGGAGTGGAAGGCTTCGGAAGCCAATCGGAGAGCCAAATATTACAGTCTGACCCCAGCGGGAAAGAAGCAGCTGATCAGAGAAGAATCAAAATGGAACGCCTTGGTCGAGACGATTGCGCGTGTGATGAAACCTGCTTAGTTAGGCCGTCGTTATGAACTGGATGCGCTGGACAAAACGCAATAAGGCCCGTGAACGAGAGTTGGATGAAGAAATTGAGGCCGACTTCGCTTTAGCGATCCAGCAGCGCTTAGAAGCGGGTGCAACGCCGGAAGAGGCGGAGTTTGCTGTTCGTCGCGATTTCGGCAATGTCACCCGAGTAAAGGAGGTCACGAGAGAAATGTGGGGATGGTCATCTCTTGAACGAGTTGGACAGGATATTCGGTATGCGCTCCGGGGTTTGCGAAACGCGCCGGCGTTCACGATTACAACGGTCCTGACACTCGCGCTGGGCATTGGTGCAACGACATCCATTTTTACTTTGGTCTATGCCGTTCTGCTGAAGTCACTGGCGGTGGCGAATCCTGAGCAGTTGTACCGTGTGGGGAAAGGGGCGCATTGCTGCTATCTGGGCGGGTACAGTCAGGACAATGAGTTTTCGCTTGTTTCATATGATTTATACAAATACTTCCGGGATCACACGAAAGGCTTTGCTGAATTGGCGGCCTTCGAGGCTGACGAGCCGCAGTTCGGTGTCCGGCGCTCGAGTGGTTCGGAGCCAGCGCAAAGCTATCCGGGAGAGCTCGTCTCCGGCAATTACTTCGTGATGTTCGGCATAACGGCGTATGCCGGACGTATGCTTACACCCAGCGACGATCGGCCCAATGCTCCTCCCGCCGCGGTCATGAGCTATCGATTGTGGCAGCAAGAGTATGGATCAAATCCATCCGTCATCGGCAGCGTCTTCGATATTGATGAGAAGCCATTTACAGTCGTGGGAATCACGCCTCCAGGCTTCGTTGGCGACAGACTACGCAACAATTCGCCCGATTTCTTTCTGCCGTTGAACGCTGAACCGATCATCGGCGACGGCGGCGATCTGAACGAACCCGACCAGCACTGGTTAGACTTGATCGGGCGCATCCAACCCGCCGCGAAGCGCGCCGCCATAGAGGCTCAAATGCGGGTGCAGTTGAAGCAATGGCTGCGCTCGCACTGGGGTGAGATGAGCGCCAACGACCGCGCGAAATTTTCTGAACAGACCCTATATCTTCGCCCCGGGGGCGCCGGCATCACCAGCATGCGCGAACAATATGAGCACTGGCTTCAGATACTGATGATGGCTTCGGGATTTGTGCTGCTCATCGTCTGCGCGAATGTCGCCAATCTCATGCTCGTTCGCGGGCTGGAACGCAGGCGGCAGATATCGTTGAGGATGGCTCTTGGCGCGCAAGCATTGCGGCTTGTTCGGCAGGCGCTAACAGAAAGTATTTTGCTCTCTCTTCTGGGCGGCGCGGCGGGTCTGGCGATCGCATTTGCCGGTACGAGCCTTATTTTGCATTTTGCGTTCCCCACAGTAAGCGGCATGGCAGGCGTACCGATCCATGCATCGCCTTCGACCGCAGTGCTGCTCTTCGCCTTTGGCGTTTCATTGCTGACGGGAATTGCGTTCGGCATCGCTCCGGCATGGATGGCCACACGCGTAGATCCGATGGAAGCGATTCACGGGGCCGGCCGCTCCACTGCGCGCGCCGGGTCGCTGTCGAGGAAGACGCTTGTGGTCTTGCAGGCCGCGCTATCGCTTGTGTTGCTATCGGCTTCGGGACTGCTCACGTCTGTGCTTCATCGACTGGAGAATCAGGATTTCGGGTTCGACCAGGACCGGCGTATCGTGGCGAGCATGAATCCCATGCTTGCCGGCTACCAGCCAGACCAACTCACGCCACTTTATCGGCGTATCTATGATTCACTATCGAGCATTCCTGGCGTTTCCGCAGTGGCTCTCTGCAAATACTCGCCGCTGAGCGGGAACAATTGGGGCAGCGACATCTGGATCGACGGACATCCGCCTCCTGGACCTAGGGACGACAACCTTGCTTTCTTGAATCGGGTCACGGCAGGATATTTCGATGTCATCGGAAATCCAATCATTAGAGGACATGGCATTACGGAGCGCGACACGGCGAATTCTCGGCACGTGGCTGTTATCAATGAAGCGTTGGCGCGGAAGTTTTTCAAAAATCAAGATCCAATCGGAAAGCATTTCGGCCGGGACGGTCTCGAGGCTGGCGAATACGAAATTGTGGGCGTTGCCAAAGACGCCCGCTATCTGGCGGAGAACTTCGGCAAGCCAGTGGCTCCGTTCTTTTTTCTTCCTCAGGCGCAGCATGACTTTTTGCCGAAAGCCGGATCGCCTGAGATCAGCTCCGGTTCGCATTTCCTGCACGATATTGTCATCGTGGCCAAGCCCGGCGCTAGCCTCTCCGACGCGCAAGTGCGCCGAGCCATGGCTTCGGTCGATCCCAATCTGCCGGTCACCTCGATTCACACTCTGAAGGAGCAAGTCGACGGCGTATTCCGGCAGCAGCGGCTGATTGCGCGGCTTACCTCGTTCTTTGGAGTTCTCTCGCTTGTTCTGTGCTGTATCGGGCTGTATGGAGTGACCGCTTATAATGCCGGAGGCCGTACCGGCGAGATCGGCGTGCGGATGGCGTTGGGCGCCGATCGCGGCGACGTTGTGGCGCTGGTGCTGCGCGGTGCGTTCGCGCTGGTCGCATCGGGCCTTATTATCGGTTTGCCGCTCGCGTTCGCGGCGGGAAAATTCTTAGGCAGTCAGCTTTACGGCATGAATCCGTACGATCCCGTCGTGATGTTAGCAGCGGTGGTGGTGCTTGGGTTATGCGCGTTCGTTGCCTCGTTACTTCCAGCCGTGCGAGCGAGTTTGATTTCGCCACTGGAAGCGCTACGCACCGAGTAAAGCCAACTATTGCAGTCTGAGCCAAGTTATGGACTGGTTGCGCTGGGCAAAATGCAGTAAAGATCGTGAACGAGAGTTGGATGAAGAAATTGAGGCCGACTTCGCTTTAGAGATTCAGCAGCGCTTAGAAGCGGGGGCAACGCCGGAAGAGGCGCAGTTTGCTGCTCGTCGCGATTTTGGCAATGTCACCCGAGTAAAGGAGGTCACGAGAGAAATGTGGGGATGGGGTTTTCTGGAACGGCTGATATACGATGTGCGCTACGCCCTGCGCGTCTTGGGACGGGCCAAAGCCTTCACGGTCGTGGCAATTCTCACTCTTGCGCTCGGAATCGGTGCTACCACTGCTATCTTCAGCGTCGTTCAAGGTGTCGTTCTCGCTCCCTTGCCGTACAAAGAACCGGATCGTCTAGTTCTTGTGCTGCTGTATAACCAGAGGCTGAAAAGTCCAACCTACTTGTCTTACTCGGACTTTCGCGACTGGCGCCGGAACAGCCGCTCCTTTGCTCGCATGGCAGCTTTCACGCCGCAACAGTTTGACCTCACCAACCCCGGCACTCCTGAGCATCTCAGCGGTCAGCTAATAACCTGGGACTTTTTCAGGACACTGGGTCTAAAACTCGCACTGGGGCGGGAATTCACATCTGCAGAAGATGTCTACGGGGGCGCGCAAGTCGCCATGATCAGCGACCGGCTTTGGAGAACGCGCTTCGGCGGACGCGCCCAAGTGCTTGGAAAACGCATGACACTGGAGGGCGTAAGTTATACCGTCGTGGGCGTCCTCCCGCCCGGCTTTCGCTTCCTCACCGATGCTGATTTCTTTGTTCCCCTCGGTCAGGCCGACCCGCTCCTGCTCGGAGATCGCGCAACGCATGACATCGCCTGCGTAGCGCGCCTGAGGCCCGGCGTTTCCATTGATCGCTCGCAGGCGGACATGGATGCCGTACAGGCGGACCTGGATCGCCTTTATCCCAACGAAGAGCGCGGACTGGGGGCCACGGTCCGGCCATTAAAGCAAGAAGTCATCGGGAATGTGGGCAGCCAGATTCTGCTGCTGTTCGGCTCCGTGTCGATAGTGTTGCTCATTGCTTGCGCCAACCTTGCAAATCTATTGCTCGCACGCTCGGTCGGGCGTTCGCGCGAATTTGCAGTTCGCTCCGCGCTCGGCGCGAATAGCGGCCGTATCATCCGGCAATTGATTACTGAAGCCGTCGTGCTGTCACTTATAGGGGCTACCGTCGGCCTTGCCGTTGCCAAGTGGGGATTGAAGCCACTCGTTGCAGTTCTTCCTGGAACGTTGGGTCAGAACCACAGCATTGGTATCAACGCTGGTGTCCTCCTGTTCACCTTGGGCATTTCCGTCTGTGTGGCGCTGATTTCCGCACTCTTACCGGCGTTTAAGACTGCACGGCTTGATCTACAAACCTTCTTAAAACAGGGAGGCCGCGGCGATACGGGCAGCCATCGCACTCAAACTATGTTCGTTATTCTCCAGATGGCGCTTACCGTGGTGTTGCTCGTCGGCGCAGGGCTGTTATTTCGAACTGTGCGCCACTTATGGGAAGCGAATCCTGGTTTCGAGATCCGGCGAGTGATCACCTTTAAAATCGGGTTATCGCCCGCCGTCAAGAAAAGCGCTGCCGCTGAGCGCGCTACCTATCAGCAATTGGCGGACCGCCTCCGTTCCATTCCAGGCGTCCAGGCGGCGGAATTTACAACACTAGTGCCTCTAAGTGGAAATGACGACGCGCTCCCGTTCTGGCTCGACTCCGCGTCTCCTACGTCGATGGCCGAGGCGCCCCGCGCCACCTCTTACTCAGTCGGCCCCGATTATCTCAAGGTGATGGGCATACCGCTGCTTCGAGGGCGTTTCTTCACATTGCAGGACAATACCCAATCTGCTCCTGTGCTGGTCATCGATAGCGGACTGGCACGTGCTTACTTCCCGGACAAAGATCCTGTTGGCCAGACTCTGTCTCTGATCCACGTGGGTTCGTTCCGTGTTATCGGCGTCGTTGGGCACGTGCAGCATTGGGGTATGGGCGGCCACGTCCGGTCTAGCCCTTACCAGGTTTATGGCGCCTTCTACCAGATTACCGACGTCTGGCTGCCTAGAATGTATGGCGCCGTCAGCGCGACTATTCGCACCTCACTCGACAGCGCAACCATCATGCCTGCAGTTCGGGCAGCCGTCTTGCAGGCGGGCGCTGACCAGCCGATTTATAATGTTCGCACCGTGCAGGAACTGGCTGCAAGATCCATGTCCCAGCGCTTTCCCATGATCCTGATGGGAACCTTTGCCGCATTGGCGCTGCTACTCGCATCGATCGGCACTTTCGGCGTCATCGCGTATTCGGTGACGCGGCGTGTTCAGGAGATCGGAGTCCGGATGGCGCTGGGCGCAGAGAAATCGCGGGTGTTCCGCATGATCATTGGCGAAGGCCTTCGGCTGGCTCTGATCAGCATCCTCATCGGAGGCGTTGCCGCATTCATTGCCGCCAGACTGTTATCCAGTTTTTCCACTCTCCTTTACGGAGTCGGTAGCGCTGACCCTGTCACCTTTCTTTCGGTTTGCGCGGTCCTTAGCGGGGTAGCCGTTTTAGCGGCTTATATCCCGGCACGACGAGCCATGGCTGTCGATCCCATGAAAGCTATTCGATACGAATAAGCCGGGTCAGGTTCCTTGCAGGGCAGACAGCCTATGGCGTGCCTCGTGGCTCGATGGATCCAGTACGTTAGCCAACCCAGCGCCATTTTGCCTCTGTTAACTCTTCAGCGAAATGTTCATGCTCATCGGTCATCTCGAACAGATCGATCTGCGGCACTGCTCCGCAATGTTTAGCAATGCATCGAGGCGCCCAAATCGACTGAGGACAGCGGTGACAAGCGTGTCCGTGGCTTCCGCCTGGCTCAAATCCAGATCACAAACGAGCGGCTCCACGCCGGCGCGTTCCACTTCCCCTGCAACCTCCGTGAGTGCGGGCCGGTTTCGGGCAGCGAGAACGACGGTTGAGAAATTCCGGGCGAGCCGGATGGCCGTAGCGCGACCGATGCCCTGGCTCGCTCCGGTCACAACGGCAACAGACTTGTTCATAATCCTCTCTCTTTTCGAATGGGTTCAGACCGCGTGTGCAGCAGTCAGGATCATTTCCACCACTGTTTCCGGCGCTGTCAACAGGGGCGTATGATCGACGGCCAGAGCTTCAGTCCGCGAGCCCATGCGCTCTGCCATGAAGTGCTGCGTTTTCGGATTGATCATGCGATCTTCCTCGGCAATCAGAAACCAGGAAGGTTTACGGTTCCAGGCAGGCTCGGGCGCTGTCTCCTGGATGCATTTAACAGAGATGGGCCGCTGTACCGCCTTGGCCAACGCAATCTGGTCTGCGGTTGCGTGATGCGCAAAAGCGTTGGAGAAGCCTTCGTCGGGCATCCAGATCCATCCGTCCTGATCAGGGGCAAGTTCAGGAGCCATGGGGTGGGACTTGTCGCGGTAGAAGACCTGGGCGACGCTCTCGCCCTTAGCCGGAGCAAGGGCCGCAATATACACGAGTCCCAGCACACGTTCATCATCGGCGGTGGCAATCACCGCACCGGCGTAAGCGTGTCCGGCCACAATAACAGGCCCTTCCGTCCGGGCGAGAGTGCGCCGGAGCGCCGCAGCGTCATCGCTCAATGAAGTAAGTGGGAGAGGCGCGGCGACGACTTGCAGCCCTTTCTTTGTGAGCGGGCCAATAACCTCACTCCAACTTGATCCATCCGCCCAGGCGCCATGGGCAAGAACTACTGTCATGTTCTCGAGAGATGTCATCGGCTTGATTCCTTAGATTTGAGATTTAGCCCAAGAACTGCTTGATCCGTTCCGCGATGAAGTCGGCCGAGTCCTCCAGCGCAAAATGGCCAGTATCAATCAGGTGCAGTTCGGCATTGGGAAGATCCCTCTGGTAAGCTTTGGCCCCTTCCAGGGTGAAAAAGGGGTCGTTAATCCCCCAAACAATCAGCATTCGCGGCTGCTTCACACGGAAGTACTCGTGCCATCTGTCATACAGCCCTACGTTGGATTGATAATCGTGAAGAAGATCGAGTTGAATGGCGTCGTTGCCTGGCCTGTCGAGAAAGAACTGATCGACCGTGTACGCATCGGGACTGATCAGGGCTGCATCTCTCAGACCGTGCGTGTATTGAAAGACCGTCGTGTCTTTCGTAAGCAAGCTTCGAACCGGCGCCTCCGTGATAGCTGTCCGTTCCTTCCAGAACGGCTTCATCGGATTGAAAGCTTCGCCGATCCCTTCTGCATAGGCGTTGCCGTTTTGCACTATGATTCCCTCAATCGCGTCCGGATGCCGCGAGGCGATGCGATATCCGACAGGCGCGCCATAGTCCTGCACATAGATGCTGAATTTCTTTAAGCCAAGTACGTCAAAAAGCAGCTTTTCCACGTGCTCCGACAAGTTGTCGAAGCTGTATTTAAACTGCTTTGCGTCTGGCGCGTCGCTATAGCCGAAGCCAATGTAGTCGGGCGCAATCACGTGGAAGCGTTCGGCGATCTTTGGAATCAGCTCACGAAACATATGCGATGAACTGGGAAATCCGTGCAAGAGCACGATGGTGGGGGCTTTTTTACTGCCGGCCTCGCGATAGAAGAGCTTTTGCCCGGCTACAGATGCGTAATGATAGGTCGTCATTCGAAGATCCTTTTCTGATTGAAAAATTTCTTAGCCAGCGGTTTGCTTTGGAACAGATGCAATCGCCGTGCCGAACAGCGAGGCGTTGAACGTCTGGACGGGAATCGCCCTAAGATACTCTGCTCTCAAAAGATAGCTATTTCAGAGCGCCTTGCATGCTCCGGCTGTCTTTGACGAACCGGCGGCGGGTATCCGACTCTGACGGGTCGCAGTCGTATTCTCCGTCGCGGCCAGTGCGTGGGAGGGGGAATCAGGCGCGCGTTCCGCTGCCCTTCAGCGAACTGTTGCGGGCCTCTGTAGGGCGACGGTTTATACCAAGCCTTTGCATCCGGTAGAGCAGAGAGGTGCGCTTCATTCCTAAGCGATCCGCAGCACCGTGTCGGCCGCCGATTACCCAATTGCTCGCTTCGAGCGCTCGGACGATATGATCTCGTTCGACCTCCGCAAGGCCACTGATCATCACATCACGTTCGGGGTGGGCGTTGAATGGCTCTAACTCGGCGATAGGAGCCCGGAGTACAGAATCGGGCGAGAGAATCACTGCCCGTTCGATAAAATTCTGCAACTCACGAATATTTCCAGGCCAGTTGTACCGCACGAGCGCATTCATAGTCTCGGCGGGGATATTCTCGATCTGCTTATTCATTCGTCGCGAAAAGAGCACGGTGAAATGCCGCACGAGTTCTGGAATGTCCCCGCTGCGCTGGCGTAATGCGGGCACATTGATCGGAAAGACCCGGAGCCGATAATAAAGGTCTTCACGAAATGTCGACTGCTTCACCATGCCTGCCAAATCGCGATGTGTCGCTGCGATTAGGCGGACGTCGACTTTGTGGGTTCGATTGCTGCCGAGCCGCTCAAATTCCTGCTCTTGCAGAACACGTAGCAGTTTCGCTTGGAGTTCCAGAGGGATATCGCCGACTTCGTCCAGAAACAACGTGCCTCTGTCTGCCAGTTCAAAGCGTCCGACTTTCTGTGCAATTGCTCCGGTGAACGCTCCTTTTTCGTGGCCGAACAGTTCGCTCTCAAGAAGCCCAAGCGGAATAGCGGCGCAGTTCAATTTGACAAAGGCTCGTTGCCGCCGGCTGCTGAGATTATGGATCGCCCGCGCAATAAGCTCCTTGCCAGTTCCAGTTTCACCCAGGATCAGAACACTCGAATTCGTAGGCGCCACTACAGATGCCAGGTTCAACGCAGCCTTCAAAGCGGGACTATCACCGACGATTGCGCCAAATTCCGCGCGAATCTCCTGCTCGAGATAGAGCCTCTGTTCTTTCTCTCTGTTTCTCTCCTCGGTGGCCCTTTCGTAATCCAAAGCATTCTCAACAGCGATCGCTACCTGGCGAGCTACTTGTTCGAGAAAAGCAAAGTCACCTTCTGTAAAGGCCCTCTCCGACCGGCTCAGCGCCGATAGCACGCCAACCACGCCATCTCGGCCGATGAGTGGTAGTTCGCAACCGGACTTCAAACCTTCTGCCATTACTCGTTCAAAAAAGCGCTGCCCTTCCTCGCTTCCGAAGCTTTCGGGATCGTCACGCATTTCTTCGAGATTATTTATGTGTTCGTTTTTGCCGGTCCGAAAGGCCTTCCCACAACTCGATCCTTCAACCGGCACAATTGCGCCGTCGGAGATGGAATTTTGGGCCTGAGGATTATACAGAACGGTAGTGCGCAAGTGCTTACGATCAGCCTGCGGCAAGAGCAAGGCACAAAAATCACAACGCGTTACACTTAGCAGATTTGTGGACAGCGCCTCCACCAAACGGCGGAAATCCAGCTTCGAGGTCATGCTATTCGTGATTTCCAGAAGCAAGCGCAGCCGGTCGCGTTCGCGCCACAGCTTTTCTTCGTTAAGCTGCCGTTCGATTGCGATCCCGGCAATATGGCCTGCATTCTCAATCAGCCGAACATCGTTAATAGAAGGTGTACGCACTTCCCGATAAAGGATGGCGAAGGTACCGAGCACTTTACCTTCGCTCGCGAATAAAGGGCGCGACCAGACCGCCCGAATCCCATACGGCAAGACCAGGTGACGGTAGTTATCCCAGATGGGGTCATTGAGGATGTCGCTTGCATACACCGGTTCCCTGCGATAGACAGCGGTCCCGCAGGATCCCCCCTTCGGACCCACACACATCGGCCCCACGTGAGGGCCAAATCCCGGAAGGCTAGGGGCCGCTGCGCAATAGAGTTCCCTGCCGCCCTCGTCCGGAAGCCAAATAGTACACAACGTGCCATCGCCCTGAGATTCAACCAATCGGGCAATGATCATGAGAATTTCAGATAGCGGAGATCCGGCCAGAATCAATTTGAGAAGATTCAGTACAAAGTCAGCGGAAAGGAGGCCCGACTCGTTCTCCGGCACTTCGATTCTCGATGCAAGTTCGGCCTCGCATTCTCGTGCGTGATTCATGCAGCCTCCTTTTGGACGGCAGTTCCTTTGAACCGGTCACAGGAATCTGCGGCGAAATGCCTGCGACACTTGTAAAAGTATACTTTACAGGTTACACTACTTTCGGTCATAGCAAGAGAGCCTTGAGCCCACGAAAGCTGCCGAAGTCTCGCGCGTTATTTATAGCAGGCCACCCTGCCCTCGACTTTGTGAACACTCTCATGAGAGTGAATCAAGAGTTCTTAGATCTTTTTCAGACCGGCGAGGACGTGCTCGCTTGGCTCAAGCAGGCGGGACTTCCTGTTCTCGCAGCGGGGGTAAAGACAGAGCCATCGGCTCTTTTGCGGTCCGCGCGAAGACTGCGCGAAACCATTCGTGATCTTCTTGAAAGGCGAAAGGCAGGGCAGCGGGGAGATCCTTCGGTTCTCAATAGTTTTCTCGCCGCGGGCCGAAGCTATCGGCAGTTGGTTTGGAACAATCCACACTCACCCAGAATTGACATCGTTTGGCGGCAGGACACATCGGCGTCGCTCTTGGCGCCGGTGGCACAAGCGACGGCTGATCTGCTCGCGACAGCCGACTTCACCTTTATAAAACAGTGCGAAAGCGAGGACTGCGTGTTCTGGTTTTTTGATCGGACCAAATCCCATCAGCGCCGGTGGTGCAGTATGGAAATCTGCGGCAACCGCCACAAGGTCGCCGCTTACAGAAAGCGCCGCAGCAGCTAGGGTGCTTCGTCCAGGTGATCCAACTCCAGAATGCTGACTACGATGGCGACGACGCTATCGTTCCGCTTTGCGCTTCAAGGCCTCAAGCCAGATTTTGTGTGACATCGCAAGGTCGATGGCGCGGGTTTCTGAGCGGTTGAGCCGCAGCCAGGCCTCGGTCACACTTTGCCGCTGCGATCCGTCATTACTATGACGAGGGAAGAGTGGATGTGACTAAGGCCCACGGACGACGAGGTTGATTCGGCGGTTAGAGATCTGCCACAGAACTATTTCCGGGATCGCCATCCTTGAAAAACCGGCTTGGAAGATCTGAGGAGTGCAGTCATGGAAGCAAGAACGAGAGCTCAAGCAATCTTCAATCGAGCTGATCGGATCCGCACGATCACTTACTGGACGTTTACCATCCCTGTGGCGTTTGAGAACGCTGCGGGATCGATGTGGGTCTTCTTGCGGCTCGAGTACCTGCGCGTGATGCTGGCACATCTCGGCTATCCGCAATACTTCATGTACATCCTGGGCCCGTGGCAACTCGCATGCGCCGCCGCCCTACTTGCGCCGCGCCTTCCACGGGTAAAGGAATGGGCGTACGCAGGTGCATTCTTCAACTATTCGTCAGCGTTTGTTTCGCACCTGTTTGCAGGGGACCGACCTGACATCGGCTCCGCTGTAATGGCTGCCTTTACGGTCATCTCTTGGGCGTTGCGGCCAGCGAGCCGACGCCTCGCGGAATCGATGCCAGTTGACAAGCCCAGCGTGTTGTCATGGGTCGCGCCGGCAGTCATCCTGGGCCTGATGTTAATCCTGTCGCTCTTCTGGCTGCCACATGTTCCTAAATTTCCTAAATAGTGAAGTTCTGTTCGTCATTTGCAGGGGAAGGGAGGATCGAGAACTATGGAAGAGCGAAAGGGATGCCTGACGGTGTTCATCCTTTCAATTGTTTTTCTCCCCAAAGGCCCTCCGCCAGCCTGATGCCTGCGGTGAAGGCCATGGCGCCAAAAGCAAGGCGTGAATCAACCGGGCCAGTATTCCCGAGAATTGAATATTGCATTGTTCAAACTCTCCCGATCTGCCCGGCAAGGACCTTCGCCACGAACTGCGCGATCGCGTCGCCCACCTCGTTCGGAATCCTCCTGCAGAAAATGCGCGCCCTTCACCGTGACCTCCTGCTGATTCGGCCAGGCTCGACAGAACTCCCGCTGTGCTCCAATCAGAGACCCAACTGGGTCGGCGTTGATGAACAATTTTGGAATTGGGCTGGTTAATAGCCATCGCGAATAGGAATCGACAACCTCAACGACGTCTTTCGGTTCGCCCTCGATCGGGAGCTCTCT
>DATBEF010000086.1:0-32183 GCA_036269625.1 Bryobacteraceae bacterium | reverse complement strand
CAGACAAGCCGGAGTGCAGGCGCCGTACTTCAGCTTTGCCACATGGTTTTTCGATTACGATAACGATGGTTGGCCGGATCTTTTTGTGACCTGCTATTTCAGTTCAATGGAAGAAGTGATGCGCAGTTATCTTGGGCTGCCATTTTCCACCGAAACGCTGAAGCTTTATAGGAACCTGCACAACGGCGCTTTTGAAGATGTGACCGCGAAGGTTGGCTTGGACAAAGTCTTGATGCCGATGGGCGCGAACTTCGGGGATGTAGACAACGACGGGTATCTCGACATCTACTTAGGCATGGGGCAACCGTCCCTTGCTTCGCTCATGCCGCATGCGCTATTGCGCAACAAAGAGGGCAAGAGCTTTGTTGATATCACAGCCTCCTCCGGCACTGGTGAATTGCACAAGGGACACGGCATCGTGTTCGCCGACCTGGAGCGCCGCGGCCATGAAGATATCCTGGCCGGGCTCGGCGGCGCAGTGCCTTCGGACAAACACACCATGAGAGTGTTCGAGAACCCAGGCAACGACAATGACTGGATAAACGTGCGCCTGATTGGCGCGAAAAGCAACCGGGCGGCGTTGGGTGCACAGATCAAGATCACGGTTGAGAACGGCGAGCGCGGCGAGCGCTCCATCTATCGCACCGTGGGAGGCACAAGCTCGTTCGGCGGCAATCCGATGGAGCAGCATATTGGACTGGGACACGGGGCGCGCATCACGGCCCTGGATGTGTGGTGGCCCGCAACCAATACGCGGCAGCATTTCACCGGCGTCGGGAAGAACCAGTACATCGCGAT
This sequence comes from Bryobacteraceae bacterium, assembly GCA_036269625.1. GTDB lineage: Bacteria > Acidobacteriota > Terriglobia > Bryobacterales > Bryobacteraceae > Bog-105. The sequence goes on along the minus strand of DATBEF010000086.1, from coordinate 31,385 downwards.
CAAAGAATTCGCGAATGGCTATACGAAGCTCGACCGGCAGCCATATCGTTTGGGAACCCAATGAAAGCCATGTTGAAGCGCCTTGCACTCATCACGCTCATGGGAGCCCTTTACCTTTGCGCGGCTGAAAATCACCCAGCTAAAGGGATCGTGCTCAAAACAGACCTCGCTCACGGTTTGCTGGTTGTCTCATGCGAAGCGATTCCAGGTTATATGGATGCCATGGAAATGGAGTTCACGGTCCACGAACCGAAAATACTCGCCGGGCTGAAGGCGGGCGCGGCGGTCAATTTCACTATCGTTGCGCACGGCCAAAAGCTGTACGCAGAAGATATTCGCGAGGGCACGACGGCGAATTTTGAGTCCGAACCCATGGCAGCAGGCCAGCTCACGGCGCTAAACAGCATGCTGGATCCTGCGGCTAAGGCCTTGGCCGTTGGGCAGCACGTGCCGGACTTCGCTTTGACGGATCAGGCAGGAAACACCATTCATCTGGCGCAATTTCAAGGCAAAGTGGTCGCCGTCACTTTCGGCTATTCACGTTGTCCAAATCCAAATTACTGTTATCGCCTTTCAAACAATTTGGCGCGAGTAGAACAACGCTTTCGCAATCGCGCCGGGCGAGACCTGATATTGATAACGATCATGATCGACCCCGAACACGATCAGGGCGCAACCTTGGCACAATATGCCGGCGTCTGGAAGGCAGATCCGGCAAATTGGCATTTTCTGACCGGACCCCTGCCGGAGATCAAGCAGGTCGCGGGCATGTTCGGGATGAACTTCTGGAGCGCGGAAGGTCTACTGACACATTCCCTCCACACGGTAATTGTCGATCGTCAAGGACAACTGGCGGTAAATCTTGAAGGAAACCAATTCACGCCGCAAGAGCTGGGCGATCTGGTGCGGACCGTTATGGACCGCCAATAAGTCTGCAATGAAACTGAGACGCTACTTGCGGACAGCAACCTCCGGATCGAGGCGGCCGGCCAAACCAAGCGCCTTACTGGCGCCTGCACTATCGCCTTGTTCCTTCAAAGCTAGACCCAGATCATAGTAGAGAACAGCGGAAAGCGGGTCGATTTGCAAGCCACTGCGAAACGTATCGATCGCCGCCGCACGCTGTCCGGCCGCATAAAGTGCAGCACCCAGACTCTGGTAAGCCGCAACCATGTCAGGATCCATCTCAATGGCGCGCCGAAGTGCTTCAATCTGCTTTGCCGGCTGCTTACCCAGTGTTAGCGCCAGATCGAACTGGGTGGATGCGTCTTGCGGATAGAACTGCGCCGCAAACCCCAACACCGCGGATGCGCGGTCGGCGTCGCCCGCTTGTCCCAACATGGTTCCCATCAAGACAAGTCCTCGCAGCAAGTAGGGGTAGACATCGAGAGCCCGCTGATCCTTTACTACGGCTCCAGCACGATCGCCGCGATCCTTCAAATCCACGGCCTCCTGGTAGAGCCGATCCGCATCCCATTTGAAATCCCTAGGCAAACGATGAAGGATAAACCAATTACTGCCAACGTTGATGACACCGCTGTCCGCGCCCTTTTGCAGATGTGCGGCGGCAGTGGCCAGTTGAGGATTCATATCGGCCAACGCGAGGTCTCCGGCGAATCCCCCGCCGGGCGCAGTAGCGTCGTCGGAAAGGTCATGCGCCACAGTGCGGAACTCTTCGCCTTTCGACAGACGATTCATGACAGTCTTCATCTTTTCGTCGCTGTCCACCATGATTAAGCGGAGGAACTCGCGTTTCGGAATCACTTCCGAGCGAAGATTTTCATCCTGCGACTGAATCTTGGGACCAGATTCCGGATGCACTCTGATCCAATGATCGGTCAGACGAAAAGAATCCGACTGAACAGATGGCATGTGGCACCCGATGCACCCTTGTGTCCGGTTGGTGGGGCAAATTGCTGCGTGTTGCGGCACGGATAATGAATGGCAGCGAAGACAAACATATGTAGACGACTGCACAACGGTTGCTGAATCTTCATGCGGGTTGTGACAAGCCGTACACGTCAATTTCTCTCCGCTTTGGATTAAGCATTCCGAGTTGCGAAGCGCCGGAACCTGGCTGGACACAAGCAGATCTTCGGGCATTGGGTCCGCATGCCCGCTAGCACTCAAACCGCTGTGGCATTGGGCGCAGACCGCAATGCTGTTCCGGTCGTCCAGATGCGTCGGCTTCACGAGTTGCTGTCCAGCATGAGTTACTGAATCAACATGCGCGGAGGCGGGTCCATGGCAACTCTCACACCTGACGCCGCCCAGTTTGGCCGCACCAAGGGTACCCGGCTTGCCGTGACAGGTTAAACAGCGCACTTCAAACGTCGGACTCAAGACCCGGCCAAGTTCGTCTTCGTGATCTGTAGGCTTGTCTTTTCGAAACCCCGGAGACAAAACCAGTGTGCCGGTATGAGAAACCGCGTACCGGGCCTCAATCAGAGCGGGGCGTTCGAGGGCAAAGCCCCCAAATTGATCCAGGCCTAAAAGAAAGCTGATGCCGTGCCGCTGGCCGCCGACCATCAACTGAACTGGTTCCGCCAACCTTCTTCCAACGCTCCCCACAGAGAATTCAACGCGCTCGCCAATTCGCCGGACTTCGTAATGCAGAGCATTGCCGTGCTCTCCATTCTTGTCTTCATCGAACCGAAGCGTAGTGAAAGTGCCGTTGTTCCCACGCCAGGTATTCGCCATTGCAGTTCTGGCCTGCGTATCGTAAATCGAGCGGTGGCAGGACGCGCAAACTTCCGGTCCAACGTAATGACTGCCGCCTATGCAGGAAGCGGAGAAGCTCAAAACAAGGCATGAGACGCGTAGGAACAATTCGAAATCCTAACCATCATGACATTTGAGGCTGCGCATATAGTAATGAATGCGGTCAGAAACGTTTGGAGACTTTCGATGTTACGATCCCTGCTAATTTTCTTATGGTTTCCCGCGTGCAGCCTGATTAGTTTTCCCCAAGCAAGCGCCCAAACCCCAGAGAAGCCCGATCTGACGAAGCAGCCTACCCTTTACGTTGTCGGTTATGCCCACCTTGACACTGAATGGCGCTGGGAGTACCCGCAAGTCATCAACGAATACATTCGAAAAACCATGGAGGACAATTTCAAGCTGTTCGAAAAATATCCTCACTACGTGTTCAACTTCAGCGGCGCAAATCGATATCGATTTATGAAGGAATATTTCCCCGCCGATTTCGCAAAAGTCAAAACCTACGTGGCTTCCGGACAGTGGTTTCCCGCGGGTTCGTCCATGGAAGAAGGTGACGTGAACGCCCCCAGCGCCGAAGCCATTATTCGGCAGATTCTATACGGGAACAATTGGTTCCGGAAGGAGTTCGGCAAGGCGAGCGCGGAATACATGCTGCCGGACTGTTTCGGATTCCCCGCCTCGCTGCCATCGATTCTGGCGCACTCGGGAGTGAAAGGCTTTTCCACGCAGAAGCTGGTGTGGGGTTCGTCCGCCGATGCTGGAGGTCCGGAGTCGCGCGAAAAAACGCCGGAAGGTACGCCGTTCGACGTAGGTGTGTGGGCGGGCCCGGATGGCGAAACTGTCCTTGCGGGTCTCAATCCGGGCAATTATGACGGCGGTATCGATACCGATCTCAGCAAGCCACTGGCGTCCGCGAAGCCCAATTCCGAGCTCACCGAAATTCAAAAGAAGCGTCAACTTCTGCGAGAGAAGCTGGAGAAACAGGACTCGAGTGGGCAGCCGTTAGATCAGACGGAAATTCAGGAGTATTTTTCGCTGAACAACCAGGTCCAAGTGCTCGCCAAGATGCAGCACGACCGGGACCAGGATCGGTATCAGGGTGATTGGGCCGCACGGGTCGAAAACAATGGTAAGGTCAGTGGCCTCTATACCGATTATCATTACTTCGGCACCGGTGATATCGGTGGTGCGCCTGATGAAGAATCGGTGAAGCGGCTGGAGGCGATCGTCACGAAAGGAAGTGCCAGCCTCCCGCCCGAAGGTTATTTCTCCACGGGACCGAAGCATCCAGATTGGCCTGCGGTAGAGGTCGGCGACGGCCCCGTCCATGTCATCTCATCAAGCGCTGACCAGATGTTCCTCAATATCTCGCCTGCGGAAGCAGCAGGACTTCCCCGCTACACCGGCGAAATGGAGCTAACCAACCATTCCGCCGGATCGCTGACCTCGCAAGCCTATCAGAAGCGTTGGCTGCGAAAAGAGGAATTGCTGGCGGACGCGGCAGAAAAGTCTTCGATAGCGGCCGAATGGCTGGGTGCGCGTCCCTATCCATTGGCGCGATTGAATGACGCCTGGACATTAGTGATGGGAGGCCATTTCCATGACATCGCGGCCGGCACCGCTACGCCCAAAAGCTACGAGTTTGCCTGGAACGACGATGTAATCGCGATGAACCAGTTCGCCGGCGTGCTCAGCAATGCCATGGAGGCCATTACCGCCGGTCTCGACACAGAGACCAAGGGTACTGCAGTAGCCGTTTTCAATCCGCTCAATATTGCGAGAGAAGACATGGTGGAAGCAGACGTGAACTTCCCGGAAGGAATGCCACAATCCGTACGCGTCACCGATCTGGACGGTAACGAGGTTCCTGCACAGATTTCGAATGGAAAAGTGCTGTTCGTGGCTAAAATGCCATCGGTAGGCTACGCGGTTTATGATGTGCAGCCCGCGTCCGGCGCTGCGAATGGCGATTTGCGTGTTTCCGAAAATTCGCTCGAGAATCGCTACTACCGTGTCACCGTGAATGCGGATGGCGATGTCGGGAGCATTCTTGATAAGACCTCCGGCCGAGAATTACTCTACGCTCCGGCTCGACTTGCAATCTCCTATGACAATCCGGTGCAGTGGCCGGCATGGAACATGGATTGGGATCAGGAACAGGCCGCTCCAAAGTCTTACGTGGGCGGCACGCCCAATATTCGAATCGTAGAAAACGGGCCGGCGCGGGTAGCCTTGGAAATTTCGCGTGAAAGCTCGGGCTCTAAATTTGTCCAGACGATCAGGCTTTCAGCGGGAGACTCAGGTAAACGCGTGGAGTTCAAGAATGTCATCGACTGGAACACGCGAGAGTCGAATTTGAAGGCGACTTTCCCTCTGACCGTTTCCAATCGCGTTGCAACATACAACTGGGATATCGGCGCTATTGAGCGCCCCACCGCTGAACCGAAGAAGTTTGAGGTCCCCTCGCACCAATGGATCGACCTAACAGACCTCAGCGGCGAGTTCGGAGCAACCATATTGACCGATTGCAAGAATGGCTCGGACAAACCCGCTGATAATACTATCCGCCTGACTCTGATCCGCACGCCTGGTGTCCGGGGAGGCTATCCGGATCAAGCTACTCAGGACCTCGGCCACCACGAATTCGTCTATGGTATTGCCGGACACATTCGCGGTTGGCGTGAGGCCCAAACAGATTGGCAAGCACAACGCCTGAATGATCCGCTGATCGCCTTCGAGACGTCCAGACACGCCGGCGCGCTGGGCCGTGAGTTCTCTCTGCTGAAAATCAACAATCCCCGAATTCGAGTCCTGGCGTTAAAGAAAGCGGAACAGGGAGACGAAGTGATTGTGCGTCTGGTTGAGCTAGATGGGAAACCCCAGGCCGATGTTCGAGTGTCGTTCGCCGCGGGCGTAGCTTCGGCTCGTGAAGTGAACGGGCAAGAGCAGCCTCTCGGAACGGCAAATGTAGTCGACGGCACGTTAGTTACATCCTTTAGCGCCTATCAGCCGCGCACGTTTGCTATCAGGCTTACCGCGCCGCGGACCAGGGTTTCAGCTGTGCGTTCGACGGCCGTAGCGCTGCGTTATGACACTGCAACCGCCAGCGATGACGGCGCTCCATCGAAGAGTGGGTTTGACGGCAAGGGCAATGCTCTCCCGGCCGAAATGCTGCCATCCGAAATTACGTTCAATGATGTGCAGTTTCACCTTGCCGCGGCCAAGACGGGTGTGCCGAATGCGGTTGTGGCCAAGGGGCAAACCATCGATCTACCAAGCGGACGTTACAACCGGTTGTATGTGCTCGCGGCTTCAGCCGACGGCGATCAAAATGGGAGCTTCGAAATCGGCGGTAAACAAATCGACCTCAACATTCAGGACTGGAGCGGCTTCATCGGTCAGTGGGACGACAGGCAATGGATCGCCAAAGACGTTCACATTCCGGCACGCGGCGGTCAACCGGCTCGGACGAATCATGACGATTATGCCGAAATGACCGGCATCCGGCCCGGCTATATCAAGCGTGCGAACCTGGCATGGTATTGCTCGCACCACCACAATGCAGCGGGCGAGAACGTTCCATACGCTTATTCGTATCTGTTCGCGTATGCGATTGACCTGCCAGCCGGCGTCAAAACAATCTCGCTTCCCCGCAATGACAAGATTCGTGTTCTGGCGCTCTCCGTGGCCGATGAGAACGCCGGCATCGTACCTGCGCAGCCTTTGTACGACACCCTGGGCAGGTCCGAGCCGGCTGTTCAAAGCGGTCAAAGATAACCGTAGTGGGCGGGCTGCGCCAACAATGGACGGCGGCCTGAAAATTTACTCAAGCCGATTATTGGGATCGATCCGAAATTTCAAGCGCGTTTTTCCATCTACAAACTAGTGAGTTTGACAGAGCCAGTCTTGATGCCGCGGTCCATGCCGATTGGAGCCGAGTTGATCGGTGCGGCAGGAGCGCATTTCCGTCTATGGGCGCGCGAGCGAAGATCGGTAGCAGTCGTTTTCGATTCGCCGGAGGCCTCGCCTGCGCAACACGCGCTGCGCGCGGAAGGCAATGGCTATTTCTCGATCTTCATACCGGGAGTGCGGGCGGGAACGCGCTACAAGTATGTTCTCGATGGCAGTGAAACTTATCCCGATCCAGCCTCGCGCTTCCAACCGGCGGGTCCGCATGGCTATTCGGAAGTGATCGATCCAGCGGCCTTCCCCTGGACGGACGCGGGATGGACCGGAGTGCGGTTGAAAGGCCAGGTCATTTACGAAATACACCTGGGCACGTTCACGAGAGCCGGCACGTGGAGTGGGGCTGCCGAGAAGCTGGAATACCTGCGGGACACTGGCGTGACGGTGATCGAGGTTATGCCGATCGCCGATTTCTCCGGTCACTATGGCTGGGGCTACGATGGTGTCGGGCTATTCGCGCCGGTGGCCATTTACGGTACTCCCGCGGATATGCGCCGCTTCGTCGACCAAGCCCACGCGCTGGGTCTTGGCGTAATCCTGGATGTGGTGTACAACCATTTGGGGCCCGACGGGAATTATCTTCCCAAGTTCTCGCCCTACTACTTCAGTAAGCGCCACAAGACAGATTGGGGTACGGGAATCAACTTTGATGGTGAATTTAGGGAACCGGTGCGCGAATTCTACAGCAACAATGCAGCCTATTGGATTCGCGAGTTTCACCTGGACGGATTGCGCCTGGACGCCACGCAGGACATTCATGACGAGTCTCGTCCGCACATTTTGAGCGAGATCAGTTACGCCGCGCGTGAGGCGGCAGGAAAACGGTCCATCATCTTGATTGGCGAAAACGAGCCACAGAACACCGCGTTGGTTCGGCCGGTTGCAAAGGGCGGCTGCGGGCTGGACGCGCTTTGGAACGATGATTACCATCACGCCGCGACAGTAGCGTTATCAGGCAAAGCCGACGCTTATTATCGGGATTACCGCGGATCGCCGCAAGAGTTGCTGTCGGCCATGAAATATGGATATCTGTATCAGGGCCAGTGGTACCGATGGCAGAAAAAGCGGCGCGGCACGCCGGCATGGGGCACTCCACGCTCGGCTATGGTCAGCTTCATTCAGAATCACGATCAGATCGCAAACTCCGCTCGAGGACTGCGCGTTCACCAACTGGCATCGGCGGGCAATCTTAAAGCGATAACCACTTTGACTCTGCTTGGACCCGGAACGCCGATGCTGTTTCAGGGCCAGGAGTTCGGTGCTTCGACTCCATTCCTCTATTTCGCGGATCATGCACCCGAACTGGCGGAGGCGGTCCGGTCAGGACGAATGGCGTTTCTGAAGCAATGGCCAGGGCTGAAGCTGCCTGAGATGCGCCCGTGTTTCGCCGATCCCCAATTGCCGAGGACATTCGAACGCTGCGTGCTGGACCATTCCGAAGTGCAGACGCATGGGGAACTGTATGCTCTGCATCGGGACTTATTACGGCTACGGCGAGGCGATGAAGTGATTGCCGCGCAAGGCGAGTATGGATTGGATGGCGCGGTGTTAGGAGCACAATGCTTTGTGCTGCGTTTCTTTTCGCCGGATCACACAAAGGACCGTCTGCTGGTGGTGAATCTGGCCGTGGATTTCGAATTCCGTCCCTCACCCGAGCCTTTGCTGGCGCCGCCGGCGAACGCTCGCTGGACGAAGTTGTTTTCAACGGAAGATCCTGATTACGGAGGATGCGGAACGCCTCCGTTAGACACGGAAGAGAGCTGGAGGATACCTGGACAAGCGGCCGTGCTGTTGTGTCCGGAATCCGTGACCGGCAGCTAACAAGCTCAGTCGAATGTTAATCAAAAAATCGGATTCAACTCAACTATGGAACATATCTTTACCCATACGTCCAATGCGCCGTTTTCCGAAGAGGAAATTTCATACCTGACCGACAGCGAGTGGCTGGTAACGAACGCGCTCGGCGGGTATGCATCCGGAACGTTAGGCGGGGTAATCACGCGAGGATTCCACGGTTACCTGATAGCCGCGCTACCGGCTCCCTTAGGCCGAACCATGATGCTGAACGATGTGTTCGAGCATGTAGTCCTGCCAGACGGCCACGAGATTCAGTTGACCAGCGAGGAGAAGGTGAATGCGCCGCTCAGTCTGCACGGTTCGACTTTACTCGCGAAGTTCTCGATGGACCTAGGACTGCCGGTGTGGACGTATGAAGTTGGCGGACTGACGATCGAGAAGCGCATCATTCTTCCGCATCGGCAGAACACCGTGCTTCTGAACTATCGAGTAACTGCCGGGAGTGGGCAAGCCAGGCTGCATTTGCGCCCTTCAATGAATGTAAGGAACCATGAAGCGCCCGTAAGCACGCCTATTGAGGGGCCGTACACGTTGACGGTAACGGGCGGCCGTTATGAGATTCAGGCGGAGTCGAAGTATCCAGCTTTGCGAATGGTTCTGGTGGGCAAGGGACAAGGGCTCACGATCGACACTCAGCACATCGCAGAGTTGGCGTACCGGATTGAACGGAGCCGAGGATACGCCGCGCAGGGCGATTTGTGGAGTCCCGGTTATCTTTCGACCGAGATTGGCACCGGCGAGGATGCGACCCTGATTGCGTCGGTAGAATCGTGGGACGTCATCGACGCCATGACGCCCAAGGAGGCATGGGATGCCGAAGACGACCGGCGGCGGCGATTATTGCTCGAAGCACATCCGGATGCGTGCAACGAGATGTGCAAGGACCTGGTGCTGGGGGCCGATCAGTTTCTGATTACGCCCACCGGGCGGCGGGAAGATACGGCGCGGGCGCGAGCGGCTGGTGATGAGATCCGCACGCTAATAGCGGGATACCACTGGTTCACCGATTGGGGCCGCGACACGATGATCAGCTTGGAAGGTCTGAGTTTGATCACGGGACGCCAGGTGGAAGCCGCCTACATTCTGCGTACCTTCGCACATTACATCAAAGACGGTCTGATTCCCAACATGTTTCCGGAGGCGCGGAAGAATGGTCTTTATCATACGGCCGACGCGACGCTCTGGTTCTTTCACGCGCTGTACCGATATTTGAAGTTGACAAAGGACCGGCATCTACTTGGGCACTTACTACCGAAGCTGGTAGACATCGTGGGGCATCATCTTCGTGGCACTCTGTTCGGGATTCACGTGGACCCGAATGATGGGCTGTTAGCGCAAGGGCAAGAAGGCTATCAGTTGACCTGGATGGATGCGAAGGTGGATGGCTGGGTGGTGACGCCGCGGCGCGGCAAGGCAGTGGAGATCAACGCGCTTTGGTATAACGCTCTGCGGTTGCTCGAGACGTGGCTGCGTGAAGAGGGCAAGGACGAAGAAGCTCAGGGCATTCGCATGCACGCGGAGAAGGCGCGAGTCTCTTTCAACGAGCGTTTCTGGTACGCCGACGGCGGGTACTTGTATGACGTGATCGATGGCGAAAACGGCGCGGGGCCGGATGCGAGTTTGCGGCCGAATCAGCTTTTCGCAATCTCGCTGGATCATCCGATTCTGGACCGTGAACGATGGGAGCCCGTATTGCAGATTTGCAAGGAGACGCTGTTGACACCGGTAGGACTGCGATCGCTTGCGCCCGGGAGCGCCGATTACAAGCCACGCTACGACGGCGACCTGCGTTCGCGCGATGCCGCATATCACCAGGGAACAGTTTGGGCCTGGCTGATTGGACCGTTCATTGATGCTTGGCTGCGCGTCCATCCGGGCGACCTGGCAACGGCTCGGCGATGTCTAAGTGGCTTTCGGCCCGAACTGCGGCACGGCTGCATTGGCACGATCAGCGAGATTTTTGATGCGGAGCCGCCGTACAATCCGCGCGGATGCGCCGCGCAGGCCTGGAGCGTGGCGGAGGTGCTGCGGTGCATGGTGAAGACGAAGGCCGCTGCTTGATTGTTTCTGTCTTCTAAGATGGAGGGTTGGTTTTTCGGCTGCATCCTCTTCGCTTCTCGTTTATCGCGCTTGAGCCGATTCGTTTTGAAGAAGGGCAGTCGGCCAACATGCTGCGCGGGGCGTTTGGTTCGATTCTCCGAAGGATCGTCTGCGTGCAGGAATGTGCCAGTCCTGCTAGTTGCGAGCGGCGCGCGGGCTGCCCGTATGCTCGCCTCTTCGAGCCGTCCGCGATTATGGCGGGTCCTAGCGGATTAGCCGATTGGCCGCGGCCATTTGTCTTTCGGGCCATGCACCTGGATGGCCGCACGTTTCTTCCTGGCGCTGGTTTCTATTTCGATTTAAACCTGTTTGACACTGACGCTTCCTTGATCGGGCACTTAGTCCGGACCTTCAGTGAGCTCGCTCGTGAAGGATTGGGGCGTGGCCGGCGGAAGGTCGAGCTCACGGAAGTACTGCAGTTGGACGGGAGCGGAGCGCCCGCGACCGTGATCTATGGAGATGGTTCGTTAAAAGCCGTGGAGAGCATCGCTCCGGTTGAGTTCAGCACCGATCCGGGGCCGGAGCCAGTGTTGCGCGTGCGAGTGAAATTCGCGACCCCGACGGAGTTGAAGAGCGGACGGCAAGTCGCTGCGCGGCCGGAGTTCGGCGTCCTGGCCAGGCGCATAAGGGATCGGATCAGCACGCTGCGCGAACTTTACGGGGGCGGCGCGCTGGATATCGATTTCCAAGGCTTCGGCGAACGAGCTTCACTGATCAAAATGACCCGCTGCGAGATGACCACGATCGATGTCGAGCGTCGCAGCACCAGGACGGGGCAGGTGCATTCCATCGGGGGCTTGATAGGCGAGGCGGAATATGAGGGCGATCTCCGCGAGTTCTTGCCATATCTGAGGCTAGGGACGTGGACGGGCGTGGGAAGGCAGACGGTATGGGGCAAAGGCGCGATCGAAGTGGAAGCCTTGTAATATTGGCCCATTTTGCTTCGATCACGCCGCACAAATACTTCGCCTATGACTCAACGCTATTCTCTGAAATAGAGAACGTGGAAATCGGATTCCTCCAGGAGAGGAATCTGTCCTGCGTAATCAATTACTTGCGTATGCACCCCGGCGTAAATCTGATGGGATGTACTATGCGCCGTGCCCACTCCAGCTACACGCGATCACGCATCATCAAAATAATTTCAACCGCTACACCCTAAAGAACTTAACTCCTCCCCAATCAACCCGCCCGATCCGTTTTCAACTCCGCACATGCTACGCTCACTCAGGCTCGAGGCCGGGGAATCTCTCCGCGCCCCGGGCCATTTCGTTTTCTGGAGATCTAGCCCATGTCCCCTCGTTCCATCCGCCGCGCGGCCGAGCGCAAAACCCTCAAGGACGCCCGTAAAACCGTCCTGCCCACCGCCCCAATCGATGCCGTCGAACAGATCCCATCGGCCCGCCCGGTTAGCGAAGCTCGCCTCGCCGCCAATGCTGCCAACGCGCGGCTCTCAACCGGCCCCTCCACTCCAGCAGGAAAAGCCAAGTCCTCGGTGAATGCCGTCACAACCGCACTGACCGGCCGCACGGTGCTCCTGCCCTCCGACGACGTCGCGGCCTACCAGCAGCATCTCCAGGACTTCGCTGATGAATTCCATCCCGTCGGCCCCCGCGAAGCCGAACTGGTCCAGGCCATTGCCGATCACGCCTGGCGCCTTATCCGGATCTCCAATCTCGAAATGGCCTTCTTCGCCGCCGGCCACGAGCAGTTCGCCGAGCAATTCGCCGATCGCGGCGCTATGCAGGCGAGCTTCACGCAAATGCATACCTTTCTCCATTACGAAAAGCAGCTTCGCAACCTCCAGATCCAGGAAGCGCGCCTCCGCCGCAACCGCGAAAAGGATACCGCTGAACTCCGGCGCCTTCAGCAGGAGCGTCTCGAAAAAGAGCAGGCCGCCGCTAATGCCGAACCCGAGACAGCTCTGGCAGCTTGCGAGAGTGGGTTCGATTTTGCGTTTACCACCGAATATGCCGGAGTCGACGCAATCCAGCACTTCGAGCCCTCTCCCCTACGCGATTCTGAGCTGCCCGAACTTAGTTCCAGACCCCAGATCGCCGCCTAAACATTTTTCCGTCCGCAAAACCAGGTCGCAATAGTTGCGTCCGGAGCAGCTGATCGCTGCTGCGGTGGACTAGTTGATTTTATAGCGCCCTGTCCCCGCTTCAACGCTGAAGCGGCCGGGGTTCCGGTCTGCTCAAGTGATGCTCTCGAACGCCGGACGCTGTGGACCAACATCGATCGTGGTTTCATTTCAATGGGTACTGCCGGATGGCCGCTGAGCGCGGCTAAAATATATGCGAGAGTTGGAGCTGTACATGAAAAGGCCCGTCTTAGTGGAAGCTGCCTCTGGATTAATCGACGAGAAGATCAGTGTGCTTGCGGACTGGCGCGGGAAGACGCTCGCGAAAGTGCGCGAAATCATACACGGGGCAGACCCTGAGATCGTCGAAGAGTGGAAGTGGGTCAAGCCGACGACGCCGGGGACTCCCGTCTGGTCCCGCGGTGGCATTGTCTGCACGGGAGAGACATACAAGAGCATCGTTAAGCTGACATTTGCCAAGGGAGCTGCTTTGAAGGACCCTTCCGGTCTGTTCAATTCCAGCCTCGACGGGAATGTCAGGCGCGCCATCGACTTTCACGAAGGCGACAAGGTCGATGAGACGGCCTTGAAGGATCTCATCCGCGCTGCAGTCGCACTCAATCTGGGCAAGAGCGAACCGAAGCCCCGGCGAGCAAACAGCAAGCGGGCCGACTAGCTTCATCGCTGAGCAGATATTCTTTTCCCCATGTGTCATCTCCGGATCTTTCTGTTCGTTTTTTGTTTGTCCTTTGCGTATGCCCAGAACCAGGCCGGTGAAGCAGGCTACCGCCGGTACGAGAGTTCCTGTTCTCTTTGTCACGGAAGCGACGGGACTGGCGGCGAGTTCGGCCCCAATATTTCCGTACGCCTTCCCAAGTTGGATGACGAGCAACTAACTACCGTAATCCATGAAGGCCTTCCGAAGAAAGGCATGCCCGCGTTCCCCAACATAGAGCAAGAAAAACTGGGGGAGTTGATCGCATTCCTTCGCAGTCTCAAGCCCAGAGAATCAGCGGATATCAAACGCAAGATTGTGACGAACACAGGACAAGCTTTGGAAGGAGTAGTTCTCAATCAGAGTAATGATGACCTTGAGCTGCAGACGAAAGACAATGCAATTCACCTTCTGCGGCGCGCAGGAGAGTCCTTTCGCGAAGTTACCTCAGAAACAAATTGGCCCACCTACAATGGCGATTTACGCGGAAATCGCCTTACTACTTTAATTCAAATTGATAAATCGAACGTATCTCAGTTAGCGCCTAAGTGGATATTTACAATGCCCGATGTTTCGTATCTGGAAACTACTCCCATTGTTACAGAGGGCATCATGTATGTCACCAGCGCCAATGAGTGCTATGCGCTTGATGCCGGCAATGGACGAACTCTTTGGCATTTTGAGCGGCCGAAGAAGAAAGACCTATTTGGCGGAGTTGGAATCAATCGGGGAGCGGCCGTCGCGGGCGATGGGCTGTTTATGGTTACGGACGATGCTCATATCCTCCGATTGAATCGTCTGAAAGGAACCGTTGAATGGGATACCCAGATGGCAGATTGGCGCGAAAACTATTTCGCGACGTCAGCACCGCTCGTCGTTGGCAACCTGGTGGTTTCAGGCACTGCGGGGGGTGAAAATGGGGCGCGCGGATTCCTTGCTGCCTTCGATCAAACTACAGGCAAAGAGGTTTGGCGGTTCTGGATCGTCCCGGCTCCTGGCGAATCCGGGTCCGAGACTTGGAAAGGCGTGGCTTCGAAACACGGCGGCGCGGTGGCTTGGTTCACGGGCTCCTATGACCCTGAACTCGATACGCTTTACTGGCAGACCGGCAATCCAGGTCCTGATTACAACGGAGAGGAGCGCGCCGGCGACAACTTGTATTCCGATTGTGTCCTTGCGCTGGACCGTAAGACAGGAAAATTGAAATGGCATTACCAATTCACACCTCATGACGTTCACGACTGGGACGCGACCGAACCCGTTATCCTTCAGGATGGAAATTGGCAAGGCCAGGCTCGCAAGCTGCTGTTTACGGCAAATCGGAACGGATTCTTCTACGTTTTGGATCGGACAGATGGGCAGTTACTACTTGCCAAACCTTTCGTGAAGAAGATGAACTGGGCCAAGGAAATTGGTCCAGACGGGCGCCCAGTCTTGAGAACGCTTGAGAGGGCCGGTAACGGAATGAAAGTGTGCCCCTCGCAAGACGGCGCTACGAATTGGTTTTCGACATCGTACCTGCCCTCAACAGGTCTCTTCTATCTTCAGGCGCTAGAGAAGTGCGATATCTACTCTGAAAGTCCTGCAGAATGGCAACGTGGGGAAGGCTACTTGGGGGGATCACAAAAGCCAGTCCCTGGCGAATTACCCCAAAAAGTGCTCAGGGCTATCGATCCCAGAACAGGAAAGATCGCGTGGGAGTTCCCTCAGGCCGGCAGAGCCGATACCTGGGGAGGCACACTGGTGACACAAAATGGGCTGCTGTTCTTCGGCGAGGATAGCGGAAGGTTCATGGCGATGGATGCAGGAACCGGCAAACCTGTGTGGGCGTTCGACGCCAACCAGTTTTGGAAAGCTTCGCCGATGGCTTATCAGTTTGACGGCCGGGAATACATCGCAGTTGCGTCGGGTCAGACGGTTACGGCATTCGGATTGCCGAACTAACTGGGACGCAGGGGCGTACCCGGTTCATCCAGTAGGCCCATGCCACGGCCAAGGAAAAGAAAACGAAACTGGCAATCGGGGCCGTGTGGGGATCCCGAGGCGGCGGGCCAGTAAGGTTGTTGTACCACGCAAGGGTCAGGATACCGACGACGATCCAGTATGCATAGACGCCGGTCCGTTTCCGGGCATGAGTTGCGCGCGCATATAGAACAACCGCAACTAGCCAGAAGCCGCCTTCGACCAGGATGGCGGCAGGGACGGAACTCCACAGACCCAATCCGAAGTATGTGTGCACGCCCGGACTGAGGGGCATGTCCGGCCGGTGACTGATCCAATCGAGCAGCCAGTGGCTGAGAACAGCTGCGAAGATGAGCCACGCTCCACGCGGATTGCGCCGCCTCAAAAAGTAAGCTGCCGCAAGCAAAGCCGCCCATATCCCATCCATCAATAGGCTGTGGCTGAGGGCAATATCTGAGGCGCCGAAGTAGTTCGCCGCTCCCATCCCGGGTTTGAATTGCACATGCTCAATTCCGGCAAACAAAAAGACGCACCAGAGGAGGTCGGCAAACATGGACGCGAGCACCAGGGTGCCGACAGAGACCGCCGGTTCTATGCGTTTTGCCGCGAGACCCACAGCGAAATGCCCTACGAGCATCGATCTTGCATTTTGTCGTCCATGATACGGGACCACATGTCGTCCTGCGCCATATTATGACGGCCCGGATAGCATTGTCAATCGCCGGTTAAAACAGCCAGAACATGCTATAGCAGATCATGATATAGTTACTTCCATGCCGCCGCGCCGCCAATCCCCCGACGAGCCCGCTCCCGAATCTTTCCTGCCACTCCATAGAGATACGTTTCACATCCTTGTCTCACTTGGGGACCGAGAACGCCACGGCTACTCGGTCATGCAGGATGTGGCCGAGCGAACGAATGGAGCTCTACGTTTAAGCCCCAGTAGTCTCTATGCGTCCATTAAAAGGCTTCTTGAGCAGGGCCTGATCGAAGAACTCCTGGAACGGCCAGATCCAAAGCATGATGATGAGCGGCGGCGCTACTATGCTCTGAGTCGTTTGGGTCGGCGTGTGGCAATGGCTGAAGCTCGCCGTTTGGAAAGACTACTCGCGGATGCCCGCGCGAGCGGCCTCTTGCCGAAGCGGAGCTAGAATTTCCGTGATTCAGGGCTTGAAGTTGCGCCAACCTGCGCTCGCCGCATTCCGAACTTTACTGCGGCTATATCCCGTGGAATTTCGCGACGAATATGGCCGTGAGATGGCGATGGTGCTGTGCGATCGCTACCGCGATGCGGCAAATTCGTGGGAGCGCATTTTGATCTTGATGGAAGCAGTTTTCGGCGTGCTATTTCACGCCCCGAAGGAGCACTTTCGTACGATTCTGCGGGATCTCCGCTACGGCTTTAGGCTGCTGCGCAAAGATCCGTCATTTGCTCTCACGGCGATACTATCGCTGGCGATTGGAATCGGGGCGAACACCGCAGTGTTCGCGATCGCAAAAAAGGTCGTATTCGAAGCCCTGCCGGTGAAGAACCCTCAGCAATTGAGAATGCTGACCTGGGTGAGTGGGCACGAGCAGCCAGTGCCGCCGGTTTGGGGAGATGTTTATTCCACAAAGGAAGGCGGTCTGGCCAGCACTTCTTTTTCCTATCCGGTGCTCGAGGAATTACGCAAACAGAAAGAAGTTTTTCGGGACCTGATCGCATTCAAAGACGTAGAGATGACGGCAACTGTCGATGGACACCCTGAGTTAGTTTCGGCTGAGATGGTGAGTGGCAACGCATTCAGCGCGCTGGGTGTGCAGACAATTCTTGGGCGAGCCCTGACTCCCATCGACGATGGCGGTCCGGGAGCGGCCCCGGCAGCTGTGATCAGCGAGGGCTATTGGGCGGAGAAATTTAACCGGACTGCTTCAGTCCTAGGCAAGACGATCTCGTTGAACGGAACTCCAGTGACGATCGTGGGGGTAACCGGGGCGCAGTTCACCGGTTTGACGATGGGCAGCACGGCGCGAGTGTTCGTGCCTTTAACCCAACAGCCGTTATTGATGCCACGCGCGCAGACGATCGGCGCGAATCCGCGCTCTTTGCTCGACAATCCGCAATCCTGGTGGGTTCTTGTCCTGGCACGGTTGCGCGAAAACGTGCCCGAGGCGCAAACGCAGGCCGCGCTGGACGTCGCCCTGCGGCGGGCCACCATAGCCACATTACCCGATGCCAAAGGGCTCGCCGAGTTCCATCTCAGGCTGCAACCCGGGGATCGCGGATTGGACTACTTGCGCACGTTTGCCAAGCCATCGTATGTGCTGTTTGCGCTCACCGGCTTGGTGTTGCTGCTCGCATGCGTGAATGTCGCGAATCTTCTGTTGGCGCGTGCGGTAAGCCGTCAACGGGAAATCAGCACTCGGCTCGCCCTCGGAGCAGGCCGCGCATCCATGGTTCGCCAAGTACTGATGGAGAGCTTCTTGCTCTCCATGACAGGTGGCCTGGCGGGAGTCCTCCTGGGCTACTTTGGCCGCAACATCATTCCCCGGCTTCTCACAAATCCTGGGCGTCCTGTCAACCTAAGCGTTGATTTCGATTGGCGAGTTCTTTCATTCGCCGTCGGGGCCGCCCTAGTGACAGGTGCCGTCTTCGCCGTTGTTCCCCTCCGGCATGTAATGCAGGCCGATGTCATAACAGCTCTCAAGGATGGCGCCCATGCAACCGGCGGTCGAGCGAAGGCATACCTTGGCAAAGGCTTGGTTGTCTTACAGGTCGCGCTGTCGACAATTCTGCTTCTGGGCGCCGGCCTTTTTGTTCGCACGCTCGTGAATTTAAGCCATACGCCGCTCGGATTCCGCGCAGATCACATGCTTCTCTTCAAATTGAATCCGCCTCGGACCCGATATACAGATGCACAGATGGGCGAGTTGTACCGGCAGATCGAACAGGCCCTCGCCACCATCCCTGGAGTTCAATCGGTAACTCTCAGCAATATCGCGCTGATCGGTGACGGACACTCGGGAGCGAGCTTTCATGTGTCCGGTCGTCCCGTGACCAAGCCCGAAGATCGTGTCCAGAAAAACGGTGTTGGCGAGGATTTCTTTCAGACGATGGGTATCCCCGTTCTTCAAGGGCGCGGCTTCAATGTGCACGACAGCCCCAGGTCACCAAAGGTTGCTGTGGTCAACCGCGCTCTGGTGCGCCAGTATTTCCGGAACGAGAATCCTATAGGTCAGATGTTCGAGTACGAAGATGGGGCCGTGCAGATTGTCGGTGTTGTCGCCGATACCAGGTATGCGGATCTGCGCAGCGAGACCCCGCCGACCTTTTACGTTCCTTACCAGCAAAGTAGCGTATCCGGCCGCATGATGGTCGAGATTCGCACGGCAACGGAGCCTTTCAGCGTGTTAAGCGAGGTGCGGAAAGCCGTCGAGTCGCTCGACCGGGACTTGCCGTTAATCGATGTACGAACGCAAGAGCAGCAGATCAAGGCAACCCTATCGACAGAGCGAATCTTTGCAGAGTTGAGCAGCACGTTTGGCCTGTTGGCGCTGACGCTTGCCAGCATTGGCGTTTATGGTCTCATGGCGTATACCGTCGCCCAGCGCACGGGAGAAATTGGGATTCGTATGGCACTGGGCGCACGCGTGGAGCAGGTGTTGGCGGGAGTGTTGCGTGAGGCGCTTTGGATGGCCCTTGCGGGCGTGGCTCTCGGAATGGGTGCGTCGTTCTGGCTTGCTCGCTTTATCGGCACGATGCTGTATGGATTGAAGGCGACCGATCCGATCACCGCCGTCGGCACGGTGGCGTTATTGCTTGGCATAGCCTTGTTGGGTGGGATGGGACCCGCGCGCCGCGCTTCACGTGTTGATCCGTTAAGCGCTCTGCGGCACGAGTAAGGGAAACCGCTGCGGATTGCTCGGCCCGGACTTCGGGTACTATCGGTTGTTAGACTCTTCGCGACGTAAAGCGGACAATACAGGTGACCACAGCACTTATCGCTCTCCTGCAGGTGCAAATCCCGGGTACGGCGGAGCATCGTACTACCAATATCTTTGAACCTCTGGCTACGCCTGCCAATGCGGAGAAGAACATTGGGCACCTGGGACTCCTCATTACCGCCGCAATCTTTGTCGTTGTCGCAAGCCTCATCGTGTACACGATGTGGCGTTTTCGCCAGAAGCCGGGAGACAACGATCTGGAGGAGCCGCCGCAAGTATACGGCAGCAACGAAATTGAAGCTGCATGGACCGTTATTCCGATTCTGATTGTTTTCGTACTGATGGGCGTAACAGCCCGCGTGATCGCCTCCGTTCAGGATGCCAGTCCGCCCCGTAAGGCATTGCACCTGGATGTAATCGGCCATCAATGGTGGTGGGAAATCCGCTATCCCGACTACGGCATTGTCACTGCCAACGAGATTCACGTGCCAGCCACACCGGACGGCCGGCGCGCAACTTACATGAGATTAATGAGCGCGGACGTTATTCACAGTTTTTGGGTTCCGCAGCTGGCCGGTAAGACTGACTTAGTTCCCAATCGAATTAATTACATGTGGATGGATCCAAAGGAGCCGGGCGTTTTCATCGGTAATTGCGCTGAGTACTGCGGACTTCAACACGCCCATATGTACCTGCGGGTGGTTGCGGAAACGCCGGAGGAATTCGACCGCTGGGCTGCGGCGCAGCAAAAGGAGATCGCTATGAACCCTAAATCGCGGCAGGGCCTCATGGCATTCTATGCTTCGGGCTGCATCGCGTGTCACGTAGTCCGCAAGACGCCTGCCTCTAAAAGGCTCGCGCCCGATCTTACTCATCTGATGACGCGCCAAACTCTGGCGGCTGGCGTTCTTGCGAACACTCCCGCGGATTTGCGCCGTTGGGTCAGCGATCCACAGGGCATTAAGCCCGGATGCTTAATGCCGAATATGAAATTGAACGCGCAACAACTCGATCGCGTTACTGCCTTCCTGCAAACATTAGAATAGGAGACTAAGTGGCAGCAACGAATTACCCGCTCGAACATATAAAGCTTACTGGTTCCGAATTCTCGTTTTCCGAAATGCTTGAGGCGTGGGTAACTACCGTCGACCATAAGCGGCTCGGAATCATGTATCTCGTTTCCGCGTTACTGTTTTTTGGGGTTGCCGGGATTATGGCGACCATAATGCGGCTGCAATTGATGGTGCCTGACAATCACCTGGTAAGCGCCGGCACTTACAACCGCCTATTTACCATGCATGGTACAACCATGGTCTTTCTGGTTGGAATGCCTATCGTGGCGGGATTCTCAAATTACCTGATCCCTTTAATGATCGGCGCGCGCGACATGGCTTTTCCGCGCTTGAATGCGTTCGGATTTTGGATCTTCCTCTTCGGCGGACTGCTGCTTTACTACAGCTATCTTGGTGGAAGCGGTTTGTCAGGCACGGGCTCCGCTCCGGACGTCGGCTGGTTCGCTTATGCACCGCTAATGGAGCCGCCGTTTTCGCGAGGCCATTCGAGCGACTACTGGTGTCTGGGCGTACTTGGGTCGGGCATTGGAAGCCTTGCCAGCGCCATTAATGTAATCGTCACCACTCTAAGCATGCGATGTCCGGGCATGACGTTGAGCAGAATGCCCCTGTTCGTTTGGGTCATGCTCATCGATGCATGGCTCATCCTCGTCGCGCTGCCCCCTCTGACGGCCGACCAGATCATGGTTCTCTTGGACCGGCATCTGGGCGCGCATTTCTTCGACACGCAGGCAGGCGGATCTGCAATCCTCTGGCAACATATCTTCTGGATTTTCGGCCATCCGGAGGTCTATATCCTCATTTTTCCGGCTTTCGCCATTTTGTCCGAAGTAATTCCGGTCTTCTCCCGTAAGCCGCTCTTCGGCAGACCGGCGATGGTCGGAGCGGTCGTGGCCATTGGCTTCATCAGCCTGGGTGTCTGGGCGCACCACATGTTCGCCGTCGGAATGAACTCGTGGTCCAACACCTTCTTTGCGGCCTCCACCATGCTGATCGCAGTCCCGACGGGCATTAAAATCTTTAACTGGACCGCGACCATGTACGGCGGCAAACTGCGTTTCCGCACGCCTCTGCTGTTCTGCTGTGCTTTCCTGCTTCAATTCCTGGTTGCGGGCCTGACCGGCATTCTCCTCGCGATCGCACCTTTCGATTGGCAGTTACACGACTCCTACTTTCTGATTGCCCACTTCCACTTCACGCTGGTGCTCGGCATGGTGTTTGGAGTTTTTGCGGGACTATACTACTGGTTCCCGAAAGCCACTGGACGCATGTACAACGAAACTCTGGGTAAGTGGCACTTTTGGCTATTCTGCATTGGTGTAAACGTAACCTTCTTACCCCAGCATGTACTTGGCATTCTCGGGATGCCGCGCCGTATTTATACCTATTCAGCCGGGCGAGGCTGGGAGTTGTGGAACATGATTTCTACGATAGGCGTATTTCTGCAAATTGCAGGAATACTTTGTTACGTTCTGAACGTCTGGGTCTCTGCCCGTGCGGGCCGCCCTGCCGGCGATGACCCCTGGGATGCCTGGACTCTCGAATGGGCCACCAGTTCTCCGCCTCCAGAATATAACTTTGAGAAGTTACCCGTGGTGCGCAGCGCACGTCCATTATGGGATCTAAAACACCCTCAAGATCCTGATTGGCGTTACGAGTAGGGAGGTCCGAAAACTCCACCCTTTGAGGAAACGCGCAAAACGGACACGACGTGGCCGCCCGAGTTCCTGATACTGTCTTGGCGGCACGCCGCGCCCTTTGCGCTTTTGAGGAACTCGCGAAACAACCTCTTGCGGCTGATGGTCCAACTTGTTTCGTGATGACGATTCTAAGTGTTGGCTTTCCCCTGATGCCGGTCGGCCCCGATGCCGGCGGCGGGGCCGAGCAGATTCTATCTCTTCTCGAACGTCAACTGGTGGCCGCCGGCCATCGGTCGCTAGTAATTGCCGCAGAAGGGTCGCAAGCGGCGGGCGAACTTATACCTGCGGCTCCGGTGCCCCAAACCATCACGGATAGGGCGTCGGCTCAGTTCGATCACCGGGAGGCGATTGGCCGCGCGTTACGGCGGGGGGGCATCGACCTGATCCACTTTCATGGTCTCGATTTCCACGCGTATGTGCCCGAAACTCGTGTCCCAATGCTGGCCACGCTGCATTTACCCCTAGATTGGTACCCGCCTTCCATCTTTGAACAACAGCGCTGCCGTTTGAACTGTGTTTCCTTTTCACAAGCCGCCAACACTCGATTGCCCGTGGTGCCTAATGGGATAAACATAGCTCCATATCTCGCTTTACCCGTGCGGCCCCGCACGCATCTTCTCTTTCTCGGCCGCATATGTCCGGAGAAAGGCGCGCACACGGCGCTCGAAGTCGCTCACATCCTCGATTTGCCGCTCGTGATAGCTGGGCCGGTGCATCCGTACCCGCATCATCAAGCCTATTTCCACGATCAAGTGGAGCCGCTGCTGGACCAGAAGAGAAGGTATATCGGTCCCGTGGGCCTCGGGGACAAGACGCACCTGCTGGCCTCGTCAAAGTGCCTTCTAGTTCCCAGCTCCGTGGCGGAAACCAGTTCGCTGGTCGCCATGGAAGCGGTCGCCTCCTGCACTCCAGTTGTGGCCTTCCGCTCCGGAGCCCTTCCCGAAGTCGTCGATCATGGGCAAAGCGGATTTATCGTGGATTCCGTTGAAGACATGGTGGCCGCCGTCGAGAAGTGCGCCCGGTGCGCTCAGTGCGCCGGGCTTTCACCCGATGTATCCCGGGCAATCGCGCAACGTCGGTTCGGAGCTGAACGGATGGTTTCCGGCTACATCAGGCTATATGAGCAACTCACATCCATAAGCGCCTCCATTCCGCCAGGCCAAACCCATCCAGAAGCTACGGCGAGTTTGATCGCGCATCGCTCCTGAGGAGCACCACACGCGACTTATGAGTCTGTTCTGCGCCCCACTGCGCTTTATACGGCTCTTCCCCTCGGAGAAAATCCCAAGCGCAATAACCTTGTTCGAAGCAGTGGCGCAGGGCGTGAAACAGCAATAATCTGCCGGGTCCGAACTCTTCATAGGCCGGATCGAAGCCGGTCAGATATCCATAGATTCGCCTGTGATGCAGGAATGACAAGATGATCGCTGCAATGCCGCCGCGATAGCGAAGGGTGAAGATCCGCAGCATGTCCTTCCTCGCAAATGCGCAGGCAACCCGCCTCAGAAACAGATCGGAGCCATTAGCAGCCACCATCCCCGGCTCGCCGTGCTTAGCCCAACGCGCAGCATGTTGCCGAACCAGCTCATCGAAGAGGGCGTCGTCGGCGCTCGTTGAAATTTCAAATTCCAGGCGGCCTGAGGCTTCAGCCCGCTTTCCGTAGCGCGCAACATTGCGGCGCAGGTTCGGGCCACGCGCTGCCCAATACTCGTCAAAACTGCCTTTCAACTGAATCGCGCTGCAGGGTGTCTCCTCGCTTGCTTCACCGAGCCGGGCGAGCGGAGTATTGCGGTTCAGGTCCTGCCAGATGCAGACCTCCCAATCCGGCTGCCGCTGCAGATGATCGCCCAGATGGTCGATTATTACTTCCTTGTGCTCCGGCAAAATCATCGGCTCGAGATAGTCCGATATTCCCGAACCAACAAGGGTGACTTGCCGGCGGCCCTCCCACGTGTGAAAAAAGAAAGGCAACAGAGCGACTAACACGCCGTTCTTACGGTATGCGAGCACATGCAATTCGCCGCTGCCAAAGTGTGACCACCAGGTAATCAGCCACGCGGGCAATTGAAAGGGAGTAACTCCCGCGCACTGTTCCGCAAGCAAGTTCCACTCTGGTTCTAACTCGCGCAACCGGCGCGGATCAGTGATTACCTCGACGAGCATGCGGCTGCGAGCGCCTGGCGTCCATCGAGCAACCGTAGCGCTTCCCGATAGCCGTGAAGCGTTCCCACATCTACATACGATTCGCCGATCTTGAATCCGAATGCGCGGCCGCCGCGCCGCAGATACTCGTTAACCAGAGTCCCTAAGTACTCATCCCGCCGGTCCAGCCAGATCGCGTACAGGTCGTGCAAGGTCGCGGCCGGCATCTTCATTGCTCCCCAGATCCAATTCGTTCGCGCATCGGTCGACTTCACCTGCACTTCGCTGACTTTACCGGCTTCATCTGTCACGACTGCGTCAAAACGTTCCGGATGATCTACAGGGAACAAGAGCAGGGACAGCTCGCCTCCAGGCAACTCGGCGAGCCCGGTTTCGGGGAGCCAAATCGTATCGGGCAGCCCGATGCACACGTCTTCGTCTAAGGGAATCAGCGGCAGCGCGCTGAATATGGCATCGCACAACCCATGCGGCTGTTCCTGGATGGCATAAAAAATTTTGGCGGATAAGGCGCGTCCGCCGAAATAGTCGAAAATGTCCGACTTACCCCGGGAAATGACGAAGCAGATCTTATCGGCGCGCGCCTTGACCATTCTCTCGATCAGATACTCACTTACCGCACGAGGCCGCTCACCGGAATCAGTTACGAAACTGCCAACCGGCAGAAGTTCTTTTGAAAAGGCCAAAGGTTGAATGCGGCTTCCTGTCCCAGCCGCTGGAATGATGCCCCACATCGTTATACTCTCTTCCCCGCGTAAGCGATATCCGCGACGGAGTTCTCATCGCGGGGCGATTCGAGCAGATTTATCAGATGCTGCGCGCGAACAGCCGCCGTATGGCAGTCCAACGCGCGCTCTCGGGCACGCTCGCCCATGCGTCGCAGCGTCTCCGGATGTTGCTGGATGGCGGCGGCGGCCTGCTCGGCGTCTTCGGCGATCAAGATCTCTTGTCCTGGCTCGAAAAAACTATCGAGACCGTTCCACCAGTCGCTTAACACGACGGTTCCGCAAGCCGCCGCTTCAAACAATCGGCCCGACGGACAGTAACCCATGGCAGCCATAGCTCCGCGGGTAATATTTAACGTCAGTGGCGCCGATGAATAGAACGCCGCATGCTGCGCCGGCGCCACGTGCTCTAAATGCCGCACATTCGTTGGCCAACTCCGAATTTCCGGGTACATCGCGCCCGCGATCACGAACCGCCGGTCCATAAGCCTTCGTGCCGGACACAGTAGCAGTTCCTCTAATTGCTGTTGCCGGTCCAAGGCATAGGTTCCGAGATAAGAGAGATCGGCGGTGAACTCGTCACAAGATGGTACCCGGTGGTGCACATCGGGATCAACCCAGCCATATAGCGGCGCGACACACTGCGCTCCCAAACTACTTTTTAGCTGTTCGAGTGCTGCTCCACCGGTGTAGCTCAACACCTGGTCGAAGTCGCCGAGACCGTTTTCTGGCAGATACGGAACCCGTTCGCCAGCTTGCAAGCGCTCGAGCGTAACGGGCGTATCCATGTCGTAGAACACCGTACGGGGCAAGTTCGAGTTGAGCACCAACTCACAAGCCGCTATGCCATCCGGGCAATATGAGGTGACGAAGCCCACGTCGGCGCCGGCGAGTTCACGGTTCGCGATTTCGAGGTTCTCCGTCCAGTCCCGATATAGATGGATTTGGGCATAGGGAAGCGTAGCCGCGTCTCGCTGAGCCGCGTAATAGGGTACGTCTTTCTCAAAGAAATGAATCCGATGCCCTTGGCTGCGCAAGGCGCGGAACAGGCCGCGCAGAAGCGTAGCATGTCCATTGCCCCATGCCGAACTTACGGACAATCCGAAAAAGACCAGTTTCATGCGTTGGATTTCCGCATGCTTTGGAGATGCCCGCAGGCTGTTCTTTGTAACAGGTACAAACCCGGAAGGCTCCACTCGCAGTATTCCCGGTTACCCGTTCGGTCTGCACGCGAAGCCCGCTGTTTGCCAGGCTAAACCAACTAAACTAACCAACGCAGCTGATTGTCCCGGCCAATTCCGCGGCATTGTCCGGCGGTTCCGCAGAGTAGAGGATGTGCCGCCGCTCGGCGGCCGTTTTCGCGACGACAATCTGCCAAGCCTCGCTCAAATCTTCAAATAGCGATTGAACTTCAGCCAAGATTTCGTCGGATTGAGAGGAATTTGCCTCGATCAAGCGCCGCTGGCAGTAATCATAGAGCCGCCCATAATTGAGAGCAATCTCGGCGCCCGCTTCATAATCGAGCCCATTCAGGAGTTCTGTCGTCACGTCAAACGCTTTATTGATGTGGCGCGTTCGACCTGCAATATCTTTGGTGCGCACGCACTCCCGCGCGGCAACAATAGCTTTTATCCCCAACTGATAGAGGATCTGGACCAGTCGCTCGGGTGGCGCGTTCAGCACTTCGTTTTCTGCGTAGGAGGTATGCAGCGAGGTTGACATACGATGAGTTCAAATCCCTTCGTTTCGCCGGTTTCGATTTCCCCAGCGAAAGCCAAACAAGCCAGAGCAAGTTCTTAGCCAAACCCTGGTCTGCTAGTGTTATCGGCTGGGCTTGACGGCTTTTTAGAAGCGCTAACGCGTTAATGGATCTTCCACCCACGGCGGAGTCGCCTCCACCAGCGCCCCGAGGAAAGGGTCCAGGCGTTGTAGCTCCTGCTTCATCTCCCAGGCGATCTTGCGGTAGGAGAAGTGGCCCTTAACCCCGCTACGCAGACGGGCCATGTATTCCAGTTCGGCGAAATCCATCTTGAACAAAAAGCGGGAGCGCGCCGCGAAGGGCAAGACATATTGAGACGCCGGCTGTGGGAGCGCTTCGACGGCCCGGTCAGCGTGCGCCAGGGCCTTTGCGTAGACCTCGTTGGCGTGGCATTGCGCCAACACTTCCGGTGTCTCGTATCCCAACGTGTTCGTGTAATATTGGCGGAACTGCTGGCAACGTCTGTGGCGGTGCAGATCTCGATACGCTCCGATATCCATTACGAAATCGAAGACGTAGGGCGCGCTTCGGAAATGCCGCGGCAACTCATCCCGCCGCGTTCGTGTTCCCAGCGCGACTTGGATCACTTCCTGTCTGCGAGCCGCACTCCATTGGCAAGCCAACTCGTACAGCTCCCGGTAACTGCGGGTCACAATCGGATAAAGCAGCGTTGCGCAGATATCCGCAATCGCATCGGATGGCTGGAGCAGATCCGCTGGTTTGACCGTGAACGTGGCTTGGGGCGGAAGATGGTCGGCTGCCCACTCCGCCAGATCCGAGCGTAGACGCGGCGCGTACCCATCGGGCTCCGCGTGCTTGGCGAGAGTTGGCGCAACCGGCTCCGCTTCGTCACTGCCCCAGCCGCATTCCGGAGCGGCCGCGCAGGCTTTTCCCAACTCTTCTCCGATCTCGCGGAGTTCCTGAAACTCGCTCGCTTTCAACCGGCGAACCTGTTTCTCGAGCGTTCGTATGCTGGTCACCTGGCCGACCCCGGTCGGGATGCCGAAGGGCAGCAGGTAGCGTGCGACATCGAAGGCTCGGGCGGCCAAATTGCGGCGATATGCCTCCGGCTTCATGTCGTCGGGACGGGGAAGCTGGTCCTGTAAATATGCAAATACTCGGTTCTGGACGTCGCGATAGGCATCTAGCAAGTGGGAGGTCGCCGCCAGGTAGATTTCAGACTCGCCGTCGGTCAGCTCCGGCGGCACGATCACGCCCGCTTGCGAAAAATCCTGATAGCGTGAACTTCGCGCCTGCCCGTCCCAGAGTTGCTCGTCTTCAATCTCCGTCGCCGCCAGTTCGGAGATGCCCTCAAAGCAGACCGTCACATGGCCCAGGTCGGCGATGCTTGCGTGACCATACTGAAAATAGAAGCTTTCCAGAAATTTCGCCGAGTCGTGGTTACGCACCCACTCGATCGAGTCGCGTATCGAATCTGGCGACCGGCTGTAGCGCGCCAGTGCATATGCCAACTTCTCGGGAGGCATCGGTCCCACAGTTAAGACCCGGCCTTTTCGCTCTTCAGGCATGAAGCCGCTATGATAACGGATTCGCCATGATTATTCGTATCAAACGCCTGCACCCTGGCGCACATCTCCCTGCCTATGCCCACGGACCATTAGAAGACGCCGGCCTTGACGTGCGCTCGGTCGGGCCAGCCGTTCTCGAACCCGGCATCCCGCAGGCGGTGGCCACCGGTTTGGCGCTTGAAATTCCGCCGGGGTATGAGGTGCAGATCCGGCCTCGCAGTGGATTGGCCCTCAAACACGCGATCACGTTGCCAAATGCACCCGCGACTATCGATCCTGGGTACCGCGGCGAACTGAAAGTGATTCTGCTGAATTTGGGCAAGGTCCCGTTTGAGGTGTGCGCGGGCGATCGCATTGCACAATTAGTTGTCGCGCGCTATGAAACGGTCGAGTGGAATGAAGGCGAACTCTCTGATTCCGTTCGCGGTGCTGGAGGGTTCGGGTCTTCGGGACGCTAACTCTTCTAGGAACTCGCGCAAGACGGTCGCGGTGTCAAGTGCGCCACCCAAAGGTAAGTCGAGTTCCTACGATGTTTGGTGGCGTACAGCCGCGCCCTTTGCGCTTCTAGGGGACCTCGGATGTCAGTTTGCTCGCGAGCGGCTGAGTCTGACCGGCGTACTTATTGCCGGCTTTCTTGTAATACGGAACAGACACCGGCGAACTCAATTGTTCAAAGGTGAAAGAACAGATCCGCATACCGGGGTAGAGCGCAACGGGCATGATGCCTAAATTGCTAAGCTCTAGCGTGGCCTTACCGCGCCATCCCGGATCGAATAGGCCGGCGGTGCCGTGTACGATGATGCCGATGCGGCCAAGGCTAGAGCGCCCTTCTAATCGCCCCAGTACGTCGTCATCGAGTTCCAACGTCTCTTCGGTGATTGCGAGGGCGAACTCGCGAGGCTGCAGGATGAATGGGTCGCCTTCCTTTACGTGAATCGTGCGCATGATGTCCTGAATAGCGCCCTTTTCCCGAACATCGATATAGGCGTGGCGGCTGTGCTCGAATACACTGAACTCGGCGCCCAGGCGGAAATCTACAGAACAACTTCCAAATTGCTCGGGAGGCAATTCCGGCGAAATATGGATCTTGCCTTGCTCGAGATAGCGCCGTATATCGACGTCGGATAGGACCATGGGAGGCGAAGGATCGAACCGCCATCCTAGCATGTTCGAAATGTTATATTGGGTCCAGTATCCGCACGCGTTCGCGCCTGCGCGCCATATTAGTGGGCGGCTAGCTCAGTTGGGAGAGCACCACGTTCGCAACGTGGGGGTCGTGGGTTCGAACCCCATGCCGTCCACCAAATTATCCTCTTTAAAATCAACAGTTACGGACGAATTTTTTGAGTTTGCCAAAAACTTGCCAGACCATACGTCCTGTGCCAGGCTCCAAATACGCTCCTGACGCTCAGTTGTCCATTGCGCGTAATGCTGTCGGATGATATCGGGCGTGCTGCCAAGAACAAGTGCAACGTCCTCAGTAGTCCATCCTTTCTCCAGCAGCGCAGTTGCTAAGGTATGCCGAAAACGGTGTGCATGAGCGCCTTTCACTTCAGAAAGCTCAAACACGCGCGCTAGCGTTCGAGTTACTCCCCGAATAAACGCTCGGGCAGTGCCGTTGCCGCTCCAAAAGAAATACGTTGAATCGCCCTCGGTTCCTTTGGGAACCGGCAGGGAGCGTAGAGCATCCTGGAGCACGGTCGGAATCGGCAAGAAAACCGGCTTGCCGTTCTTCATGCTGTAGAGATAAATACGATCCTCGCGGACGCGATCGCGAGCAAGCGTGGCAACGTCGCTGATCCGCAAGCCGGTATATCGGAGCAACAGGACCATTGTCCTGGCTCTGTCCCGTTCGTACGCGCCTTTGCCGATTCGATCACAAGCGAAAAAGATGCGCTTTACTTCCTCTTCAGTGTAAGGCTCCTTGGGCTTTGGTTTTGACTTCGCTGCTTTCACCTCTTTGGCCGGGTTGAAGGAGATCCATCGTCGGCTTGCGCAAAATCCGAAGAAGTTGCGGAGTATTGCGAGCTCCTTGGTCCACGTCAGGGCGGAGATCGGCCGTTTTGCCCGGAACAGATCGATGGTTTCAATCTCGACGTCATCAAGGCGAGTGATTCCCGCCTCCGTACAGATGGCGACGAAGTTATCCAGACACCGGCGATGATTACGCTTCGTGCCGTGTCCGACATCCGCCTTCGAAGCCTTGAACGCGTCAACGGCTTCCTGCAGCGGCTTTGGCGCGCGGTAATCTGGCTTTTCAAGTTCGGCCAACTTCCGATATGCTTTGTCGAGACTTCGAGTAAACAGAGAACGGCGATACCGTTTACCCCTGATCTCGCCGTCGACGCCAATCGGACATTTGCAATTGAGAAATCGCGGCCCTTTTGAAGCGTGGGGACACTTGTCCGAATGGTTCCGAACAAGAAACAGGTCGGCCAAAACCTACGCGCCTTTTTTCTGCGCTGCCGCAACGATTCGTTGTTCGTATTCACGCTGCGCCACGGACGCGGGAATTCTAAGCGTAACGTATTCTCGTTTGCCGCTGCGACGCCGGTCGTTGGCGAGTCGCAGAACTCCGGGCGCATCTTCGAAGATGCGCCTGATCGTCGATTCGTCTAGCCGCCACATCTCCGCCAAGACTTGAACGGAAAAGTGGGGCTCCAGCGCGGAGAGGTCGGCCGGGTCACCCGGCCGCGCCGTACCTCCACCTGGCACTTGATCTGTGGAACCCGATCTTTCTGATCGTAATGCGTGTGTCAACTTTTGCTCCAGTGCAATTCTATTTGAATTCTGAGAGCCAAGACCGGTTCCCGCCAGATTCGGCGGATCCGGATCGGTTCTCGCCTATATAGAGCGTTTCAAACGGGCAAAAACCGGGAAATCATTTGACTGGGAGCTTTGCCGGTCTATGCTCACATCGGAATGCAACGCTAGAACACTTTGCTGGCTCAGTGTTTCACATTTGATAGCGTTCACAACCATGCAACGCGGTGCTACAATTCGAATCTTTTTCTGGCGGACGGCACAGCTGAGGGTCTTCCGCTCGTTGAAAAGTCAAATTGGACGGGCCATGCCATGCCCTCGTCTGTCCGCGGGCGCGGTTCGCAGAGG
>DATBEF010000083.1:0-4902 GCA_036269625.1 Bryobacteraceae bacterium | reverse complement strand
CGATGGTGGCGGTGTTGCGAAGCTTCATCGCTTCCTGCAAGCGGTGCGGAGTCGAGCCGTTTGCCTGGTTCCGCGACGTGCTCTCGCGCATCCCGGCGCACTCCATAACCCGGCTAAGCGAACTACTGCCGCACAACTGGGCACCTGCCCCAGACGTGATCACCGCTTCAGGTCGTTCGGCTGAGCTATATCCAGGCTGGTAAACTGAGCACGCTCAATCTCATCAGTGAGATCGTCGTCGCCCCGGGCAACGTTTCGGCCAAAAGCTACATACCACTGGTCACCATACATCCATCGGCCCCAGGCATAAAGACCTATTAGAACGACCGGGATGCCTATGCCAATTGCCAATCCCAACAGCATACGTAGATTTTGATACGACTCTGGCGATCAACGGCAGCCCGCTTTTCAACGAGCCCCTGTCAAGCCGTGCGTACGGCTTGACGCACACGCCTCAGCGTTGCCCTTGCGCCGCATACCGAAATTCGCCCAGGCGCTTACGCCGTAGCAACCGAAGTAACCGGCGACAGCCCATTAAACATAGATCCCGGTGGGGTGGGGCAAGGCTCACGCTCCATCGTTGTCTCCCCTGGGTCCCCAACGGTGATTATCAGATGCTTACGACGGAGCGCTCTGACGCTTTAGGCCAGTTGAGATCGGACGTAGCCTGTTGTCGACAGCGGCAACGCGCGCCGTAGCGATTCGCATTCCGCGCGTGAGCACCCCGAACCATCTTCCGCGCGAGGGCGCGCCAATCTGAACTTGACTCGCGCATTCTCGTCGTTGTAAGCTAAGAATTCTTGGTATGCGGCGCAAGGAACAAAAGAACGATTCGCCGGCCGCTTCACTGGACATGTTAAATTCTGGGGACGCTGTCGCTGCGCGACCTCCGTGGATACGGCATAGTCCAGTTCATTCTTGCTCGTATATATAGAATTCTCAGACTATGTGCTCTAGCCCTCAGTCCTCCCGTAAATATGCGCTTTCAATCTTGACCGGCATTGTGCTCTGCTCGACCGCTCTCAGCTCAGGGTGCAATTCATACTCCAAGAAGCAAAATGATCATCCGAATACGGCTGAAGGCACGCAGGCAGCCTTGAAGAAGCATCATGACAATCCGAATACGGCCGAAGGCACGGAGGCAGCCGTGAAAGAGATTGTTGCAGTTGTGGAGAAGTCTTTGGCCGACCTTCCACCACCGCCTTCAGCTCCGGCTGTTTGTGAGGATGAGATGACGAAGCTGAGAGAGGTGTTAAAGACAGCGCCCGGTACCGGAGACGCCGCGAACGCCAATGCGGCGCTTCTTCGTTGTACTTCAAAAGCGACCAACGAAACAAGGTGCAAAGGAAAACCCCAACCGTGCGGTGTAGTTTACTATAACCCCCCGATAAAGCCGCCCGACCCAGGTCAGCCCGCCCCCGAACCCTCAGCACCCAAAGCTGTTGACGTCTCGGTGCCCAATCAGATCGCAGCAGCTTGCAGGGAAATCGCCGGAGCAGGCGGCGCGGTGTTATCCACTTCAGCTGGTGCTGACGCTGCAACAGGCGCCATACTGGGCTCCATGGTCGGGAATTACAGTTGTGGAGCTTGGTTTAAGGCGGCTGCGAACAACGATCCGACTCTTTTGATTGCTCCAACTTTTGTTCCTACGATTCAATTGGTACGAGATCTAAAGACCTACACGAACGGCGTTGTTGATGTCACGCCTGAGGCTGTGCTTGCGAACTCCGTCAAGCGTGTAGATCGCACATTGGTAAGAATCCGAATTGGAGGCACGTTTGTCCCCGTTGGAGTGTTGCCTATCGTACCAGTTGGAGGCACACCAGGCCAAGTGCTCGATGGGGCTCACAAGATCGTGCAGCAGAGGGTGAACCAGGTAGGTAAGGCTGTGGAAGATGGCTGCAAGGCAGCCGGTATTTGCCATTAGTTTGCCGCCTCCGTTGCCCGAATCGTCTTGCGGCGCGAGATCTTGTCATTCTCCACTTGACTCCCTTGATCTCACCCGGGTAAGCTAAGAATTCTTAGTATGGGACGCAAGGCGCAAAAGAACGATTCGTTGCCCGGTTCACTGGACATGTTAATTCTGCGGACCCTGTCGCGGCGCGACCTCCATGGATACGGCATAGTCCAGTTCATTCAACAATCGTCCGACAACGAGCTCCTCGTCGAGGAGGGCTCGCTGTACCCCGCTCTCCAGCGACTGGAGCTAAACGGCTGGATTGGCGGTGTCTGGGGCGTGACGTCGAATAATCGGCGGGCGAGGATCTACAAGATCACTGCGGCTGGCCGCAAACAGCTGGCCGTTGAAACTCGGAAGTACGCGAAACTCACGCTGGCGATTGCCCGTGTGATGGGAGCGGAGTGACGGACATGTTGATACGACGGCTGAGGTATTGGATGGAGAGCGCCAGGCGCAGCGAGGTGCTGCGCGAGGAAATGGAACTCCACCTTGCGGAGAAGGCTGCGGAACTGCAAGCAGACGGTATGACCGCGGAGCGCGCCCGGGCCGAAGCGCGCCGGCGATTTGGCAACGCCGGACTGAAGCACGAAGAGTCGCGGGAGATTTGGATGACACGTTTTTTGTCGGAATTGGGCCAGGATGTCCGCCACGGCTGTCGCACCATGATCGCCAACAAGACATTCAGCGCCCTGGCGGTCTTGTTGCTGGCGCTCGGCATCGGGGCCAATACTGCGATCTACAGCTTCATGGAGGCGATTCTGTTGCGCTCACTGCCGGTGGCCGATCCCGAGTCGCTGGTGGTCTTGAATTGGCATAGCCGGCCGCCCCAGAACGCCAACAAGGAATGGGTCCACGTCATGCACGGGGTACAAGGCCTTGCCTGGCCGGGCAACAAAGGCGCGATGGTCAGCGGGATGTTCCCGTACGGCGCGTTGGAGACG
This sequence comes from Bryobacteraceae bacterium, assembly GCA_036269625.1. Classification (GTDB taxonomy): domain Bacteria; phylum Acidobacteriota; class Terriglobia; order Bryobacterales; family Bryobacteraceae; genus Bog-105. The sequence goes on along the minus strand of DATBEF010000083.1, from coordinate 2,001 downwards.
CTTCGCGAGGAGAATTCCGTCTTTTCCACGCTTTTCGGATACTTCAACGGACTACACCATAACCTGGTCGTCCACCGGGAGGCCACGACTGCCAGCGCGGAGTACGTGACCGGTGAGTATTTTCGCGGCCTGGAAGTGTCGCCCGCCGCGGGACGTCTGATCGACTCTGAAGACGACCGTCTAGGCGCAGCGCCGGTCGCCGTAATCAGTTTTGCGACAAGCCAAAATCGCTTTGGAGGACCGCCGAATGCGATTGGCCAGTCGATTCTCGTCGATAACATTCCCTTCACGGTGATCGGCGTCGCGCCGCCGGAATTCTTCGGAGTAGACCCTGAGGTGGCGCCGGACCTCTACCTTCCGTTGCACACGAATCTGCTCGTAGACGGTACCGGAGCGGCTCGTATGTATCGCGACGGAAACTTCTACTGGATTGAAATGATGGGCCGCCTGCGTCCCGGTGTCAGCATGACCCAGGCGCAGGCAGCGCTGGCGCCTCGTTTCCATCAATGGGTTGCCACCACCGCGACGACCGACGGTGAGCGCGCCAAACTACCCGCGCTGACGCTGAATCCCGGCGCGGCGGGTCTGGGTAGCTTGCGCCGCAGGTATTCCAAGCCTCTGTACGTGCTCCTCACGATGGTGGGATTGATCCTGGGGATCGTGTGCGCGAACATAGCCAATCTGCTGCTGGCAAGGGCCGCCGCGCGACGCGGCGAAATGGCTGTCCGGCTCAGCCTGGGAGCGGGACGGTTCCGCGTCGTGCGCCAGTTGCTTACCGAGAGTGTGATGCTGGCGTCGCTCGGCGGAGCATTCGGGGTCTTGTTTGCGATCTGGGGCGTGCGAACACTGACGTTTCTGCTCTCCAGAGGGCAGGAGAACTTTACGCTGCACGCGGAATTGAACTGGAGCGTGCTGGGCGTGACGGCGGCGCTCTCAGTGGTTTGCGGCCTGTTATTTGGCCTCGCTCCAGCGATTCAGTCGACGCGTCCGGACGTCATGCCCGCGCTCAAGAATGGCCGCGGGGGCGGACCGCGCCGCCGCGCGCAGCACGTTCTGGTCGTCGCCCAAATCGCGTTCTCTTTTCTCCTCCTGGTCGCCGCGGGTCTGTTTGTCCGAACACTCAACAAGCTGCACTCCGTCCAACTGGGATACGCCCGCGAGAACATTCTTCTGCTCTCGTTGAATGCGCGCCAAGCCGGGCATCGCGACCCGGAGATCACCACTTTTTACACGGACCTGCGCAAGCGCTTCGAATCGATCCCCGGAGTGCGCAGCGCGACGCTTTCGCAATCCTCGATCATCAACGCCGGCCGTGCCGGCAGGACGTACAGAGGGACAATCAAGATCGGCTCTGTCACCATCCTAGGCGCAGGCGTCATGGTCGTCGGACCGCGTTTCCTCACGACGATGCGGATTCCGATCCTGGCCGGGCGTGAGATTGACGACCACGACCAACCGGGCTCCACGCCGGTTGCAGTGATCAGCGAACGGCTGGCGCGGACTTACTTCCGGAACGAGAATCCGGTGGGCCGGCGCATCACGTTCCTGGACGAGAAGCGCGATCTCGAAATCGTCGGCGTGTCGGCTAACGTGCGGTACGGCGGTCTGAAAGGAGAAGAGGAGAGTCCGATGACCGTGTTCGTAGCGGTCAGCCAGTTTTCTCCGGAGGGAGTGACCTACGCGCTGCACACTGCGGGTAATCCGCTGCGGTATGTCAAGAGTGTGCATGAGATCGTGCACAAGGCAGATGCCCGCATACCGGTCACAAACGTGGTCACGCAGGCTGCGGAAATCGATCGGACGATCAGGCAGGAAGTCACGTTCGCGAAATTGTGTACGGGTTTCGCGGTTCTCGCTCTCCTGATCGCGTGCGTGGGGCTCTACGGAACGATGTCGTACAACGTCACGCGGCAGGTCGGCGAGATCGGAATCCGTATGGCGCTGGGCGCGCAACGCGGCGCCGTGGTATGGATGGTTCTGCGCCGCGTTCTATTTCTGGCG
>DATBEF010000225.1:0-6271 GCA_036269625.1 Bryobacteraceae bacterium | reverse complement strand
ATCGAAGTTCACTGGGTTCAGATGATGCGCCATCTCGCGATACTGCGCGACCGGGATATTGAAGCGCTGCATGATCCATTCGGCCTCCGTGCCCACGGGAATTTGGTGGCCGTTCCACTCGCCCGCCAGATAGGAGTAAGGGCCCCAATGGATAAACATGCCCAGCTTGTCGTGGCGAAACCATGCGAGACGCTCGGCTTCGGAGGATGGTTCAGCAGCCTGGCCCGACATAGCGACCAAGGAGCAGCAGATGAGGAGAGGCGCAGCGAGACGCCACGGCTTGTGCATAGAGGCCACGGTATCACTTAGCCAGACCTTTGACGTCCGCCTAAAGCGCGGCCATTTCGGCTACCCGGATGGATGCGCAAAGAGGGATATCGAATTGCTGAACGAGGCCTGAGCCAGGAACTGCACGGGAAGCCCAGATTTAAGAAGGCCATTTAGTTTCCGATAGGGCGCACGCCTCCGAGTTACTCTCGGAATGCAAAAGGTTTCCAGGAAATCGTCCAAGGAGAGTTGCCGTGCATTGAAAACGGCAGCGCCATCGAGGCGTTTTGAATTCACGCTAGGCGGGCAATTTCCTGAGCGGCTACTGCAAGCGTCCTACAGCTTCAGCAGCGCTCGCAGCCGCTTCGTCTGAATACGGCTCACGGGGATTTCGGTCTGCTTTTTGTCGTCCATTTTCAATTGAAAGCTGGACTTGAACCAGGGCACAACTTCCCGGATTCGATTAATATTTACGAGAAAACTGCGATGGACCCGCCAGAACAGATTTGGATCCAGATTCGACTGCAGTTCCTCAATCGTACGGTAATTCGAGTGTCCCTCAAGGTGCGTAGTGACGACCGTGATCAGACCGTCGTCGATGGTTGCGTAGATCAGGTCCTGAGCGTCCACGATCAGATTACGATTATTGCTTCGAACCAGCAGTTTGGTGCGCTGCAGCAGGCCTTTGGCGCCCGCAGCCGGGTCAGGCAGTTTGGCCTCGCCCTGCTGCCGATCCTCGACAATCCTCCGGGCCCGCGCAACGGACTCGGCCAATCGTTCCTTTTCGACCGGTTTGAGGAGGTAATCGAGGGCCTCCACCCGAAACGCCTCCAGCGCGTACTGATCGAATGCCGTAACTAACACAAAGTGCGGCACATGGCCGCCCTTCTCACGGATTTTCCGGATCACGCCCAAGCCGTCGAGACCCGGCATCTGGACGTCCAGAAACACCAGATCGGGTTCCAGGTCTTCGATCAACTTCACTGCGTCCAGGCCGTTCGAAGCGGTTTCTTGGATTTCAATCTCAGGAAAATCGTTCAGAAGGTAGGAAAGTTCTTCGCGGGCAAGCTGTTCGTCGTCCACCACCAGTGCTGAAATCGTCCCGGTGACACGTTGCGACATTCGAATGATAGTATATCCTAGGGCCGCGCGCCCGCCGCGCCAAATGGCGTGTTTTGCAAGGTTTCCGCGACTCTCGAAGCGCCCCACCAAGGAGATTTCCTCAGTGTCCAAACAGCCAAACGTCACGATTGCGCCCGCCGACGGCAAGCTCGGCATCTTGATTCCCGGGATGGGCGCAGTGACGTCGACCTTCATCGCCGGCGTGGAAGCCGTCAAACTGGGTCTCGGTGAACCCATTGGCTCGCTAACCCAACTCGGCACGGTACGTCTAGGTAAACGAACGGAGAATCGCGTCCCTCGTATTAAAGAGTTCGTCCCGCTGGCTCCCTTGCAGTGCCTCTCCTTTGGCACCTGGGACATTTTTGAGGATAACGGCTATGACGCTGCAGTCCGCGCCAACGTTTTGGAGCGTCTACTGCTTGAGCAAGTAAAGGAACCGCTCTCGGCGATACAGCCCATGAAGGCTGTTTTCGACCATGACTATGTTAAGCGCATTCACGGTCCCAATGTGAAAACCTCCGGTACCAAAATGGACAAGGCTGAGGCCTTGATGGAGGATATCCGGGAATTTAAACGGCGTAATAACTGTAATCGTTTAGTGATGATCTGGTGCGGCTCGACCGAAGTTTTCCATAAACCCGCCGCCGTCCATCAGAGTGTCGAGAGCTTCGAAGAGGGGCTGCGCAACAATGATCCCGATATTGCGCCCAGTCAGATTTATGCCTATGCCGCGCTGAAGCTCCGGGTACCGTTTGCCAACGGCGCTCCCAACCTCACCACAGACGTCCCGGCCCTACTGGATCTCGCCAAAGAGAATGGCGTTCCCATTTGCGGGAAAGACTTCAAAACCGGCCAGACCTATATGAAAACGCTGCTCGCGCCTGGATTTAAGGCCCGCATGCTGGGCCTTCGGGGCTGGTTTTCGACCAACATTCTGGGCAACCGCGATGGTGAGGTCTTGGAAGATCCAGGTTCATTCAAGACTAAGGAAGAGACGAAGCTCTCCGTCCTGGAACATATTCTTCAGCCGGAATTATATCCGCAGTTGTACAAGGATCTCTACCATGCGGTTCGGATCAACTATTATCCGCCACGCGGCGATGCGAAGGAGGGTTGGGACAATATCGACATCTTCGGATGGCTTGGCTATCCTATGCAAATCAAGATCGACTTCCTATGCCGGGATTCGATTCTGGCCGCTCCGCTTGTCCTCGATCTAGTCCTTTTCATGGATCTCGCCCAGAGAGCGGGAATGAAGGGCATTCAGGAGTGGCTATCGTTTTATTTCAAGGGGCCCATGACGGCTCCAGGATTGTATCCAGAGCATGATATCTTCATCCAATTAATGAAGCTCAAAAATACGCTTCGATGGATGCAGGGTGAAGACCTCATTACGCACCTCGGACTCGAATACTACGACTAACCATCGAGCTCAACAGCAAGCAACAGGTGCCCGGACGGCCGATACCCCGCCCCGGCGCATTCTAGTGATCGGAGGAACGCTGTTCTACGGTCGCCTTCTTGTCACTGAGTTGCTTCACAGTGGGCATGAAGTCTATTTACTCCATCGACAAGAAACACATTCCTTCGGCAAACGCGTTCACAATCTCGTCGCGGACCGGAACGACGCGGCCGCCGTCCGCCGGGCTGTTGGAAATACACGGTTCGACGTAGTTTATGACAATGTGTACGACTGGGAGCACGGAACGACGGGCGCCCAGGTTGAAGCGACTGCCCATATCTTCGATGGTCGGGTGAGCCGCTACGTGTTTATGTCGAGCGTCGCGGCGTATGGCGACGGGTTAAACCATCATGAGGGTGATGCACTCGCGCCCGACGACCATCCGGACCCGTACGTCCGAAACAAGGCCATGAGCGAGCGCACACTCTTCCGGATGCACCAGCGCAATGGCTTCCCGGTTGTGACTCTGCGGCCGCCATTCGTCTATGGCGCGGGTAATCCTTATTACCGCGAGGCGTTCTTCTGGGACCGGCTTCGCGCCGGCCGCCCAATCATCCTGCCCAGCGACGGCCATCGTCTGATGCAATTTGTTTACGTCAACGATTTGGTGGACATGGCCTTGAAAGTGATTGAGCTTCGCAATGTGGCCGGCCACGCATTCAATGCCGGGAATCCCCGTGCCATTACCCAGCATGAATTGATCGCGGAATTAGCAAAGACGGCCGGAGTGAAGGACCCTCAACTGATCTCGATTCCACGCGAGCGCATTCACCGCGCCGGCGGACAGGCGATCGGTTCCAAGCTCTATTTCGGCTACTATTTTGACGTTCCGGCGATTACTGAAGTCATCACGAAGGCGCAACGGATGCTCGGCTTCCGTCCTACCGACTTCGCGGAAGGCTTGCGGAACACCTACCGAGCCTATTTGAAGAAGCGCACCTTCGACAAGGCGGATTTCACTTTTGAAGATGAGTTGATTGCCCGCCTGGCTCCGCGCGTGGGCGATATACGTTCGGCATAGACTGCTCCTCCCCTCGACTATCTACAAGCAATTGCGGTATTGTAGATGGTCATGAGGTAGGCCCTTCCGCCAATGCGACTAGCCGCAATAATACGTCATTTTCTCGGCTCTCTTTTTGGCCACGGACGACTCGAGATGGATCTCGATCATGAACTCCGCGATCACCTGGGCAGGGAGATTGAAACGAACATCCGGGCCGGGATGACGCCCGAGGAGGCCAGGCTTGCTGCTCAGCGGCTGATTGGTCCAGTCGAGCTCTACCGGGAAGAATGCCGGGACGCGCGTTCCGTGGGCTTCATTCAAAACTTTGCGCGCGACCTGCGCAACGGCCTGCGCCAATTGAGGAAGAATGCAGCTTTCTCAATCATCGCCATTGCGGCTCTTGCGCTGGGAATCGGGTTCTCAACGGCCATTTTCAGCCTGGCGCGAACAGTCGTGATGACGCCTTTGCCGTTTCCCAATGCGGATCGCCTGGTTCAGATACGAACCGCATCTCGCAAGACGGGTGAACTGGCGAATTGGGCCTGGTATGCCGATGTTTGCGATTGGCGAACGCGCAATCGCACTCTAGAGACCCTGGCCGGTTATACGTTCGCGTTGCTCGATGTTCCGGGCGATCCGCCGGCTGCCTTGTATGGCGCACGGATAACGTACAATCTGTTTCCTGCGTTGGGTGTTGCGCCCGCGCTTGGACGCAATTTCCTGGCGGATGAGGACCAGCCGGGCCGTGGACAAGAGATCATTTTGAGCGATGGTCTTTGGCGGAACCGGTTCGGAGCTGATCGGAACATTGTTGGCAAAACGATCCGATTGGAGGGCCAACGGGAGTCTGATCAATTCCTAGTGGTGGGAGTTATGCCCGCAGGCTTCAACTTCCCGCTGACGATTCCAACGGCCGTAAATCCGCCGACCCGCCAGATGGCATTTTGGATTCCGCTGGCGAGCCGGTCCTCGCGGACCGACGTGACATACGTCATCCCGATCGGGCTGCTCCGTCGAAGCATTTCGCGGGCGCAATCGGAGAGTGACCTTTCGTCCGTCGCCGCCCAACTCGAACAACTCTACCCGGAAACGAGTGTCGGCCGTACGGTCCGGGTGTTTTCCCTGAAGGACCAGCTCCTGGGGCGAGCCAAGACCGCTTTGATTTTGCTACTGGGCGCGATCGGCGCCGTGCTTCTGATTACTTGTGTCAACTTAGCGAACCTGCTGCTCTCTCGCGCGTTGAGCCGGACGCGTGAATCCGGGCTGCGCCTCGCGTTGGGCGCCAGCCGTGGCCGCCTGCTGCAGCAGTGGATCGCGGAGAGCCTTCTGCTCTCCGGGCTAGGCGGTATTGGCGGGATCGTGATTGCCAGGGCCGCGCTCTACTTCTTGCTGCAAATTGCTCCTCAGGCCATTCCGCGTATTTCAGAAACGCACATCGATACAGGAGCGCTCGTGTTTGCCGTCTTTGCCTCTATTGCGACTGGATTGATTATAGGCAATCTGCCTGCTGTTACAGCGTCCCGGACCGATGTTCAAGTAGCACTCTCAATCGCCAGCGTTTGGACGACCGCGCAACCAAGGCGAGTGCGGTCGCGCGATTTGCTGATCGTTGCTGAAGTGGCTCTGGCGGTAGTGCTGGTATTGGGAGCGAGTCTCCTCGTCAAAAGCTTCTTGCGTCTGACGAGCGTCGACCCGGGCTTCTCCAGAGATCACGTTGTGATGGCGATGGTTCTGTTGGTCGACCGAAGCTATCCCGATCTCGACTCACGAGTGCGGTTTATGCACAATCTGGTTGACCAACTTGAGCACACTCCGGGCATCGTATCCGCGGGTGCGGTTGATGGCACTCCTCTTTCGGGCAACATTACCGGGTCTTACGTTCACATCGATGGCCGCCCATCAACCGAACGAGGCGACAATCGGGCAGCTGTCGAAGTCTTCTCGGCTAGTCCGAACTATCTCTCTACCATCGGCATTCGCCTCTTACGCGGGCGCTATCTGAACAAGCACGATGCAAGTAGTCGAAATCCTGTTGCAGCGATCAATCAGGCAGCTGCGGAAGAATTCTGGCCGAATCAGGATGCGCTTAGAAAACAGATCAGTTTCGACAATGGGGATGCCAAACCGGTCAAACGGACCGTTGTTGGGATCGTGGCGAACACTCGCGATGCAAATATCGACCAACCCGTACGGACTGCACTGTATGTCCCTATGGAACAGGGCATTGCCCCTCCACAGATGTTGGTCGTACGGGTCAGCGGCGATGCGTCCGAGGCGACTAACGCGAAAGCCATTCGTCACGCGGTCGCAGCATTGGACCCGGCGCAACCGGTCTTTCTGGTGACTTCGATGGAAGCTCTTTACAACAATTCCATCGCGGAACGTCGATTCACGACCTTCATCCTTAGTGCTCTCGG
>DATBEF010000204.1:0-2547 GCA_036269625.1 Bryobacteraceae bacterium | reverse complement strand
ATGGATGACTCACCTTCCCGCCGGAGCCTGGGAAACCGGCAGCTGGGCTGATATCGCCGGGCTGCTCGGCGGCCCCGCGTTGCGAGTTGCGTTAGTCGTTGGGGGCATGTTCAGCGCCTTCGGAATGTTCAATGCGCTGGTGATGAGCTACTCGCGTCTGCCCCTTGCCATGGCGCAGGACGGGATGCTGCCCAGCATCTTCGGCAAACTGAATCGTCGGCGCGCTCCCTGGGTTGCGATCATTGCATTGGCGATCGGCTGGGCGGCTTGCCTGAACCTTGGTTTCGAGCGTCTAGTCACGATCGATATTTTGATTTATGGCCTGAGCCTGGCACTGGAATTCACAGCTCTCGTAGTTCTTCGCATCCGCGAGCCGCGACTGAAGCGGCCGTTCCGTGTGCCCGGAGGCATGTTCGGAGCCATTGCGGTCGGAATTTGCCCTGTGCTCCTGCTCGGGTTCGACCTGATCCGAAGCGAGACCGAACAAGTCGCCGGGATGAGTTCCTTCGCCTTCGGGGCGATCATCATTGGAGCGGGTGTGGTGGCTTATGCGATCAAACAAGCGGTGAAGCCCGCTGGTTGGGGCGTTGCGGAGGGAACCCAGCCAGCTGCGTAGCTCACGCGAAAGTTATGTTTCGAAAGAGCGGGGTCCGCGATCGCATACTCTGGAGTTCATTGATTTGCGGAAGTGATGCATCCGGATTGTTTGGGCAGTTCTTTCCACGACTGGGGACAAGGTTGCTCCGAATTACGCCGCCAGATCACCGCTTTTACGCCTGACTCTTCCATCGCGCCCACCGCGGCTCTCTTCATCCCAGACGCGGACGACCAGAATGAAGGCGAGTCCATCGAGGAAATTTCTGCGACGACCGACAAACTCGCCCAGTGCGCCCAATACGCTGTTTGACCATCGCCGATAACACCTATGGAATCACCTGGCCGAAGCCCATATTCCGACAATGCCTCGGCAATTACCACGTCAGACTTAATCGAGTCTTCGGCGGGCGAAGTCAAGTAGTGCAACAGACCGGGGAAAACACATGCAGCGAACACCGCGAGCCCGGCCATTATTACCCGTCGGACAACCGGCTGTGCGGTTGGTGATATAGAAGCGCTCGAAAACGCGATGCCCCACAACACGAGCAGAAATCCAATCATGAACCGGTCCACGAGATGCACCAGCAAGTACATTCCAATAATCATTGTTACGGGTATGGCACAAAACCACGCGGAGGCCAATCGCCTGAAAAATGCTTTCGGCGAACCGGAAATCAGAATAATCAGGCAGACAAGTAGCGCTGAGTAACTTCCCAATATCTCCTCCTTCAGCGCCTTCAGATTGATAGAGAGCTGCCGGATTTGGGCTCGAATTTTCAGCACCGGCTGGCTGCGTTTATCGAATCGCGCCGCATCATACCAAGGGGCGTAGGTGACCCCATCAAGACGCGGGATGTTAAAAACTCGTGGCGACTCCGCCAAGACCGATCCAGGGAAAAACGGGAACGAAGCGCCTCCGTTCGGCCAGTCGCCGGTCTCCGTGCCATCGACGAACCAGGCATAATTTAAACGCCCGCTTTCTCCGAAGCTAAGGTGACCCAGGGTGTGGCTTAAGGCGGCCACATACGGCCCAATGAGGACACAAGATACAAGCAGAGCTGTAATAGGGCCCTTAAAACGCCGGGAACGAAGCTCCCGGATCGTAAGCGCCGCCAGCACAAAAAGCCCAAAGTAGAAGAGAATGTTTTTCGAGTAAAAGCCGAATGCAAACAAAAAGCCGAGCCTAAAAAAACCCGCAGTATGCTGCCGCTCGCGGTCCTCGAGCTTTATAACTTCTGAGGCGATGAGCAGAACCGCGGTGGCCACGAGAAGGTCTGGCGAGGCCATTTCGACGAACCAAGCAGTCTTAGCAAGAAAAAGAGCATACCCAAGCGTGATCCACCCGACTGGGTGAGCATTCGCCACAGAGATTCCATCGTTACCAAGGTTTCGAGGCCACTGGCCGACAGACCGCCAGAATCTGGCAAAGGCGAATAGACAACAGAGAAATATTGAGAAATTTAGGCCGCGTACAGCAGCAAATTCATGACCCGGACTGGGATGAATTATGCCTATTGTTGCGGCTAGCAGCCACGAGTAGAGCGGGCCCCAATAGCCGTTGACTGCCACGCTCCAATCGTGGCGAAGATAGGCACGCGCCACATCAAGGTATGCAAGACCATCGGATCCAACAGGAAGATTTCTTCCAGCAACCGCGCATCGCAATCCAACCAGAATCACAATACCCTGGAGGAATCGTTCAGTGCGCTGTATGTGAAGCAGAATTCCTCCAAAAAGTGCGCAGTATAGCACGGGTAAACAAGCTTAAGGTATGCGCTCAAGACACCAATTTGCTATGTTTACAGTAAATGACCAAACGCCGCTCAAAAGGCGCGTACATGATTTCGGCCGTCGCCGAGATGTATGGCATTCACCCGCAGACACTGCGCCTTTACGAGCGCGAAGGGCTGTTGAAGCCATCGCGCACTGAAGGAAATACACGCCTCTATA
>DATBEF010000190.1:0-40940 GCA_036269625.1 Bryobacteraceae bacterium | reverse complement strand
GATAGCACTCATCCAATCGGTAATTCCTGGATTGTCCATTTACTTACTTGATCTTCGCTCAACGAATCGCTTGGCGGAAGGGTTAGCCTCTCGAGCCAATTCTGCTTGAACCGCCTGCCTCTCATCGAGAGTGAATGCGTTCGCTGGCCGGTTCCAGACGTACTATCGGACTGACTGACTCTATATATCGGCGCAAAGGGTGCTTCAGTTACTCTTCCTCGATTTTTCCGGAGATCTCTACCCGGTCCATCGCCAGGAACTGCTTCACGTGCGGATGCTGGCACTGATCCAATTCCGACACCGGGCCGAAGTAAATCGCCTCGCCCTTGTAGAGGAACATCACTGAATCCGCCACTTTTCGCATCAGGTCCAGGTCGTGCGTGACCACGATGGATGTGAGCCCCAGCTGCCGTTTCAAACGCAGCATCAAATTGCCCAAATCGTCCGACATGATCGGGTCCACCATCGTGGTCGGCTCATCGTAAAGGATGCAATCGGGTTGCGCCGCCAAGGCTCGGGCTATGGCCACTGCGCGCTTATATCCAGTTGACAAGTCAGCCGGATACGCATCCTTCACATGCAGCAGGTCAACCATGTTCAACAACCCGCTCACCACGTCTTCTTTGTTTTTTTCGTCGTAATCCTCCCGCAGCTCCAGGGAAAAGAGTATGTTCTCGCCGACGGTCAGCGAATCGAACAACGCGCCCGATTGAAACACCATCGTCACGTGTCTCCGGATCTTCCGCAATTCTGGCTCGGTCATGCGAGTAATGTCGGTGTGGCTGACGATCACGGCACCGCTATCCGCCTTCAGAAAACCCATAATGTGGCCGAGGCTGACGGACTTCCCCACGCCGCTTCGCCCAATAATGGCTAAGGTTTTTCCGGTATCGACATAGAAACTGACGTCGACTAAAACGGGACGATCAAACGTCTTACATACTTGACGGAACTCGATATAGTGCGGGTAAATATCGGCAGGCATCGAAAAATGTTGTCAGCTAGGTCTTTGCTGGACCTGCTGCCAACGGGTCCACTCCTCGGGCGTGTTGACGTTCGGAATCAGACCTGGAATATCGCAAAGCGCCGCATCCAAATCCTTCAAAAGGTCGTGGGCCCGCAGACTGTTTCTGGCAATCGCGCGTTCGACAGCAACCAGGCAATCGGTTCGGTACACTGCGCAAAGCGGATGAACAATTCCGGATTCATCGCGGGCCGCCACGCAGGCCAGATTGCCCGTCTCGCCGATTTCGAGCAGTTTCGACAACCATCCGGCGTCCAACTCCGGCATGTCACAGGCCACCACCAGGTTCCAATGCCCGAGTCCGCTGGCGAGTGCCGTCTCGACTCCGGACAACGGACCCAGCCCCGGATGAAGATCCGGCAAACACACTCTGTTCAAATCCCGGTACCGCTCCGGATGCCCGATGAGAGCAACATTGCCAGCCGCCTGTTCGACGGTTTGCGCCACCTGTTCCACTATTGGCGCGTCCTTCCAGGGCAGCAGCGCTTTATCCCGTCCCATCCGCGAACTGCGGCCGCCCACCAGCACGAACCCGGCGCGCCGCATGCCAAAATGGTAGCACTCGGGTCTGGATATCCCGGTTATAATTGGAAAAACAAAGTGCGTTTGTTTTGTTTTCTTGCGGCCGTTAGCTCGTTTCTCGCGCCAGCCTCAGCGGCAGCCGAGCCAACTTCCGCAAATCTCCCCGCCGCTAACCTTTCGGTCGTCCGACTCGGCCGGGATGGCCATTTGGTTCGCGTAACCATGCAAAGTGCGAGAAGATCTGCCGTTTTGACCTCAAAACAACCACAAACGCAGTCGCCGCTCCTCATTCCGCCGGTCTTCACCGGTGGTCAAACCGCCAGTTCCACCCCATCCGTCGCTGATCTTGTCCAAGACGCTGCCGAGCGCTACCAAGTGGACCCGCTGCTCGTTCATTCGGTCATCCACGTGGAAAGCGGCTTCAATCCGCGCGCGGTCTCCGATAAAGGCGCCCAGGGACTTATGCAGTTAATCCCTGCCACGGCTCACCGTTTTGGGGTCACCGATCCTTTTGACCCGAAACAGAACATCGATGCCGGGGTTCATTACCTCAGGTATCTGCAAGATCGCTTCTCAAACGACCTCTCGCTTTCTATTGCCGCCTATAATGCCGGTGAAGGCGCGGTGACCCGCTATAACTCCATCCCGCCTTATCCAGAAACCGTGAATTACGTTCAAAAGGTAACCCGGGAGTACACGGGCAGAAAACAAACCGCCAAGCCCAGCCGGACGGACGGGCCGCCGACACCGGCCCAAATCAGCTCTTCGGAAGAGGCCGTCCGTCACGTCGAACAGTATGTGGATTCGGAGGGGCGATTGTACCTGCGCACTCGCTAACCCTGCATGTTCCGCCTCCCCCGCTGGACCGTCCCATCCTCGGCTATCCTGTTCTGCGCCGTTCTGGCCGCCCAGATCCAGGCGCCACCCCATGAGGTGCCGCCCCATATCGAAGCCATCCGTTTTTGGTCCTTCGGTGATGTGACGCGCGTAGCCATTGAGACCGATGGCGATTACAAACTGCAACATGATCAAATTGAGAATCCTGCTCGCCTTTACTTCGATCTCAATGGCTTGCGTCCACCGTCCGTCCAACACCGGGGCGTCGATACTATCCATGTCGGGGATCACCTCGTAAAACAGATTCGCGTCGCCGAAGTAAATCCAGGAACCACGCGCATCGTCGTCGATCTGACCGGCCCGGTGGAATATACCTGTTCCCAACTCGTCAACCCCGACCGGCTGATGATTGAGGTTCGACCGAAGTCCCCTTCCGCGCACACACCTCTTTCTCTAGTTCCCAGCATGACTGGCGCCCAAGTCATCGCGCCACCCGCGGCTGAACCGATTCCCAATCCGCCCCCCATCGTGGCGACAGCCAATACCGGCTCGCCCTCACCCGATCTGGATGCCGTCGCCGATTCAACCAGAAACGCCCATCTTCCTCCGCCCGCGGCCATTTCGAGGGCCAAGACCATACCGCCAATCACCGAAGACGCCGAGGATCCCAATCCGAATCTCGCGACCATTCCTCAGACCGCCGTCAGCCGAACCGGCGTTCCAGAAATCGCCTCTCCGGCTAAAATTGCTGCCGGTGGCGATCCTTCTCTCATTCGCGTCTTCGGCCTCAAGCTGGGCAGAGTCGTCATCGATGCAGGCCATGGAGGCCATGATACTGGCACGGTAGGGCCTCACGGGCTGATGGAGAAAGACCTGGTCCTCGACGTAGCGCTCCGCCTCGGCGGCATGATTCAAAGGCAGCTCGGCGCCCAAGTTGTCTACACGAGATCGAGCGACGTGTTCATTCCGCTTGAGGAGCGCACCCGTATCGCAAATGAGGAGAAGGCCGATCTCTTCATCTCCATTCACGCCAACTCCTCACCCGTATCCTCAGCTACAGGGGTTGAGACTTACTACTTCAACTTCTCATCCGACAGGAACGGCCTCGACCTCGCCACCAGAGAGAACGCAACGGCTTCCAGTTCCATCTCCGACCTGAATGACCTGCTACACAAGGCTGTTCTTGGCGCGAAGCTCGAAGAATCGAAGGACTTCGCGCAGAAAATCCAGACCTCCTTGTGGACCATGTCCGTCAAAATGAACAGCCGTTCGCGCGATCGGGGCGTCCGGCGCGCACCGTTCCTGGTCTTAATCGGAGCAACCATGCCGTCCATCCTTGCCGAAATCGGCTTCGTTTCCAATCCGCACGATGAAGGCCTCCTCAAGAAGTCCGAGCAGCGCCAGAAGATCGCCGATGCCTTGTTTAGGGGTGTGTCGCAATACGCGGCCTCACTCAGCCACGTCCAGATGGCCCGCGTTTCGAACTGACCCTTTTCTGCCTTCCCGGCAAATGCCGCGCTCGCTTCTGTGTATGAAGTCGGTTAGCTGCTTTACTTCGGGCGTCGATATCTCAGCATCGATGCGCGTAAGCGCATCTTGCAGCTTCAGGCCCGACTTGAACAACAGCTTATAGGCTGCCTTCAACGCTCGGACCTGCTCCAGTGTAAAGCCCGCGCGCCGTAAGCCCACCAGGTTCAAACCCTTCGCCTCTACATCGAAGCCGGAACAGAGGGTAAAAGGCGGCACGTCCCGATTCACGCGCGTGTTGCCGCCAATCATCGCCAGCCTTCCGATCTTTGAATATTGATGAACCACCACGCCGCCCGAAATGAACGCTTGGCTCTCCACCTCCACATACCCCGCCACCAAGGCGCAACTCGCAATCACGGTGTTATCACCAATGAGACAGTTATGCGCGATGTGCCCGGAGGTCATGATGTAGTTTCCATCGCCGATCCGAGTCTCCGTTTCCGGCTTCGTGCCCCGAGAAATCGTGTAGTGCTCGCGAATCTTGTTGCGATTACCGATTGAGAGATAACTTCGCTCGCCCGTGAACGCCTTGTCCAGCGGATCCGTCCCCAACGCGGTCCCTGCTGAGATCTCATTCTCGTCGCCCATTGTTGTCCAGCGCTTTACATACACGTATGGTTCCAGCGCGCAGCGAGCACCGATGGTCACCTCTGACTCAATCACGCAATATTCGCCGATGCGCGAATCCGGTCCGATGACTGCATCGGGATGAACGCGTGCACTCGGCGCAATGATGGCGGAAGCATCTACCGGCATACCCGACCATCTTCTCTCGATGCTTCGTCGAGCAAGTTAAAATTGAGCAGTCTGTACCGCAATGCCTACCCTTACAAATGGAGAAATCGCCACAATTTGCAGCGCCTCTATCGAGGGCGATCCTCACGTCCCCATCACCGGAGCGAACGCACTCGAATCGGCGACAGCCTCCGATCTCTCCTTCGTCGCAAATGAAAAGGCCGTTGTGCTCGCGCTAAAGTCAAAGGCCGGCTGTCTCATCGTCCCGATTGAGTTCGCTTCCGCCGGCCCCTGGGGCCTGATCCGTGTCGCCGATCCGCGTGCCGCCTTCGTGCACGTTCTCGCTTCTCTCTATCCGGCTAACCAGCCCATTCCCGGCATTCATCCCTCCTCCGTCATCGCCCCTTCCACGCGAATCAATCACGGTTGCAGCATTGGGCCTCATGTCGTCATTGGCGAAAACTGCTCTATCGGCGAAGGCACGCGCATCTATGCTAACTGCAGCATCGGCTCTGGCGTTGCCGTCGGCGCAAACTGTACGATCTATCCCAACGTGACCATCTACGATGGCTCAAGCATCGGCAATCGCGTTCGCTTGCATGCAGGCTGCGTAATCGGCGCCGATGGCTTCGGTTACACGCTTACCGCCGGTCGTTACGAAAAATTTCCGCAGGTGGGAACTGTCGAAATCGGAGACGATGCCGAAATCGGCGCGAACTCGTGCATTGATCGCGCGGCGCTTGGCGTGACGCGCATCGGGCAGGGAACTAAGCTCGACAATCTCGTTCACATCGCGCACAACTGCATCATTGGCGACCATGTCGTTATTGCCGCGCAAGCTGGTCTCTCCGGCGGTGTCGTCATCGGCGATTACGCTTTCATCGGCGGCCAAACCGGTATGGGCGACAAAGCGCAAATTGAAGCCAAGGCCATCGTCGCGGCCAAAAGCGGCATTCTCACCAAAGCGAAGGTTCGCGCAGGCGAACCGGTATGGGGTATACCCGCTCGGCCCTTACGTCAATATCTGAAAAATTTAGCCTTGGTCGCCAAACTTTCGGCTATGAATGATGAATTACGAGAGCTGAAGCGGAAAATTGCTGCCCTGCAGCCTTTAAAATAATTCCAAACGATTCCGCTAACTCCTAAGTTAAAATCCCGGGGGCTACCGAAAGAAGCTCATTCTAGAACAACCACTAGAAGGACAACTTAATAATCGGCAATTAGCTCCGACTCACTCTGCGCCTCCAGCGCCCACATAAGTCTCTTCCAAAATCCGATTTGCTTGCGAGACCAGGCGTTGAATACGCCGCACCTGCTCGCAAACGCTCTCGTCACTACATGTAATTTCCAAATAATAAGCCAAGCACTCAATCGTGCTTAGCGGTTGGCGTAACTCATGAACGAGTTCTCCAACCGCGGCTTGGTCCATCGATGCCGAACCGCATCGAGCTGACGTCGGAACCTCTTCAAACGAACAGGCGGAGTGTAGCGATAACTGCTGGTGGATCATGCGATTGTCGTGCGTCACATCGTCATTGGTCATGAGAGCCAGTGATGATCGACCTGTTGATTGTTGCTCCGAATGAAGCGCGAGTCAAGCCGCTACTACATTAAACAGCAGCTTAGTTTAGGCCCTAAAAGTGCCTGCTCATCCCAACTCGCAAAGGTATGTTATTCTCAAATCGGTAAGGCAACCAGGACGGGCCTGTGGCGCAGTTGGGAGCGCGCTTCCATGGCATGGAAGAGGTCAAGGGTTCGAATCCCTTCAGGTCCACCAATCTCCTCGGTCATTCACCGCCCTCTCGAATTCGATGTTCCGCACTCTTGTTGCAATGCAGCGGAACATAAAGACAGAACATCAACGAAAGCACTCCGTACTAGCCGATTCAGGACGGCCGCTTGGTTCATCTGTCGACCGGTTAGATCTCGTAACAAAAACGCTCCAACGGTGTTCCCTCCCTTAACCAAAGCCAACCATTATTCTTGTGCCGCGGAGAATGACCTACGCGTCAAATATGCAAGTCATGATGTCCGCCTTGCCCGCCATCACGGAATTGCAGCCCTCAGCCGCGCCCCCAAAGCCGGCCACCCCTAGCAAACGGCTCATTGAACTCGACGTATTGCGCGGATTTCTGCTGTTTTGGATGACGCTTACGCATCTGCCCACCCGCGCCAGTTGGGTCTCGAATCAGACCTTCGGCTTTGTTTCGGCCGCGGAAGGATTCATTTTTTTAGCGGGCTTTATGATTGGGCAATTGGAATCCCGCATCGAAGAAAAGGCGGGACAATTGGCCACCGTTCGCGATATATCGCGCCGTACATTGCGCATATACATTTATCACGCCGCGCTTCTTGTCTTCGCATTCACGATTGTCGCCGCTATAGGCATTTCGTTTCACCGCCTCGCTTTTCAGAATCTCCTCGACTATTACCTGCAAAAACCGCGCGAGGCTGTTGCTGCGGCCGCCCTTCTCGAATATCGGCCTTCTCTCCTCGACATTCTGCCCATGTATATCGTCTTCATGATCTTTACGCCGCTCGCTCGATCAATTGCTCGGCGTTGGAGTTGGAAGGCGGTCATCGCGATTAGTCTTGTGATCTGGGCCGCCGCACAATTTGGGCTCCGGGGATGGGTCTATCGTCAAGGAGACATCTTCGGGTTGTCGGTACCTCAGAATGCTACCGGTTCTTTCGATCTCTATGCTTGGCAATTGCTGTGGATGGTTGGACTCGCTCTCGGTACAACCACGCCGCTGCGGGCGCATGACATTCACTTCCCTCGATGGCTCATTACGGTGTGTTGCACAGTAGCTTTCATTTTTCTCGTACTCCGCTACAGTCCGGCCGACCATTGGATCAATGCCGATCTCTATGGCCATCTGATCGACAAATGGAAGCTCGGCTCCGTGCGCGTCGTGAATTTCTCGGCCCTGGCTGTCGTGCTGGTTCGCTTTGGAGGTCCCATAGCTCGTTCGCGCTTGTTCCTGCCGTTCGCCTCTCTCGGCCAGGCCTCACTTGAAGTCTTCTGCGTCCACGTAGTCTTCTGCCTTGCAGGCATCGCTCTCAGCCGCGATGCCGATCCTCAACTTCCGGCCTGGCAGCAGATCTGCTTAGTGACCATCACTGTTTCAGCGCTCTTCCTTACCGCGCACGCCGCTCACAAGCGCACCCAGAAGAAGCTTACGTCGTAACATCCGAATATATGCGTAATCGTCTGGCGTTGGTCTGCGGCCTGACGCTTATCGCCATCTTTGTGGCCACACTGATCGTGTCCGTTCTTCGTCGCGCCCAGGGAGCATCTGGCTATCCGAGTTATTCTTCGCTGAATAACGGCGACGAAGGGCTTAAGGCTTATTACGATGCTCTTACTCGTCTGGGCTTTCTTACCAGCCGCAACTTTCTGCCCCTCCACAGAGTCACCGGCGAGCAAGCCGACATCGTCTATGCCGGCCCTACGTTGCAGTCACTCGAATTCGCACCCAACGCCGATTTAGAACTCTTTGAGCAAATCGCCGCAAAGGGCGCCCGCGTCGTCATTCTGCTGTCTTCTGAGGGATTTGTTCGCAAAACGGCCAAGAAGTCTAACGAGAAACCCCCAACTCCGCCGCAACCCACCCTGAAGAATCGCTGGGGCGTCCAGGTCGCCTATCGCGTGCTCGCCTACCGGCAAGATCTGCGTGCCGATAGTCCGGACGTGTTTCCCGCAACCTGGCACTTCTCCTCCTGGACCAATCTCTGGATGCCCTCGCACATGCGCGACTATTCGCCCTTGTTCCTCGAACGGCGCTTCGGCAAAGGCAGCGTCCTGCTCGTTGCAAACTCGCGCCTGTTCACCAATCGCGAACTGCTCTTGAAGCCTGATGCACAAGTCCTCGCCGCCCTCCCCGGCGCTCACCGCCGCATCATCTTTGATGAAAGCCATCTCGGCATAGAGGATACGGGAACGGTCGCTGGGCTCGCCACCGCACACCATCTACAATGGCTGCTGCTCGGTTTGGTTGGACTCGCTGCCATCTACGCCTGGCGAAGCTCTTTTAGTTTCGTTCCCCCTGCGGGCCGGCCTGCCGACGCCTCCATCGCGGGACAAGACGCTGGTCTCTCGCTGGCTCGTCTCCTCGCCCAAAGCATTCCGCCGCGCGCCCTTTTGCTTGCTGTCGCTGAGGAATGGAATCGCAGCCGCACTCAGCGCCACCGTTCCGCTCACGACATAGACGAAGCACAACTCGCCCGCCTGCGCTTAGCATCCGCCGATCAGGCCGCCCATGTCTATAACCAACTCGCTCACCACCACGCCAGACCGACTGAACCCTCAGCGTCAGCGAGGCGACTCGGCGCCGGCTTCGATCTCGCACATACACCATTAACTTCTCACCACCAGCCGACCAAGCAAATTAAACTAGATATTTGACCCCCGGAATCTTTACTCTGCAAGACACCCTCTCCGCCGTTCGGCGTGAAGTGGCCAAAGTGATCATCGGTCAGGACCAGACCGTGCGCTTCTCCTTAATCGCGATCCTCACCGGCCAGCACGTGTTGGTCGAAGGTGTTCCGGGCCTCGCCAAGACCCTGCTGGTCCGAACGCTCGCCCGTATTCTCCGCTGTGATTTCCAGCGCATTCAATTCACGCCCGATCTGATGCCCTCCGACATCACCGGTACCAGTATCTTCAACCTGCGCGACGGTGTCTTCGAGTTCCGCCGCGGCCCCATTTTTACCTCGTTCCTCCTCGCCGATGAAATCAATCGAGCACCCGCAAAGACGCAGGCGGCTCTTCTTGAGGCTATGCAGGAGCGCACCGTCAGCATTGACGGCGTGACTCACGACTTACCCGCCGCTTTCACCGTATTCGCGACGCAGAACCCGGTCGAGTTCGAAGGCACCTATCCTCTTCCCGAAGCCCAAAAAGATCGCTTTTTGATGAAAGTCACCATGAGCTGGCCGGAACGCGACGAAGAGCTGGAACTCGCCCGGCGCATGCTCGCTGGCGATTCTCCCGAAGCCACCCTTGAGCGTGGCGACGTCTCCACGTTCCTCGAGCCCGGCAATCTCCTGCGGCTCCGCGAGGAACTGCGCCTCATCACCGTTCGCGAAGAATTGGTTTCCTATATGGTTGATCTGGTCCGCCAGACTCGCAACCATGACGCGATTCTATCGGGAGCCGGCCCGCGCGCCACCCAAGCGCTCATCCTCTCCAGCCGCGCTCTCGCCGCCCTCGAAAGCCGCAACTATGTCACTCCCGATGACGTCCGGGCTCTCGCCAGTCCTGTCCTCGAACACCGCATCATTCTTAAACCCGAGTTCGAAATTGAAGGACTCACCCAAGCCGAAGTAGTCGCCCAACTGCTCGCCGCTCTACCTGTGCCCAGATGACCATCGCGCCCGCGCAACGACTCTTCTGGCTCGCCGCCTTTTGGTTTCTTCCAGCCTGCGCTCTGCCCGCACTCGTTCCACAAGGCGTGCGCTACATCCTGCTTGCCGCCGTAGTCTTGCTTGTGATTTGCGGATTTGATGCGCTCCTCTCTCGCCGCCGGCTCGATGAATTCACTTTGATTCTGCCCTCTAGCATTCGGGCATCGTTGAATCGGGAACAGCCATTCACCATCGAACTGCGCCGGTCCCCCAACGCCAGTTCCACTCCGGCCAAAATCCGCATCGCTCTGGCATTGCCGGCTGAGATCGAGCCCATCCATGACGACCTCATCGCGCCTGCGCCCGAACTGCAATCAGGGCTACTCTTTGAAATGCGCTTCCTCGGCCGCATGCGTGGCGAGTTCCTTATTGAGCGAGCGTTCCTGGGTTGTTACTCGGTTCTCGGCCTATGGCAGATTCGACGCACGCTCCCGGTTGACGCTACTCTGCTTGTCCAACCTGCTCTTCTACCCATTGCGCAGGAAACCGCCCGGCTGCTCGCCTCCAAGCTTCATGGAGGCCGGCGAATCGTCGCACGGAACGGCCGCGGCCGTGAGTTCGAACAGCTTCGAGAGTTCGTACCAAATGACGACTTCGGCGATATGGATTGGAAGGCCACCGCCCGCCGCCGTCTTCCCATCGTTCGCGACTACCAGGTCGAACGAACCCAGGACATCTATGCCGTGATCGACTATTCCCGTCTTTCTGGGCGTAGCGTCGTCAACAGTGAGAATCAAAGCGTAACTGTTCTCGATGAGTATATTCGCTCCGCGCTGATGCTCTATTACGCCGTGCGTGAGGCGGGCGATCGCTTTGGACTCGCCACCTTCGCCAACCACATCGATTACTTCATCAAGTCCAGCGGCGCTGCTTCCTTCGATCTCGCCTTCCGCCGCGCTCTTTATCCACTGCGCCCGCGCCTCGCGGCGCCCGGTTACGACGAAATCTGCGCAGCATTCCGCCAACGCGTGAAACGCCGCGCCCTTATCGTCTTCTTCACCAGCCTCGCCGAGCCGCAACTCGCTGAAGCCTTCCTCAATGCCAGCCGCCTGCTCGCCCGCCAGCATCTGATCGTCGTTGCATCCCCCGCCGATGCCTTCGTCCAGCCGCTCTTCTCTTCTTCGGTTGAGAGTTCCGACGAGATTTACCAACACCTGGGCGGCCATCTCCTCTGGAAAAAACTGGCCCAAGTCCGCCTCCAACTCTCTACGGTCGGCATTCGCATGCACAACGTCACCCCCAGCCGCCTTGGCCTCACCGCCGCAACCGAGTATCTCGATATCAAGGAGCGCCAGCTCCTATGATCCTCAACCTCGAACGCTTTCTAGCCCACGAACGCCCCTATTGGGAGGAACTCGACCAAGCCCTGCAGCCCTTCGATCGCGATCGCTTCTATCGCCCTTCGCTTCAGGCGTCGCTCCATTTATTCGACCTTTATCAGCGCGCCGCCGCTGATCTCGGTCGTCTTCAGGAAGCCGCCCAGCCTGAGCTATCCGCCTATCTCCAAGCGCTCGTTGCTCGCGCGTACACTCAGATTCACTCCGGCCGCCGCCAAGGCCGATTCCGCCCGTTACACTGGCTTACCCAAACCTTCCCGCTCACCTTCCGCCGCCAATGGCGCGCCTTCGTGCTCGCCTGTTGCCTGATGTCCCTTGGAACCGGCTTCGGCGTTACACTTCTTCGTCTTGATGCCGATGCCAAGCGCGTCTTGATGCCGTTCCCGCACCTGATGACCGATCCCGCTGCGCGCGTCAAACAGGAAGAAAAAGATAAGGGCAAACAGATTGCTGGTCACCAAATCGAGTTTTCCGCCTCCCTCATGGCCAACAACATCGGAGTATCGTTCACTTCCATGGCCGCCGGGATGACGTTTGGCATAGTGACTGTGCTAATCGTCTTTTCGAACGGTTTGGATTTGGGCGCCGTGGCGTTCGACTACATTCACGCCGGCCAGTCGAAATTTCTTCTCGGCTGGCTTCTTCCACACGGAGTCTTTGAAATTCCCGCGCTGCTCATCGCCAGCCAAGCCGGCTTCATACTCGCCGGCGCGCTGATCGGATGGCAGAGCCGCCTCACTCGTGCGGAACGCCTGCGAGCCATCTCAGCCGACGTGTTCACCCTCGCCGCCGGATCCACCGTCTTGCTTGTCTGGGCTGGCCTCATCGAGTCCTTTGTGTCCCAATATCATGAGCCGGTGCTGCCCTATGCTGCCAAAATCGCGTTCGGTCTCGTCGAACTCGCGGCGCTGGCTCTTTTTCTCTCGCGCTCCGGCCGCGCCCAGGCTGGGAAAGATCGGCATGATTGAAGCAGCGCTGACGCTTGAAGTCCGCTTACCCCAGGGGGTGACGTTCTCGTTACCGCTCGCCGGGCCCATTACCCGCTGCCTCGCCTTTCTCGCCGATGTCTTTATTGTCATCGCTCTACTCAGCGCTCTTGATCGTGTCCTCTCGACGATAGTCAAGCTGTCGCAGGACTTCGGTACTGGACTGATCATCCTCGGCTACTTCGCTGTCTGGACCCTATACGGAATGCTTTGCGAATACTATTGGCAGGGTCAGACTTTGGGCAAATGGCTCTTCGGCCTGCGTGTGATTGACACTGCCGGTCTTGAATTGCAATTCCATCAGGTCGCCATCCGCAACCTGGTGCGCACCATCGACCTGCTTCCGATTGTCGGCCTGGTGGGTGGCCTCGCGATGCTCTCGAACCGCCGCCTCCAACGCTTAGGTGACTTCGCCGGTGGTACCGTTGTCGTGCGCTCTCATCGGCCCCTCCCGCCCCACTTCGAAGCTCTCGTCCGCGGAAGGTATAACTCCTTCCTCTCTCATCAGGTCCTTTGCGCCCGCCTCCGCCAGCGCATTTCCACGCACATCGCCGCGCTTGCCGTAGATGCTCTACTCCGCCGCGACACACTCGAAGACCTTCCCCGCTTGGCTCTCTTTGACGACTTGGCCAACTACTTTCGTGGGCTCGTCGAATTCCCACCCGAACACACGGACCAACTCACTTCCGAGCAGTACGTCCGCAACGTAGTCGAAGTCTTACACCGGAATTCGGGCTAGCTTGTCGACCTGAACGGAGTGTCCTACTGCCCTTCGGGCCACTAAAGATAATGAAGACGCGATCCCGCAACGGAACCCCGACCGGCAGGGAGGGCGTCTTCAACGGACCTGTAACTCAAGCTCTCGAAACCGCTCACAGCGCCGTTTTGGCCGACTCCGGCCACTCCCCTGCCGGCCGCTCCACTTCCACATTCAACAAATGCAGAATTACCCGGAACGGCACCGCCACCAAATCGGGAGCTTCGTTCAAATTCGTACGCACATCGAGCAGCGCCCGTTCCAGCATATGGGTGTCCAAGAGCAACTGCTGATGTGGCTGTGTACGCGGCAAATACGCGGCGCCCTTCGCTGCATTCCAGTAGCCCCGCAGGAACGCCGCCGCCACGTGCGATAACCAGAATCGTGCCGAGATTCTCAGGTTGTACCGTGTAGACGCCTCATTCCGCTCACCGATTGCGTGCCGCAACACCGCTGCCTGCGCTGCGTATCCGAACGAATGGAGCATGCTTGCCACATCCCGCAAGGGACAGCGTTTGATCCGTCGCTCACTTAGCGACATCTCAGGATCGCCTTGAAAATCGAAGAGTACGAAATCGTTCTGTGATACCAACCAATGAGCCAGATGCGCCCGGCCGTGATATCGCGTCCGCTGCGAGCTAACGCGCTGGGCAAACAGCTCATGAAATTGGGCCGCTACCTGATCTTCCAATTCCAATGTCTTGGCTGCTAACGTCCGAACGTCTGGGATCATGTCCGAAAGACGCTGCCGCACAAATTCGAAACGCCGGCTCGTCAGGGCCAACATGCTGTGATAGAAGCCCTGCCTGTAAAAATCGTTATAGGGTTCCGGCGCGAACGCCGGATCTGACGACGCTCGAGCCAGCACCAGGTGCAACTCCGCCAGTCGCTTCCCCATCAACTGCGCCGAATCCAGGTACGATCCGATCAATTCGTGCGCCAACTCCGGCGGATCAGCCAACGCGAAGCTCAGCGCGAAAATATTTGGCGGCGCCGCTTTCTCAAGATCCTTCGCCCGCCCGGTCTGCGGCAACCTGCTGTAAAACTCATTGAGGGAAGTACGCGTTAACTGCCATGCCTCCCCATCGTTCGGCACAAAACCGTGCAGAAGCGCAACCGTAGTGGTCTCGCCAGAATTCGTTCGGTAATCAAGCGAACCGGAATACGGAGCCACGTACGCAAAGGGTATCGTTTCCGTCAAAAGCTGCCCGATCTCCGCGCCTGGATTGACGCCCGGCTCCACGTTGCGGAGCAGTTTCAGAACAAACCGGTCTCCATACCGGATGGTCGTATCGCGCTGCGCGGCGGGTTCCAGGACCGGTTCGAGGTTTGGATGAGATGAACCCCACAATCGCCGGAATTGCCGGTTGCGCTGCGCAGTCAACGCTCCATCCGCGCCCTGGAACCGTTTGCGCTTCGCCAATGCTTCCAGCAGCGCCGACGAGAACTCATTATTGGCCGTTGCGTCGTACAGAAACGACCGCGAACCGTCCGCTGCCCGCAGTTCGGCAATGAACAGCTCAGGATGCTCATCTTTCAAGATTTGCGCTTCGTCGCCGCGCGCGATTCCTATCGGGACCGTGTAGGTCTGTGGATCGCCCGACCCATACTCCAGCCGGACCAGCAGAATAAAGAACCGATTCGGCACTACCGGGATTACTTCGCTAATTTCGCTTGTCCGCACGCGCCGGCCGACGCCCTGATACCAGTTATGCGACACGATAAATTTCGGCGCCACCGATGCGATATTCGCTCGCGAGTTCTCTTCCCACATCGCGCTCAGCGAAGGTATGCTGAGCGCCGGCAACTTGAGACGGTCGCCATCGGGCGCAGTCGTTGTAACCTGCAGCGGCACCGACCGCTGCTCCAGCGTAAACCAATAGAAAGAGTTCGGCCCCAACGTGATCGGATAGTTGGTTTCGCCGATGACCGGAAAATCCGTGCGGCCCAACATCTCCACCGGCGTATATCCTCGGTATTTATGCAAATCCAACTCCACCGGCTGAGCGAAACGCGACAGATTCGCCACTACTAGAATCTGCTCTTGCTCATACCGTCGGAAAAACGCGAGCACGCGCTGATTCGAAGGCGCAAGGAATTCGAGCGAGCCCCGTCCAAAGGCCTTGTATTGCTTCCGAAGCGCGATCAGTCGCTTCATCCAACTCAGCAGCGAGTGCGGATTATCCTGTTGCGCCTCTACATTGGTCGCTTCATAGTGATAAGCCGGATCGATCGTTACAGGTAGATAGAGCTTTTGTGGATTAGCGCGCGAGAATCCGGCGTTCCGGTCCGGACTCCACTGCATCGGCGTCCGGACGCCATTCCGATCGCCTAAGTAGACGTTATCCCCCATTCCGATCTCATCGCCGTAATAAATCACCGGCGTTCCCGGCAGCGAAAACAGCAGCGCATTCATTACTTCAATCCGGGGACGGTCGTTCCCGAGCAGTGGAGCGAGTCGCCGCCGAATCCCTAAGTTAATGCGTGCCCGCTGATCGGCCGCATATACCCGATACATGTAATCGCGTTCCTCATCGGTCACCATCTCTAGCGTTAACTCGTCGTGGTTGCGCAGGAACAGCGCCCATTGGCACGTCTCCGGGATCGGCGGCGTCCTCTTCAGAATCTCCACAATCGGCAGACGATCCTCAAGCCGCAGAGCCATAAACAGCCGTGGCATCAACGGGAAATGGAACGACATGTGGCATTCATCCGCCTTCCCGAAGTACGCCACAGCATCTTCCGGCCACATGTTCGCCTCTGCTAGAAACATCCGGTTCGGGTACGCCTGGTCCATGTGCGCCCGCAACTCTTTAAGAAAATCGTGCGTTTCCGGCAGATTCTCGCAATTCGTGCCCTCACGCTCGTAAAGATAGGGAATTGCGTCCAAGCGGAAGCCGTCCACGCCCATTTCAGCCCAGAAATCGAGCGTTCGGCTGACCGCCCGGCGCACCAGCGGATTATCAAAGTTTAGATCCGGCTGGTGCGAAAAGAAGCGATGCCAATAGTAAGCCTTCGCTACCGGATCCCAGCTCCAGTTTGAAGGCTCGAAATCTTTGAAGATAATCCGGGTACCCGAGTACTTCTCCGGATTGTCACTCCAAACGTAAAAATCACGCCAGCGCGAACCTGCCTCTGCGCGGCGTGATCGTTGGAACCAGACGTGTTGGTCGCTGGTATGATTTACAACCAGCTCGGTAATTACTCGCAGCCCCCGCCGGTGCGCTTCCTTTAGGAAGTATTGAAAATCGCGTAATGTCCCATAGGCGGGGTGAACATTACGGAAATCGGAAATGTCGTAGCCATCGTCTTTCCAGGGAGACGGGAAGAACGGCAGGAGCCAGATCGCCGTAACCCCCAAGTCTTCCAGATAGTCCAGCTTTTCCGCTAACCCCCGGAAATCGCCCATTCCGTCGCCATTGTGGTCCAGGAATGCGCGAACATGCGCTTCATATACTATTGCGTCTTTGTACCAAAGCGGGTCATCTTCCAGTCCGCTCAGAATTTGAGATGGATGCATTCGGTTTTGCGTGATTCAGCCAGTCGAGGAACTGCCTCACGGAAGGCACGTCAGGTACCACATAGCACGCCGCTGTTTGCGACGCGTCCCCTACTCTGATCGTAATGCCTTGCGGTAAAGCCGCAAACCCATCTTCGTCCGTTGTGTCGTCTCCTATGTAAATTGGCAGCGCTGAAGGCGGAAGCACTTCTGTGGTGATCCACTTAACCGCGTAGCCCTTGTTCCATATCACCTGCGGACGAACTTCCAACACCATCTTCCCTTCGGTACAGACGAACGACCGCGATCGGCCGATCGTGCTATACGCCACGCTGCGCACCCAATCGTGCAAATGCTCGATCACGCGGCGGAAATGCACCGACAAAGTTAAGCCCTTATCTTCAACCTCCAAGCCCTCGGTCTCACTGAGTGCCAATTTCAGTTGCAGCATCACGCAACGGAGTTCTCGCCGCAGCGTCTCCGCCTCCGGTTGCCGGAAACGGACATCGCCGCCTTCAATCTCCAGCCCATGATTTCCCGCGTACATGACGCGTTCGAGCCCCGCCCTCGCGCGCAAATCCTCAAGCGAGCGCCCGCTTATGATCGAGACGTTGAAGTCCGGACGCCCCGCCATCTCACGGAGAGTGGCCCGAATCCCCTCGTCCAATACCGCCTCTCCTGGCATCGGAACAATATCCGAAAGCGTTCCGTCAAAATCAAGAAACAACGCGATGAACTCCGCTTTCCGGATGCGAGATTCGATCTCATCAAGGTGCGAGAGCAGCGGTACGGGCGTATGCACTTCGTCGACGATACTGTTCACAAGCGCTCCTGTCATACCGCAACTTCTAGCGCTTCCTCGCTGAACCGTTTGCGTATCAGCGGTTGCCGGTCCCGGTGCGGCGCCGGGGCCTGCTCAGGAAATTCTATCTTGCACAGTTCCGAGAGCAGCTTACCCGCCCACCGGTACACATTGTTTTGTTCTACTGTATCGCGCATCTTCCTCATCCGGCGCCGCCGCTCGTCTGGATGCATCTCGAGCGCGGCCCGGAAAGCAGCAGCCCCTTCCTCTATCGCAAACGGGTTAATCTGCAATGCCTCCTTCAATTCCCGAGCTGCCCCTGCGAATTTGCTCAAAACCAGTACGCCGTCTTCGTCCACGCAACTCGCCACAAACTCCTTCGCTACCAGGTTCATCCCATCGTGCAGCGCCGTTACGACGCAGAATTGTGCTAAACGGTGCAGCCCGATCATCTCCGGTACCGTGTAATGCTGCTTCAGCAGAATCACCGGCTGCCACGTCTCCGTACCCCAGCGCGTGTTTATCTTTGCCGTCAATTCGTCAACTTCACTCTCGATCTGGCGATAAGCCGGCAACGCCGAGCGGCTTGGCACAGCAATCTGCGTAAACACCAACCGGCCTCGATAATCTGGACTCTGCTCAAAGAAACGGTCCAACGCCCGCAATCGCTCCGGTATACCTTTCGTGTAGTCCAGACGGTCAATACCTACCGCCAGCATCTTCCCATCCAGCGCCAGCTCCGTTTCCCAACGCTCCATTTGCCGCGCAACCTCCTCGGAGTCGGCCAGATCCGTGTGCTCGTCGAAGTCGATCCCAATCGGAAATGGCCGCACCAGAGTCGAATGCCGCCCCCGCTCAATCTCCGATCCGCCCCGGTCCACTCGTGCCTCTACAGCACAATCGACCGTCTCTAGAAAATTCTGGCAGTGGTGGTGCAAATGGAATCCCAGCAGATCGTTGCCAAGTAACCCGTCCAGCAACTCCTCCCGCCAGGGAAACGAATTGAAAACCTCCCGGTTCGGCCATGGAATATGCCAGAACTGTGCGATCACCAGATTCGACCGGGCATTCCGCAGCATCCGGGGCAATAGCCCGAAGTGGTAATCCTGGATGAACACAAACGTCGGCTCATCACCCGCTTCCTCTAACACGGCTTCTGCAAATCGCTCGTTCACCCGGCGATACATTTCCCAATGCTCGGGCTCAAAGGTCGGACGCGTGAAAGCTACATGGCACAGTGGCCAGAGTCCCTGGTTCGAAAGCCCAGAATAATGTCCTTCTTCTTCTTCTTTACTCAGCCAGACACGACGCAGTGTGTATGAAGGGTCGTTCGGTGGAACTTCTACGTGGTCGAAACTGTCTACCGTCGCCCGATCAGCGCTTCCGTTCCCGTGCGCGATCCAAAGACCGCCACAGGCCTGCATTACCGGGTCGAGCGCGCTCACCACGCCACCCGCCGGCTGTATGCACTCGACAGGGCCGCCCCGCTTCTCGCCGCGTTTGTAGCGGTGCTGAAACGGTTCGCGGTTGGAAACCACGATAAACCGGTAACCCTCAAGCTTATTGCGTACTAACTCGCTCAGGACATCGCGAGTCCAAACTTTCAACATTAAGCTCCCTTCATTCTGGAATTAGACAATCAAGAGACGAATCTGTTTCACCTTGGGTAACACTATTTGGAAGATTGATCAAGGACAATTCCAAAAATCGGATCCCCCGATGTTGTTCATTGCACGAAGAAATACGGTGATTTGACCCGCTGCGGAACGGGATGCCTGACGGATAACCGTAGTCCTCCCAGGCTGCCTTCCCCCCAAGGAGGAGTCTCCAGGGAAATCCGGCCCGAAGCGCCCTACTGCCCGCGCTCTCTGATGCCGATGAACCGAAGTGTATGCCATCTGGCATCGGCCAGCTCCGACGTTTGTTGCCAATTACGCTGTTCGCCGTGTCGACCGGCGTTTCCCTCGTCCTGAGTATGTTGCTCGTGGCCTCTCACACGCCTTATCTCGCTCAGCCGGGTTCGCTCCAAGCCTTCGCTGGTCGGTTAGGCGAGGGCGGATTAGGCGATGCGGGGCGGGGAAGTTGGCGAGCGGTACATCTGTTGGCAGCTGGGTGCGCGTGCTCTCGGGGCGTGGCCGAGCACCTGGTTTCGCGGGGACTGCTTCCCGGTGCACGGGAACAGGTCGTCTTCGCGGGTGCTAGTCCGGACCTGGCCGGCCGTTTACGCCATGCCGGTTTCCGTGTGTACACGATGAGCCAGGAAGACATAGTGCTGCAATTTGGCATTGTCGCGGCGCCCTTGTTGGTCATCATCTCGCCGCAGGACCGAATCCGGTACGCCGGAGGTTACACTCCAGGACGCGATGCCCGCACCGGTTACCAGGATGTAGCCATTTGGCGCCAGACGGTCGCTGGCCGGGACGTTGCCGAGTTGCCGATCTACGGCTGCGCCGTCGGGCATAGGCTGCAACGGAGCCTCGATCCTCTAGGGTTGAAATACCAATGAGCGCAAAGGGCGCGGCGTGCTGCCAAGGCAGTATCAGGAACTCGGGCGGCCCCGCCGGGCCCGTCTTACGCGAGCTTTTTGGAAGGAAGGATGTCTTTGAAAATGAGAGATGAAGGTATCGTCTCCGAGCGTTTGCACCGGGAACGGGCGAACCGGCTCTGTCTTTTACTGCTGGCCGCGCATATCCCCGTGCTGGCGGGGGTCGGTGCAGCGATGGACTCGGGTATTGGGGCGGCGCTTCTCGTTAGCGTTCTTCTGTTAGTCGGCCCCGCTGCTTTGTTTCTGACCGATAAAGCGTCCAATTTGACCACGGCTTCGCTCGCCGTCGCCAGTATGGGGATCAGCGGGCTTCTCATTTACCTCGGCCACGGCATGATCGAAATGCACTTTCATGTCTTCGCGTCTCTGGCGTTCCTCATTGTGTTTGGCCGTTCCTGGCCTATTCTTGTGGCCGGCGCGACCATCGTTCTGCACCACGCGCTGTTTTGGATCTTCATGCCGTCGGGCGTTTTCAATTACAAGGCCGGCTTCGGCATCGTCATCTTGCACGGGGTTTTCGTGACTTTTGAGGCAATTCCTTGCTGTTGGATCGCGCGGCATCTCGGCCGTGCGATTCGGGCTCAGGGCATCGTCTCGGAACAGTTGCGCAAGAGTGCGGAACAGGTCTCCGAAGCCGTTCAACAGTTCTCAGACGCCAGCGCAAGGCTTTCGGAAGGCGCTTCAGAACAAACCACGACCATCGAAAATACCTCGGCTGCTGCCCTCCAAATGAAAGCTATCTCCGAAGCCGCGGCAAAAAGTTCGGCCTCGGCCACTGAGTTGGTCGGCGATGTTAACCGGCAAGTCACCCAGGCGAACCAATCGTTGGCCGATCTGACCGTCAGTATTCAGCAGATCGAAGATTCCACCCAGCGTGTCTCCCAAATCATACGCGTGATCGACGGCATTGCCTTCCAAACCAACATTTTGGCCCTGAATGCAGCCGTTGAGGCCGCTCGGGCTGGAGAGTCGGGCATGGGATTCGCTGTCGTTGCCGACGAAGTCCGCAGACTTGCTCAGAATTGTGCAAATGCCGCCCAAGATACGTCCAGCGTCATCTCGGCATCAGTCGCAAGCGCCCAAAGCGGCACTCAGCGCTTGCGAGAAATGGGCGCTGCCATCGCCGGTATAACCGGGGCGAGCGAACACATTCAACGCATAGTCGGATCCATCGCGAAGGGTTCGGAGCAGCAGGTCTCGGGCTCTGAACAGATCTCCGACGCTCTTTCGAGCACCCTCTCTATAACCCGCAAAGCCGCTGAAAGCGCCGACCAAACCGCCGCCGCCAGCAAGTCTCTTCAAGATCAAGCCAAACTGATGACCGGCATCGTCGACAGTCTCGAGGCGCTCAGCACTGCGGGCTGACAATACCGCGTGCCAGCGTCGCTCGAAGCTGGCTCAGCCGAAGGAACGTCAGGATTCGGCCCGGCAAACGAGGGAAGTGAGGCCTTTTTTCAAAAGCTGAGCGCTGATCGCTATCCGCTGAGAGCTCGTTCGCCTACGCCTTCGAGATGCCGCTCAAATAATTCAGCTGCCCCTGGCTATCGCCCAGCTTTTCCGTGGGAACACCCGCCACATCCAGCATGCTTAGGAAAAGGTTCGTCACGGGCACGCTCTGCGCATAGCGGACATGCCGCCCGGTCTGCAGCAGTTCCGAACCACCCGTCATCACCACGGGCAAGTCATCATGATTATGCCGGTTGCCGTCGCTAATTCCGCTCCCGTACACGATCATCGTCCGGTCCAGCAGCGTCCCGTCATGCTCCGGGATGGACTTCAGCTTAGCCGTGAAATAGGCGAGCTGTTCCATGTGGAATCGATTGATCTTCGCAACTTTGGCGATCAGTTCCGGATCGCCCCTGTGATGAGAAAGCCCATGATGCCCTTCCGGTATTCCGATCTCCGGATAAGCCCGCGAGCTTCCCTCGTGAGCCATCAGGAACGTCGCGATACGCGTAGTGTCGCTTTGCAATGCGACCGTCAGCAGGTCGAACATCAATCGCGCATGAACGTCGAACTCGGCTGGAATGCCGTCCGGTCGTCCAAAATTGGGAACCGCCATCGTATGCTGCCGGGTCTGCTTTTCGGCGATCTCGATTTGCCGCTCTACCTCGCGAATCGAGGTGAAATACTCGTCCAGCTTCCGCCGATCTGTCGGTCCTACATCGCCTTGCAGCTTACGCGTGTCGTCGGCAACTAAATCGAGGATACTCATCCTCAGCTTTTCACGCCGATTTTGGGTCCGCGGATCGGCTGCGTCTTCGTCCGCCCCGAATAGCCGCTCAAACACTGCCCGTGGATTCACTTCCGGAGGGTTCGGCACCGTGGGCGACCGCCACGAAATACTGTTTACATACGCGCAGCTATAGCCGGAGTCGCAGTTCCCCGCAAGTCCCCCCGCTTCGCAGCCCAGCTCCAGCGATGAAAACCGCGTCGTCCGTCCAATCTTCTGAGCGGCCACCTGGTCCACTGACACGCCCGCGGCAAAATCGGAGCCCGCCGTCTTCTTAGGATGTACGCCGGTTAGAAAGCTCGCTGCGGCCCGCGCATGATCGCCCGGTCCATCACCCAAAGCCATGCCATTGTGGTCCATCAGGCCGGAAAATACGAGCGTGTTCTCCCGGTGCGGAGCCAGGGGTTCCAGAGTCACTGGAAAATCGAATGCCGCACCCTCCGTCGAAGGCCTCCATCGCGACATGTCGACCCCATTCGGGACATAGACAAACACCATTCGCGCCGGCGCTACCTTCTTCGAAACACGCGATGCCAGCGCAACCGCGGGAACCATCGCCTCCAACGCAGGCAGCGCCACCGCCGCGCCCACTCCCCGCAGCATCATTCGGCGTGACAGATGCTTTCCGGTCAGAATCATTCGCTTCGTCCTTCCTGTGATCCCAAATCGCCCCGTCCCATACGGAACGGCATGCTATCGACAATTCCTAATACGAGCGCTGAAAACCGATAGTCCTGCGCGCCCATGTTTCTTACAATCTGGCGTTCAGCCAGGCGGTCATAATCTTCTACGCCTCGCCCCAATGCGTATGTCATCAATTTCTCGGTCAAGCAGGCGGCAAAAGCATCCGGATTCGATTTCAGATAAGCCTTTAGCTCGTTCGAACCGTTAAACTTCTTCCCGTTGGGCATTGACCCGCTCGCATCAATCGGAAATTGGCCTTCCTTGTCCCGCCATTGCCCGATCGCGTTGTAGTTTTCAAGCGCAAAGCCCAGTGGGTCCATCCGCGTATGGCACCCGGCGCAGATCGGATCTGCTCGATGCTTTTCCATTTGCTGCCGCATCGTCCCGGTGGTCGCTGCACCCTTGGTGTCGAGCGATCCCACACCCGGCGGAGGCGGTGGTGGCGGCGAATTTAGGAAATTCTCCAAAATCCATTTGCCCCGAAGCACCGGCGAGGTCCGTGTCGGATAGGAAGTGACCGTCAAAATACTCGCCTGGGTCAGAACCCCGCTCCGCTCGGTCCCGTCCAGCGATACCCGCCGGAAATCATCGCCCGTGACGCCCTGAATTCCATAAAACTTCGCCAAATCCTCGTTCATGTAGGAGTAGTCCCCGTCAATGAGATCGAGGACGCTCCGGTCTTCTTGAATAATCCCGCCGACGAACATGCGTGTCTCGGTTACCATCTCCTTGCGCAGCTTCGGCGTGTACGCCGGAAATTTCTTCTTATCGGGATGGATCAAGTCGAGATTGCGAAATTCCAGCCACTGCCCCGCAAAATTATCCACCAGCGCCGCCGACCGAGAGTCCTTCAGCATTCGCTGCACCTGCGCCTCCAGCACCTCGGGATTATTCAGCCGCTTCTCTTCCGCCAACTGAAAAAGTTGGGCATCCGGCATGCTGCTCCAAAGGAAATACGACAGCCGCGATGCCAGTTCGTAATCGCTGATCGGGTGGGGCGTCGGGTCGGACGGGCTTGGGTCGCGCTCAATCCGGAACAGGAAATTCGGCGAACACAGGATCGCCTCCACGCCAACTCGCATGGCTTGGTCGAACGGCAGCCCTGCGTGTTGCGCCCTCACGACCAACCGCGTCAAATGCTTGACCTCGTCTTCCGTCACCGGTCTACGGTAAGCAAGCTGAGCTAAATGCGCCAGGTCCGTCCGCGCGCACTCTTTCGTGTGTTCGCCCGGCCCGTGCCCGCAAACGAAAATGCGCTTATAACTCTCCGGCAATCCAGCCTCGCCGGTCTTCGCTGCGGGAATGGCCTGCACAGCAATCTGCTCGGCTGCCGTCAGATACTTCTCAGTCAGCACCGGCGATACCGTCAATACATCGCCGATATTGTCGAACCCGTACCCTGAATCGTCCGCCGGAAATTCCGACGACGGTTT
The DNA here is from genome assembly GCA_036269625.1 of Bryobacteraceae bacterium. Taxonomy (GTDB): domain Bacteria; phylum Acidobacteriota; class Terriglobia; order Bryobacterales; family Bryobacteraceae; genus Bog-105. Next base: position 16,607 of record DATBEF010000190.1, on the reverse strand, counting down.
GAAATGCACCGCCAGCAGGTCCCGTATGGTGTTGTTGTACTCCGCCCGATTCAGCCGATGCGCCACCAAATGTCCCGGATCTGGCTTGGCATTCTTGTCGGCAATCGCAAATTGGTCTTCAATCCAGCTCGTTACGGCCTTAATGTCCTCTGGGTTAGGCCGCGGCAGTCCTTTGGGAGGCATCTCGCCCGACTCGAGCTTCGAAACCACCTTTTCCCACTCGGCGCGGTCTTTCAGCATCGCCGCAGTCGTTGTGTACCCTACCAGGTTCAACCCTGCCGTCTTCAGCTTCTCGTTGTGACAAAGTGCACAGTTCTGGGCTACAAATGGAGAAATCACCTTGCCGAAATCATCTGGAGTCCCCGCGGTCGCCTGAGAGGACACCGGCTGCGTGTTGGCTCCGTAACTGGCTGAAGCGAATATTGCCACAGCGGCGGCAGAGCGCATGAATAGTCCTAAACCGGTTCGAGGAATGAGCAATGGGATTGGGTCCGCTAATTGAAACGTTGTAAGCTTTCGTTAAGGCGTTCTGTAGGCCTCGCCGGTTACCACGAATCCCGATTTGTGATCGTCACCCGGTAGTAAGGTTTGTCCTTCTCCGCCGGATCCATTGTGAACTCATCCGAAGTTTTACTCGGGTCATAACCTCTCCACAGCCAGGTCAGCGATTCTGGCAGATCTATGCCTACCTGCGCCGCATCATGCGTCGCCAACCCGAAGCGGAAATGGTAGTCATAACCCATCATTTTCAGCGAATTCGCCAGCTCAATGTTCTGCAACGGCCACGACCCGTGATTGTTCTCAAGGTCGTCCGTCCCGTCGCTCATCCACATCCGTATATTGCGCTTCGGCATCTTGCGAACCATGAACGGATATAGGTTCCCGCCGTCCAACTTCTCCTCCGGATGCCATTGAATCGATGTAAAACTGCCGATTGCCGAGTGCACCCGGCTGAACTTCTCCGGCATAAACCACGCAGCGTTCAATGAGCAGATTCCGCCCGAAGACTCCCCTGCAATCCCTCGGCTATAACCGTCCTCGCGAAGTTTGTAAACCTTCTCCACCTCCGGCAGAACTTCCTCCATCAGGAACCGGTCGTAACGGTCGCTCACCGTGTCGTACTCGATCGACCGCATCGCTTTCCCGTCCGGCGAAAAGCCCGGCGCAATCAGGACCTCCACCATAGGCGGGATCAATTTCTGCGCAACCAGGTTCTCGGTCACGGTCTCAAGCCGAATGCCTCTGTCGTTTACCAGCCCCTGTCCGTCCTGCCACACCATCAACGGCGCCGGCACATTTGCGTCTACACCCGGCGAAGCATAGATCCAATAGTCGGCCTTCATGCCGTCGTAGATCTTGCTGGTAATCGTATGCTTTTCGCTCGTCTTGCCCTTCGGCACGCCGGGCCTTGGGTACGAATCGGGGTTGAAGCCGGCCAGGTCCCCGCGATTTCCCAGAGGCTTTCCATTCGCCGAATACTGATAGGCATGCGTCACGCCCACGCGCATCTTGATCAGCAGCATCCACAGATCGGACCCTTGAATCTGCTCCATCGCCCGCGGAGTTCCCAGATCGATCGAGACCGACGCCGGGGCGCTGGACTGCGTCACAAACAGGTAGTCCTGACCCCAAACTGTCTGGCCGCCTTTGGGCGAAAGCGTGGTGCGCACGGAGTCCGCTAGCCCGGGTGCTGCCGCCCCTTGGCGCGCTAACTCGACTAAGCGTTGAAGTGGTTCCGTTTGCGCCTGCACCAAAAACGTGCCCGCGCACAGCGCAACGGCACACAACTCGAGGGGCAATCTGAAAAAATTTCGCATGCTGAATGTTCTATCACTCAGCCCTTCCAATTACCAAAACCTGTGGGTCGCTTGGCCCTCAAATCCCGGATCAGGTCCGGTACCCGCGTGCGGCGCTTCAATAGTTTTTCGAGCATTGCCTCGAGCGCATCCTCGTCCTCTCGGATCCAGTCGCGTGGGATCTCTTTCCACGCCGCATCGACCACTTCCACCGGAAAATGTCGTATCAGGTCCAACCACGGCTGAAAGGAATCTAGTGAGTTCACCTCATCGTAAACGGTAGTTCGCGAATACAACCCTTGCAATGGCGAATCCGCGAAATCCCAATGCGGTCCATTGAAGGCGAACCCATGATCGATCATCTGCGCAAAGAACCCTACCCGCGCTGGCGCCTCGCCCTTCAACGGCGTCCAGCTCTTTGCTTTTGCCCGAAAGAACACCGCCTGCCGCGAGTCTGCGTTCCCCACCCATTTATCGAACACCAGAACGCCCAGGAAATCAGCCCGGTTTTCAATTTTGTGCAGCAACGTGTCTGGCAGGAAATCGAAGATCGCTACCCGATCCGGATGTACGGCGAGCTGTGATCCAAAGTGCAAACCAGCGGCAACCGGCTCCCGTCGCGAACCCAGCGAAAAGTACAGATCCGGACTCCTCTCAATGAACTCCGGCGTCAACTCGACAATGGCCGTCTCAGGGACATGCACCTGAAGGTGCCGCAACAATGCGTTCGCCAGCCACTCGTTAACCAGAATGCGTCGGTGCTGCGGGTTGTTGCTGAACTTCACCACATAAAATGCGCCGTCCTCCCCTTCCAACAGGTGCGCCTGCGCGCCCCCGCGCATTTTCCGGATCAGGTTACGGGCGCGTACTGGCATCTTGGAAGCGCAAAGGGGACGGCGTGCCGCCAAAACAGGGTCAGGAACTCGGGCGGCCACGCCGGACCCGTTTTGGGCGAGTTCCTCAAAACCAGGGGAGGTGAGAGAATCAGGCTAGCAGTTCGTGGTCCGAGGGCGCGCCGCCGCCTGCCACATCTCACGAAGGAGCATAACGAAACCGAATGGCTGCAGACAGCAACGAGAAGCAAGAGGCCCCGAAGCAAGAGCACGCCGGGAGCCCCGACGAGGTAGCCCTTGAGCTCATGAAGTTTATTGCCGTTACGACTGGCTATGGAAAGGGGCCCTCCACGACCGGCTTCGCCGGGAAAACGGCGCGTTCGAGCGAGGAGTACGCCGAAGCGTTGCTCGAATTGTTCGACCGCTGCCGTGCGGCCGTCCGCAAAGCACCCCAATAAACTGTGCCTCTGCCGGGCTCCCGCAACATTCCTGCGGTGAGCCCGGCGGAACCCATCAACGGCGCTTCTTAGTTGCCTTCTTAACCGCTTTCTTCGCCACGCCCTTCTTGGCGACAGCCTTCTTTACAGCCTTCTTCGCAACGGCTTTCTTCGCCGCCACTTTCTTTGGCGCAGCCTTCTTCACCGCCTTCTTAGTGGCCTTCTTAACGGCCTTTTTAGCCGCGGTCTTCTTGGCGACAGCCTTCTTTGCTGCAGCCTTCTTAGGAACGGCCTTCTTGGTCGCGGGCGCAGCTTTCTTCGCCACAGTCTTTGCTGGAGGGGGCGCACTCTTCGTAGCAGCGGCCGTCTTCTTAGCCGCCGCGGCCTTCTTTGCCTTTGCCGCAGCCTTCTTCGTCGCCTTCTTCTCCGCTAGCGGCTCTTCCACCGCCTCGGCAATTAGCACCTCTTCGATCTCCAGCGGTTCCACCGGCTCCTTCGCTGGTTCGCCCTTTGATTCCGGCGCGGTATGGGTATGTGTATGCTTTGACGCTGGTGGAGCAGGCTTCGCTGCCGCTTCTTCCCGTTCATCCTCGTCGTATTCGTCTTTATCTGACTCGAGTTCTACGTGCTCATCCTCGTAGTCAAAGTCATCGTCGTCTTCTTCTTCTGGTCTCAGCAGAATCGTCTCACTCATGCACGTGGTCCTTTCGCAAACTCATTTACAACTACGCATCGAGATGATGCAAGAAGCCAAATGATTTCACAAGGCATGCTGAGTTGGCAAGAGAAATTCGCATTTTGAAAACAACAACGCCCGGATTCTCTCTCCGGGCGTCTCGTTCCTGCTTAGCTTTACTGCTTCGAACTCAGTTCCTAGTGCTGTTGAAGGACCGCCGTTCGAACCACCGCCTTGCGATGCAAAGCCGGACCCGTTAGATGACGCGCCGCCACCAGCTTCGCTTGTGTTTGTGGAGCGTGTGTTTGCGGAACATGCGCTGAGGCGCCCTTCGGACTTGACTGTTGCGGTCTCGGCGTCAGCGCTTTCCGCCGCGATGTGCGAGCTTGACCATGCAGCACGGTTGCCGCCGGCGCGTGATACGTAGCCGGTATCAGCAACACATCGCCTGCTTCGAGTGCGTCTGCCGAGTTGTTCGCCGCGACGATACGGTCCGCCGTCGTATGGTACGTCTGGGCAATGGCCGCCAGGGTGTCACCAGCTGTTACGTGGTGAATCCGCCAAGCGTTTCTGTTCGGCGCCGGGACCGTCTCAAGCGCAGCCAAAGTGGCTTGCGCTGTGCCCTTCGGGACGTGAATCTGAAAACCAGCCGGAGCCACTGTCGTCAGAAGCGCCGGATTCAAATCACGTATCATCGAAACGGGCTGTAGCGCCGCATCGGCAACCAGGTCCAGGTTGGTCGGAGCCGTCAGCTGAATGTTCTCGTACTCGACTGCTGGATCCACGTCGATGCTTTCCAAACCATAATCCTGCGGATTCTTGGCCATGATCGTCATCGCGACGATGATCGGTACGTACGCCGAGGTCTCGCGCGGCAGCGCGCGGCGCTTCAAGAGTTCCCAATAATCCGAATACCCGGTCCGCTCCACGGCGCGGTCCACGTTCCCCTCGCCGCAATTGTAGGCAGCCATCGCCAGGTACCAGTCCCCATACCGCGCATAGAGGTCTTTCAAATACTTCGCCGCCGCCCGCGTAGCTTTCTCCGGGTCCAGTCTCTCATCGAGACCCGCCGTGCGGACCAGATCGTAACGGCTGCCCGTTCCTGCGATAAACTGCCACATCCCCACTGCTTGCTTGTTCGAAACTGCTCGCGGCAGAAAGCCAGACTCGGCCTGCGCCAGATAGATGAATTCCCGTGGAACCCCTTCTTCCGCAAAGATGCGCTCAATCAAAGGCCGGTAGCGCCCGGACCGCTTGAAGCCGGCGAGTAAGATCTCACGTCCGCGATCGGTCGAGAAGTAATGCACAAAACGCAGCACAGGATCGGTCAGGTCCAGCGGAATCCCGGAAGTCGTCTGGTTTAATTCGTTCTTCAGCTTTGGCGCAAGCCCCGGGTCCGACGGCAAGGAATTAGGATCCGCCGCGAACGTCAAATTGCTGATCTCATCAATAGGAGCTTTGTCGAACACCACCGCATCTTCGGTCATGCCCGCGCCCAGCTTTTCTACATCAAAGCGATAAATCTGATCGCTGATCTCGTCCAGGCGCCGCTCTATGCGATTGCGGTCCGGCAAATTGTCCGAGGCGTTTAACAGAGCGTCCACCGCTGCGTCGAATTCGCGTCGGGCGCCCGCTAAGTTTCCTTGAAAATAAAGCTGCCTGCCGGCGTTAAAATGCCGGTCCGCCCGCGCGATTCGTTCATCCGCTTCCGCCGAGTGAATCGTATCTGCCGCGGATATATTATTAGAGGTTATCGCCGCTAGTTCCGATGAGCTGTTATCCGCATTCGTAGAAAATGTAACGCCTTTAATCCAACTCGGGCTGGACGCCCCACTGGAGAGGCCGGCGAAGGATGCCAAGAGGGCGACGCCAGTAAGGACTGGGAATGAGCGAACAATCATTCGATAAGCAAACCTTATGAGTCAGTCTTCTTGTAACAGAACCATCACTTTATCGCAGCCCATTAAGAGCGGTCAAGGTGTAAATTCTATTAGACTTCCAATTCTAGTAGGGCTTTTCTGAATGCCATAGAGTGGCCATTCTCTTGCTTGCATATCGGACCACTCTCCGCTGCCGATAGTTCGCGTCCGGTTACGCACCGGTTTCAACATCTTAGAGCGATTTGCCTGCCACCCCTGTTTCATAGAAGAAGTGGCAGGGACCTTAGGACCCTGGTTTGCAGGGTTAATTAAAGATACTTCATGAAGCTACCGCGTCGGAATCTGCTGCGGTCCACGGGTCGTAATAATTCTGTCAATCATTCCGTAATCGAGCGCCCCGTCAGCCTCCAAAATGTAATCGCGATCCACGTCGCGAGCGATCTTCTCAACCGGTTGCCCGGTAGCTTCGGCCAGAATCTCGTTCAACGACTGACGCATGCGAAGAATTTCACGTGCATAAATGTCGATATCGGCCGCCTGTCCACCCAAACCGCTCATCGAAGGTTGGTGGATTAAAATGCGCGAATGAGGGAGGCTGAATCGCTTTCCTTTGCTCCCACAGGCCAGCAGAACCGCCGCCATTGAGGCTGCTTGGCCCAGGCAATAGGTGACAATATCGGGCTCCACCAGCCGCATTGTGTCCAAAATCGCCAGCCCCGCCGTGATCGATCCTCCCGGCGAATTAATGTAGAGCGAGATATCGCGCTCCGGGTCCTCGGCCGCCAGAAATAACATCTGGGCCATAATCAGGTTCGCGACATTGTCGTCAATCGGCGTGCCCAGGAAAATAATATTCTCCTTAAGCAGCCGGGAGTAAATGTCGTAAGCGCGTTCGCCCCGGGAAGTCTGTTCGACTACCATCGGGACAAGTACTGAATTATTCATGCAAAGCTCCTTCTTACCGCCAGGCAAACCCTTATCTGTCTATGCGGGCCCAAGCTCACGGGACCATTGGCGGATCCGCGAAAAAACCGTTAGCACCCCCATCATAAAGGATCGGCTTCGCCTGATATCCCTTAGTACGGAGCGATTTAGCCGCCTATTGACGTTTGCAAGCTCCAAGCCTCATAGTAAAGAGCAGTAATGTTTCGTTCGATTTGCGGACGCGGCAGGCAATTTTACTAACCGGAACGGAAAAACTTTTAAATCCGATAAGGGATACCCTCATCCTTTGCCCGGTTGCAAACGATGAGACAAGTAGACGAACGGAACGTACTCACGCAAAATGAGGGTGCTGATTGCCGACGATAGCTCGATGTCCCGCGCGTTGCTGCGGACTGCCCTTTCGCGCTGGGGTTACGACCTCGTGCTCGCGGAAAATGGGTCCCAAGCCTGGGATATCCTGGCTGGACCGGACGCCCCGCCGCTGGCCATTCTCGATTGGGTAATGCCGCCCGGCTACACAGGCCCCGACGTGTGCCGGAAAGTCCGCGAAACCTTGCGCGAACCTTATCCTTATATCCTCCTCTTAACCTCTAAAAACACCACCGAAGAGATCGTCGAGGGTATGGAGGCGGGCGCCGACGATTACATCGTGAAGCCCTTTAATGAACATGAGCTGAAAGTCCGGCTGAACGTCGGAAAGCGCATGATCGACCTCCAAATGGATCTGCTCCGCGCCCGCGAAGAGCTGCGTGAACGCGCCAATAAGGATCTGTTAACCCTGTTGCCGAATCGGTCCGCCATTGCGGCGGTCTTGGATCATGAACTCGCCCGTTGCCATCGCGACGGCCGCACTGTTGGAATCATCTTGCTCGATCTCGACCACTTTAAGCAGATCAACGATAATTACGGCCACTTCGCCGGAGACACAGTCCTCCGCGAAACGGCCGTCCGCCTCCGCACCAATACCCGAAGCTACGATCAAGTCGGCCGCTACGGAGGCGAGGAGTTCCTGGTCGTCCTCCCCAATTGCGATTTAGAGCAGGCTACCCAACAGGCCGAGCGCATGCGGGTCAAACTCTGCGCACGGCCCATGAACGTCGACGGAGCCGAACTCCGCGTCAGTGCCAGCTTCGGAGTGACCGTATCGGACGGCTCGGAACGCTCCGCCGAAGTCTTCGTCCGCGTCGCCGATGAGGCCCTCTATCGAGCCAAAGCTTCCGGCCGCAATTGCACCTCTGCCATGGTCCTTCAGGACTCCGCTCTCCGCCTCTCTTACGCTGGTATACTCGATAAATAGTGCGCGCCCGTAGCTCAGTTGGATAGAGCGTCTGGCTACGAACCAGAAGGTCGCATGTTCGAATCATGCCGGGCGCACCATCGATTAACATCTTCCGATCGTCGCTAAGAGCCCGAGAACAGTCGCGCGCAAAAAACGGGTCAAAGCCGATCGAACTCTTCGGCCTCGACATCAGGGACCTTGTCGAGCACGCTGAGGAATGTTTCCCGCCGCTCTCTGCTTCAGCCGCCCCCAGGCGGCAAGCTGTTCCGGAAAAGCTGATGAAATGACGTCATCAACGGATAAGTGTTGCGAGTCGGCGATCTCCCGTGCTTGCTGATAAAGATTTTCCGGGATGTTTATGCTGACAATCAACTAGCTATCCATACCTGCTCTAATGGTCCTCCTGCATTTGGACGGGAGCAATCCCCCGGATCAAAACATCAACTTGAGTGCGAGTTGCACCTGGCGTGAGGTTCCGGTTCCCACCAGCGTTCCAATAGTCGAAGCACTCTCGCCAAAGGTAGGATCAGCCACACAGACTGCTGGAGTTCCCGTAGAAGTATTTGGCAGCGTGATTGAATTGCAGAGCCCGTTATTCGGATTTGCAAAATTCGGGTGATTCAAAAGATTGAAGAGATCCGCCCGGAATTGAAGGCGCACTCTCTCGCCGATGGGGAACGATTTCATGGCCGAAAGATCCCACTGATAAAACGCCGGACCACGAGCGGTATTCCGGCCCACGTTCCCTACGGTCAGAGTCTGGTTGTAATCGGGCTCGACGGAATATGCAGCGGCATTGAAGCTTGAATCGGGATAGTGAGGATTCGAAACGTAGATGGGTTGGCCGGAAACATAATTCGGACGGAACGGAGGGGCAAAGAATCCACTTTCAAGTTGAATGTTCACGGGCAGGCCGGAGCGCGCCTGGAAGATGCTGCTTGCTTGCCAGCCACCGAACAGCGAATGGATGAAACCATTCGAGCCCCGCAACTCCGGAAGGGTGTAAACCATATCTGCCGAGAAGTTGTTGCGGACATCAATATCTCCGCTGGCACGATCGAGATTGTAGTTGTAGGGATCTTCAAAAGTGCCAAAGACGTTGAGAGTGTTGTCGATTTCATGAGACCACGTGTAATTGACATCGAAGTCGACTTTACCTGTGCGATGGCGAAGCTGGGTTTGCATCGCATCGTATTTGGACTGGAGAAAGGCGCCGAGCTCACGCTCATCTCCGAAGTTGGGATAAGGTCTGGTCCCCGTCAACGGGTTGAGTGGGTTTACTTCTAATCCTGCGAAGGCCGCACCGGCGGGTTGATGATTTGTCTTACTACCGACGTAATTTACTTCGAGAACGGTTTGCTTTGCAATTTCCTGTTGCACGCCGAATAACCACTGCGCGCTGTAGGTGTCGCGAGAGTTCCTATCGAAGGCTTGAATGTTCTGCGTTCCTGGTATGAAAGGCGGATTCGGTTCCGGATAGGCGAGCGGCGCCTGGAAGACATTGATTGTTTCGCCCGCGAAGGCGGGGATGTTAGACGAAAGCGAATTCAGCGATCCAACCAGCATGGGTAGATAGAAAATGCCTCCGAATCCGTGAATCACGGTTTTGCCTTTGCCAAACGGGTCCCACGAGAAGCCGAGTCGCGGAGCAAAATTGTTGTAATCCGGCTTATAGGCGCCTTCCGACGATGGAATAAAAGACTGGCTGACGAGATCAAAGTTTTGCAGCCTGCCGTGCGACTCAGTAATAACGGTGTTGTACTCGTAACGGAGTCCAAAGTTTATGGTCAATCCAGGCCTGACTCTCCAGTCGTCTTGGGCATAAAAATCCAGGTTCGAATTGTTCAAACCAATCATCGGGAATCCGAGCGTCTGCAGTATGAAAGGTCGGTCATTCGCCAGATCTGAAAAGCTTGCGAAGTCGAAGACCTGGTTATTGCGTAATGTCGTGTTCGATCTGACGGTGCGAATGTCGGCGCCGAATTTCCAGGTGTGATGCCCGGCTGTTTTTGTAAGGCTCTCGAGCAGTTCGTATGACGTGTTGACATTCAATTGGTTATAGAGCTGCGGGCCCGGCAACGAACCGAGGTTTATAAAAAAGCCCTGGAAGATCGGCAGAGTAGTGGCAGAGCTTGTAAGCGAGTGAAACCGGTCCACAGCGAGACCGAATTCATTGAGTAGTGTCGGGCTGAAGCTATGAGTCTCGTCGATACGGCCGTATTGCGTTCGCAACGGCAGGATTTCGACTTGCCCTGCATTGGCGCCGTAAGTGATGTCGGTCTCCGAGTCATTGATGTTATAGCGGACCGCCAGGCGGTCGTTGGAACCGATCAGGTAATCGAACTTAATGGACCCAGTGTCTTCTCGAAGAATATTGGGGAAAGTGACGCTCAGGAAGTCGAGATCGCCACCGGTCCCTGGCACGGCAGTCGCATTCGCCGGCAGCGCAGGTAGTGCTTGCAAAATGGGCTGCATCGCCGGCACAAATTGGGCGCGCAAAGCGGCACTCGGAGTTTCGAAAATCGGATCAAAGGTTGTGATGTGCTGGCGGTCCCCTTCATAGTTGGCGAAAAAGAATAGCTTGTCTTTGATGATGGGTCCGCCGAGGTTGCCGCCGAATTGATTCAGCTTAAAGGGCTGCGGTGAAGTCTCGAAGAAATTTCTGGCATTGAGATCTTCGTTGCGCAGGTAATCATATAAGACACCGTGAAACTCATTGGTGCCGGATTTCGTGACAAGATTCACTACCGTTCCGATGCTGCGGCCATATTCCGCCTGATAACCGGTGCTGAGGACATCAATCTCCTGGATGCTGTCGACGCTGGCGCGCGTGATTCGGGCTTCCTGGCTGCCTTCGGTGTTATATGTACCGTTCGTATCGATACGGGTTGCATCCGCGCCGTCGAGTAAAGTGTTGAGCCCGGTAAAGCTGCTCTCCATTCCGTTGACGCTCCCTTGAAAACCGGTGCCGGCCGTCGCGACGGCTCCAGGAGTCACTTCCAGGAAATCCATCACATCGCGTCCGTTGACCGGCAGGTTCATGACCTGGTTCGAATTGAGCGTCGTGCCGACCGTAGTGTTGTCGGTATTGACGCTCGAGACTGTGCCGGTTACGACGACGTTTGCTGTGGTGGAGGAAACCGTCAAGCGCAGATCAACGTGGACTGCAGCACCCACCGCGAGAGAAATTGTCTCGCTCGTGACGGCGGCGAATCCCGGCGCGCTAGCTGAGACGAGGTATTTGCCGAAGGGGAGGGCCGAAGCGACGAAGGCGCCGGAAGCGGTACTCTGCAAGTCGATTTTCTGTGAGGTGCCTTGGTTCAGAACAGTCACTTTCGCATTGGGCACAACGGCGCCCGAAGGGTCAGTAACCGAGCCCGAAATCGTGCCGGTGTCGAATTGCGCCGAGAGCGGAAGGCCTAAGAGCAGAAGATAGACCGCGATCGCTCCCGAGCGAAGAAAGCTAAGCCGCCGCGAGAGCTGGTTATCGAAATACGGCGCCCTTTTCGTTTTCATACGCTGTTGAGATCCTTTCGAACCTGGATTGGACGTGCGCTTGAGCGAAGACCTGTGATGAAAGATAATGCCAATTGCCTACTCTGTCAAGCGCAAAATGCTCGTTTCGAATAGAAACGAGCATTCGAAGAGGATTTTACTGGTACTATCCATCGTTGAGGCTATTCTAGATCCGCCGATTCGGTCATGTTCCTGGTTGGTCCGGGCGTGAAGAATCTCTGGTGACGGACTCTGGCCCATACTGTGAGCGTTTTAGCCACAAACAAGCAATGCAATGAGATATTAGCGGGATTATGATGATTGTTTCTTGTTTTGGGCATGCAAATCCGGTATCCTCGGTTTGAAGTCAAATGAATCCAGCGGTCCAGGCGCGAAACGGGATGGGAACCAGAGGCGAAAAGATCCTGCGCGCGCTTCAGCAAGCGGGTTCTGTCAGCGTTGAAGAGCTCTGTTCTGTGTTGAACGTGTCCATCGCTACGGTTCGGCGGGACCTGCAGGATCTGGAAAATCAGGGACTGTTGCGGCGCACGCACGGAGGCGCCACGACGGTGGAGCCGCTGTTATACGAACCGTTCCGGCACGACTCCTCTTTTCGCGACCAGATCGAAAAGCAGGCTGAAGAAAAGCGCAGAATTGCAATTGCGGCGGCCGATCTGATCGAGGATGGCGACACGATTTCGCTCACCGCGGGCACGACTACGACCGAGGTTGTTCGCGGCATGCGCCACCGGAGCGGAATTACCGTTGTCACGAACACCGTGAATGTCGCGATGGAACTGAGCCAACGGCGCGACTTGGACGTGATCGTCACGGGCGGTCACCTGCGCGGCAACTGGTTTTCACTCGTGGGTCCGCTGGCGACGCAAGCTCTCGAGCAGATCTTTGCGGACAAGATCTTCATCGGCGTGAACGGCATCGATGCGGAAAGGGGCTTAACTTGCCACAACCCGGACGAGGCTGCAACCAATCGCAGCATGGTGAAACAAGCGAAAAAGCGCATTGCAATCGCGGATAGCACCAAGTTGGGATTGGTGACGACGCATCGAATCTGCGGGATCGACGATATCCATTTACTGATCACGGATGCCTCAGCATCCGATGACGCGATTGCGCCATTTCTGGCGCATGGTCTGGAACTGTGGCGGGTCTGATCGCTCTATGTCGAACCCAACGGGATCGCCCCTAACCATTGACTGGATTTCTGGCGCGCTTTTGGGTCCGGCCGCGCGAAGGTCCGAGAAGAAGTTCGTCGAGATTAAATCGCTGTTCCGCGATCAGGAGCAAGCCGCCCTCATCGACCCTAACACGGTCGTCTATCGAATCGAGTACTGGCTCCCGGTCACCGAAGGTACCTTTGGCGGGCTGTTTTGGGGTACCACCTTCGTCGCACCTGGAAAAGTGGGCGACGAGTTTTTCATGACACATGGTCACTTTCATGCGGTGCTCGACCGGGCGGAGTATTATGCAACGTTGCAGGGAGAAGGTGCGCTCATTCTGATGGATGAAGCGGGAAAGACGTGGTCGGAAGTGATGCAACCAGGCAGCGTCCATTACATTCCTGGCGCAACTGCGCATCGGGTTGCAAACACGGGCAATCAGGAGCTGGTCTTCGTCGCTTGCTGGCCGAGCGATGCCGGTCATGACTACGAAAAGATCCGGAGTGATGGGTTCGGTGCACGCCTCCGCTCTGTTAAAGGAATACCGACGCTCGTCCCTGAAGTTCGAACAGAGTAGCCGCAGAATGCTTCTGATCCGAACGATCGGGTATGCCCTGGCAGCAGCGCTTGTCGCGATTAGTCTCGATGCTGCCACCACGATCAAGACGATCTATATCGTGCCGACCAGCCACTTCGACCGGGGTTTCGTTGTGCCTCCCAATGACGTTTCGGAGCTGGCGGCCAGGCACATCGGCGAGGTGATCGATGTCGCGGAAGGAGACCCGAATTTCCGCTGGACCGTTGAGAGCTTATGGCAGGTGCTGGCATTTCTCGATCACTCACGCGGGCTCGGAGACATTCTTCCCGGCAATCAGCGGCGTATCGACGAACTGATGGCGCTGATTCGCTCCGGCCGCATTGATCTCTCTGCAGTTTGGGGCAGCATGCACACAGAATTTATGGGGGCGGAAGAACTGAACCGCCTGGTTTATGATTTTGCGCGGCTGCGCCGTACTTATTCGATCGATTCAAAACTGGCAGTGATGAACGATGTTCCGGGCCAGCCGTTTAGTCTAGCGTCGGTTCTGGCCAGCAGCGGCGTTCGCTATCTGCTGGTGGGCGCGAATCAGTTCATCGGCGGCGGCACTTCACTCAGTCCCGGAAATGTTCCTTTTTATTGGCAGGGCCCCGACGGCCAACGCGTTCTTACGTGGGTCAGCCAAAGTCCGCGGGGCGGTTACACGGAAGCCATAACGGACTACTTCCTCGATCCGTTTACCAGGGATCCTTATACCCAGAGGAGCGCGTGGAGCATTTTCAATCCAAAGCTTCCGGTCCCGAGTGATCTGGACATGATGCAGAAGGGCATGGATATCTTGTTGAAGCGCTTTGCCGATGCGGGCTATCGTTATGACGCAGCACTCGTCATGCACACGCACGACTTCCTTCCTCCGTCTTCTGTGACGGATCTGGAGCGGGCCGTCTCGCTGTGGAATGGCGCGCATCGAATGCCAGAGCTGCGCATTGCAACCGCTTCTGAATTTTTCCGCTACATGGAGGAGAAGTACGGCTCCGTGATTCCCACTGAACGCGGCGAGTGGTCCGGATTGTGGTCGGAAGCGAAAACCAGTTCACCGCAGATCAGTGCCTTGGCTCGCATTGGTCACGATCAGATCCCGGCGGCCGAAGCGCTCTGGAGCGCGCTGGCGGTGGAAAAGGAGATTCCGTTTCCCACGGGAGACTTCTACCGCCTGTATCACCTGCTGTTTTGGTATGACGAGCATAGCGGTGCGGGCAACGTAGGTTGGCCGGGATTGAATAGCCGCGAAATGCTCAACGAGCAAAATCGCGAGTACGTCGAATTTATGAAGGATGCCGCGGAATCGAGCGGTCATCTGGTTCAGTCTGGTTCGTCGATGCTCGCGTCATCGACCGGTCATCAACGTTCATCGGCTCCCGTAAGGACGTGGCCGCTGCTGATATGGAACGCACTTTCATGGCGGCGGACTGAAATAGTTATCAGCGGGCCGCCGGAGCCTCATTCGCACGTGGTTGCGATTCGCGATTGCCGCAACCAGCAGAGCGTTCCGTTTGATATCGACGAGAACGGAAAGATTGTTTTCCTCGCGCGCGATGTCCCCTCCATTGGCTATGCCGTATTCGAAGTCGATGCCGCACCCGGCGACGGAAAACCCACATTGATAGAAGAGCCTTACAGCGCTCCACTCGAGAACGCTCATTTCCGCATCACAATGAATGCCGACGGCTCAATTGGGAGCCTTTTCGATTCAGCAGCACAGCGCGAACTGGTAAATCAGCGTGCTTCCGTTTCCTTCAATCATCTGCTTCGATCGGAAGGCGATGAGCCTGCACCCCTACCGGTTCCTTTCACGCCGCAGATCAGCATCGAGCGCGGCCATATCCTGACGCAGCTGATTGTCCGCAGACCCGGATCCGGTTTTCGCCGCACGCGAGTGCGCCTCTACCGCGATTTGGATCGCGTGGAAATCGACAACTCGGTTGACGCTGCGTCGCTGCCGTTTGCTTCGGCTCAAGGCAATTTCGATTCCTACTCCTTCTGCTTTCCATTTGCGCTGGACGCTGCGAGCCTGACCGTCAGACCAGAAGAGCAGTTCGGATTCCTGAGCTTGCCACAAGATTATCTCCCGGGCGCAAGGCGGGATTCACTTACTTCTCAGCACGCGATTGCGTTGAGCGACGCTCGCAATACCATCGTTCTCGCGCATCGGCAGGCATTCCATTTCATTTTTCCGGGATATATCCGCACGCAACCGAGCGTCCAGAAAGCAGCTCTTCCGGCGCTGTTTACAGGCAAGTGGCCACTGCCCGAGGCTACCCTATTCTCTCGTGTTTTCCGCCGTAGCAATCAGGGCGACATGCGGTTCCACGGCATCACTACGTTTCCAACCGTTGAGCCGGGCTTAGGAAATGAATATGAATTCGACTACGCGATTGCTGCCGCAGCCTCTTCGTTCGATCCGGTCGCAGCAATGCGCTTCGGAGCTTCCTTCGACGTTCCATTACACGCAATCTACATCCCGTTTGCGCCACTGCCAGACCGAAGTTATTTCTCGGTCGATCAGCCGAACATCCGAATCGACACTGCGAAGCAGGCCGAAACCGGCGCGTCCACGGACATAACGCCCGTAAATCTCAAGAACGTTGGGAGCGTCCGGCGGTTCATTATCCGGTTGCAGGAAGTGTCAGGCCGCAACACGCCGCGCGCTGTCATCAGTTTGCCGGCGCGCGTGAAGTCTGCGGAAATCGTGAACCTTGCTGAAGAAAAAGTGATCGAGAAAATTTCGACTCTGAACCCACTGGTTATCTCGGTTAAGCCATATCAAACATTGACGGTGCGGTTCGAAGCCGATATTCCGATGACGAGGCGCTAACGACCATGCCGGCCGAGAGTAGACGAGCATTTCTTGCGCAAGTCGGTGCGGGACTCACGGCGAGTCGTGCGGCGGCAGCCGCTGAAAACCCAGGCCAGCCATCGGAACCACGCGATGGCGCCACATTCTCCACACCCATTGATTTCCGTTATGCCCCGCTCGATGGACAATCCACTTTTTGCTTCCCTGATGATCCGTACAAGAGCCTAGTGGGCAGCGGAGGAGAACTTCGCTACGGCCATCCCGGAACGAATATCAACATCGACGCTTTCGCGGTTGTCGTTCATTTTTCTGCTTTCGGTATGGAGAGCGATCGGGTAACCCGCCAGTATGCGGAATCGTCTGGAGTCCCCGTCTTCCATACCTGGATCGAGCGGCCGGAAGCGCAACTCGAGCTGATCACCTTCGCTACCAACCGTCCGGAGGAAGGCCGCGTCGACAACGTAATTCTGCAGGTGCACAACCGTACGGGCCGTCCGATTCGTGTTGCGCCTCTGGTCCGCATTTTTGGCAGCGGCTTGATAGAGGCCGTGCCGCTCGCACGTTCCGGTACCCGGGTCATAGGTCCGGAAGGCGAGTGTTTTATGGTTTCGGACGCGCCGCTTACCGCATCGCCTGCCTTCTCCGGATGGATTCTGGCTGCGCCGGCAGAGCCCTCTGCGGCTGAATCGCCTT
>DATBEF010000124.1:0-16940 GCA_036269625.1 Bryobacteraceae bacterium | reverse complement strand
CGCCAGTTTGCCGCGTCGCCTCGCACCAGGGGTAACATGCTCTTCCCCTGCATCGTCGAAGGGACGGCCGCACCGGCTGCCTCAATCAGCGTCGGCGTCAGGTCCACTTGACTCACAAGCTCCTGAACCACAGTCGGGCGGTCAAAGCCGGGCCCGCTCATAATCAAAGGAATGTGAATAGAACTCTCATGCGGGCTGCGCTTATATTCCGTGTTGCGCGTTTTGAAGTGACATCCGTGATCGCTTAAGAACACGACGATCGTGTTGCGATCAAGCCCTTCATCGGCCAATGCCTGACGCAGATGGCCTACCTGATCGTCAATGCTCTTCACGCATCGGTAATAGTCCGCTAGTTGGCTCGGCCAGCTTCCCGGCAGGGCGCGCAGATCCTGGGGCACGAAAGGATTCTGATACCGGTCCTCATACTCCTTCGGCGGCAGGAATCGGTCCACATCATTTTGATGATGGACTTCCAGATAGGACACGCACAGCAGAAACGGCTTTTCCCGATTCCGCTTCTCGCGCAGGAAACGCGTCGCACGATCTGTCAGGAACTGGGCGCGATAAGTTCCAGAAAACGGAATCGGCTTGCCGTCGCCATCGTACATCTCGCCCGAATAGGCCGTAGACGTACGTTCAAGCGCATTGCTCGCTTCCCAAAAATCCAGAAACCCGCCACGAGCCGGTGGCGGCACCGCCCCGATATTAACGCCACTCTGGGGACCCAGATGCCACTTGCCAATGTAATTCGCCGTGTAGCCTTCCTGCCGCAGCGTCGACGCGAGCGTCACAGCATCCGGTTTCAAACCCGGCCCATTGTGCCAAACTCCAGTCCGTTCCGGGTATTGGCCAGTGAACATGGTGGCACGCGCAGGTGCGCAAACCGGCTGGTTCGCCATCGCCGAACGGAAGAGCACGCCGCGGGCAGCCAACGCATCCAAATTCGGCGTCAGATCCATCGGATTCAGGCCGAGGCAACCCAGATTATCGGCGCGAAATTGATCCGAGATGATGAGCAGGATGTTCGGGCGCGCTTCCGGAGTAGGCGCACTGGAAGCTCCCGCGGTCACAGAAAGCGCCGAAGCCGCTGTCGCGACCCAGTCTCGCCGCGTCATTTACCGCGAGACGTTTGCCGCCGTATCGTCCGTCGCGGGAACGGCCTCGGGTTGCCCCTCACCATTTCTTTGAGCGGCAAGCAGCGCGGCCGCAGCCTCTTCAGCTTTCTTCAATTCCTTCTTGGTGGGAGGCGCCAGCTCATGGCGGTAATCGTGATCGTGATAGCAAGTCCGGCACCGCACCTTTGCTGCCGCATTGTTCACTACCGAAACGATCGAATGATTCGTGATCCGGCGGCACTTCACGCAGTGATCATCGATGACGTCTCCTAATCGCGGTTCGTCCATAATCCCTTTTGCAGCACAAGACACAACGTAATGGCCCCAGCGGGCCAGGTCTTTTATGCTCAACTGCCGACAAACGGAGTATATCAACAAACCGCAGCTGGAGCGACAACCCTGCGGGAACTCCCAGAGGAATCAATCACTTATGCGGGATTTACCTAGGAGCGCGAGAAGCGTCCCACGCCTGCTACCGGGAACCGGACAAACGCGCAGCCGCCGCCTGCTGCTCCCGTTGCTTCTCACGGTCTTCCTGCTCTTGCGACCGCTTCTCACGATCGGCGAGCAACTGCTCATACACCGGAACCTGCTTGGCGTTGAGAATGGACTTCACACGCCTGATCTGCTGTTCCTTAACCTCGAGCATCGCCGGCCGGTACGCATCCCGCACGGCCTTATATTTGGCCTTCGTGTCGTCCAAAATGGATTCTAGTTGGTTCGTCTGCGCGGGCGTAAGCGAGAGGCGGCTTTGCATCTCGTCCACATACTTCTTTCGCATCTCGTCCGACGCGTTCACCACGCCATTGGAGGCGATGTATCGGTGCGCGAGCGCGCCAACAGCCGCTCCGCTGCAGAAAAGCAAAACCGCCAACAGCCAGGCGATTCCCTGATTACTCTTCGTCATGGCTATCTATATTCGGCAAAAATCTGATCGGTCAGCGGGATGGGGCGAATCGCCTCTGTGTAATAAACCTTCTCTACCGTATGATCGGCGGCCAAGGCGTCCGCGTACGTCGGAGCGATTATTGTCTTCCTGCTAGCTGCCAGGTTCAGACCGCCTAACAACATTGCGATCGCCACCGAGGCGGTCGCCAAGGCCCGAGCCACGCGCTGAAATGTGAAGGTGAAACTTCTCCGCCGCTCGATCTTCTGCCACAGCACAGGCATGAAGTTTGCGCCCGGCTCGACGTCCGGACAAGACGCGCCATATAGTTGGAACAATCGGTCCAGCTTTGGATCATCAATGTTCATTATCCTTGCACTCCCTCAGTCACTGTCCGGCGGTTACTCGGCCCCTCTATAGTTTGCCATCCGCGACCGCCGCGTTGTAAGCCTTCAGAACCCGTTGCCGCGCCCGGAACAGCCGAACCTTCAACGCGTTCTCATTAACTTTATATACCTGCTCTAATTCCTTCAGAGACAGGCCCTCTACTTCCTTCAGTGTCAACAGCAGCCGATCTTCTTCGGAAACATGCTGGAACAGCGCGTTCATGAACTCGCGAACCTGCCCCTTCTGTTTCTCATCCTGGTCTTGCTTCCCTCCCGCCATGGAGTCCGCAATCATGACCTGCTGCTCGCTCAAATCCGCCATTCTGGATTCATTCCGCCGCCGCGCCCGCCGCAGATAGTCATAGGAAGCATTCACCGTCAATCGGTAGAGCCAAGGCTCAAACACCTCCGCGGTTCGCAACTGGTCTAGAGAATAGTAAAGGCGAACGAACACCTCCTGCGCCACGTCCTCCACGTCTTCCGGACGTCCTATATGACGTGAAATCGTACCTAAAATTCTTTTCCGATAGGCCAGAACTATCTGATTGAATGCGCTAGCATCGCCAGAACGCGCTCGCTCAATTAACTCTTGCTCGACTAGCATGCACGGTTTGATTTGCCGGATGCTACCCGATTGGCCGTTCGGACGTTTAGGCGCTCCGGCACGTTGATAGGTTACCAGTTTCGAAACTGATTGAAAGACAAGGCCATTATGCCGCTAACCCTCTGTTACTCAGACTCGGATGCCACTGAAATCGAGAGTCGGGACGCCAGTTTCTCCAGGTGTTTCGCCAAGACATCCACCTCAATATTCACGCGCGATCCCGCCCTATATGCCCCCAATGATGTATGCGCGTAGGTATGCGGGATTATCGTGAATCCAGCCGAGCTGTCGTCGAGTTCAGCCACTGTCAGACTAATCCCATCGACCGCAAGTGAACCCTTGCTCACGATGTACCGGCCTAGTTCCCAGGGAAAACCGATCCGAAGCCACCAGTTATCGTCTCCCAGTAGTTTCAACGACTCAATGACGCCCGTTCCGTCTACATGGCCGAGTACAAAGTGTCCATCCAGGCGTCCATTTGCCCGCAGCGGCCGCTCCAGGTTCACCCGCAAACCATCGCGCAAGTCACCGAGATTGGTCCTTTTTAACGTTTCAGGCGCTAAGTCGCAGCAGAAATGCTCCGCTCCAATTTCCGTCGCCGTCAAACATGCCCCGTTCACCGCAATGCTCGCACCCGGCGTCAGATCCTGGACGAGGGTCCCGCAGGAAACCGTGAGCCGCGCACCCATGGCTTTGCTCTCCAGGGACACTACTGTTCCCAATTCCTCAATAATTCCTGTGAACATGAACCTAACTCCAGCATAGCCACCTTACATCGCTCACACTGCTATAAAGCTCCACGCGTCCTCAACCGAAATCGGGGGTGGCGCGGACACTCGTGTCTGCCGTCTCGACAATCGTGTCGAGACCTCTTTCCCGGCTTGCGCTGGACCACCGGTAATCCCCAGCACGCTCCCGTAGCGATCGCTAACTCAACTCATCGGCGGTGGCGCGGACACTCGTGTCTGCCGTCTCGACAATCGTGTCGAGACCTCTTTCCCGGTTTGCGCTGGACCACCGGTAATCCCCGGCACGCTCCCGTAGCGATCGCTAACTCAACTCATCGGGGGTGGCGCGGACACTCGTGTCTGCCGTCTCGACAATCGTGTCGAGACCTCTTTCCCGGTTTGCACTGGACCACCGGTAATCCCCAGCACGCTCTACCAGCCCTGCCTTTACGGGATTGTTTTCAATATACGCGGTAATACGCGCATACTCGTTCTCATCGCGAACCCAATGATCGTAAGATTCGCCCCGCCAGAATGGCTCGCCCGTGCGGCCCAGTATCCGGTTTGCCTCCCGCGCGCTGAAGCCCTTCAACGATTGCAACAGACGGCTAGGATTCACTTTTGGCAGCAGCAAAACGTGTACGTGATTGGCCATCACCACAAAAGCTCCCAGCTCGTAGTGACCCAATGCAACACCTTTATGCAAACATTGCACGACCATACGGGCGAGCTCTTGCCGACCGAGAAATAACGGTCCAGTGGAAGCCTGATCCAAATATCGATCCATCCAAACGAAGGCCTTCCCGGCCGAAGCCTTACCCGGCGGCGGATACCTGCCGTGAGGAAGACTACCATGCAAATGCCAAGTCACAAAGAGCCACTCGCCCGGCGGGCAAGCATGCGGTAAGCGGCGACGAGAGAACGCCATACAGATACTGTGGCCGCCCGGCCCAACAACTCTTGGTTGACGAGCCCGCCGAGCCGATTCTCGACACGGAGCGCAGTGCTCCCCCCGCCCCGCTTACCAGCAACCACCTCTCCCAAATTCACGCAGGAACCAGCAAGGCTCTCCAGGCGTCGTACCCCGCACTGCTTTCGAGCGAGACCACTTCCCAACTCTTTAATGATTCCCGCAACCATCGAACTGTCTCCAGGACGCCCTTATAACTTTCCTGCGGAACCGTCTAAAGTGCAACGAGCGAACCCCCGAATAGAAAAGTGGAGTGTCTATGTTGCTTTTTTGCGATGGAATGCCGCGCAGCGCCTCGACTTGGGTTTATAACGTCGCGTTCGCGCTCTTGAAAACCACGTTTCCAGCGGCCGATATTCGCCGCGCCGTCTACGTTTCACCCGCCACACTCGACGCCACTGAACACGGGGCGGACTGGGCGATTATGAAATGCCATAGGCTCGATGACCACACGCGCGCCGTCTTTCGCGCGGGCAGGGCTCGCGCCATCTACACGCATCGTGACATTTATGATGCGATGGCCTCCTATCTGATGATGTTCCGCGTCTCCTTCGACTTTTCTCTCGCTACCATGTTGGACTCTCTCGATTCATACGACTTCCATTGCGAGACCGGGAATTTCTTGTGCGTCGATTATGAGTCAATCGTTAACAAATCGGAAGACGTGATTCAGAGAATCGCCCGATTCCTCGACTTGAGTGTTCCAGAATCCGAAATCGCACTCATCGCGGAGAGCCATAGTCTTCAAGCGATCAAAGAACTGAGTGCAAACCTTAAGCAGAATGGACAAGATCGGCTGATCCGCGACTCCTTAAGCTGCTACGACCCGGAGACACAATGGCACGTGCGGCACGTCCGAAACGGCGGTATCGGATACGGACACAAGTATCTGCTGCCCTGGCAAATTGAGTGGATCGAATATGTGATCCGGAACCGGCAGGGGCCATCGAAAGAGATCCTTCCGGCCTTGCCGCCCTCATCAGCCCTAGCGGGTGCTGCCGGTTGAAGCCGTTTGCGGCTTTACCAAATACGCCTCTACCGCGAACTCATCCTGGGAAATCGGATGCAGACGAAGCCTGTCCAGCAGAATCGCATCGATCCGCCGCTGGCGTCCAATCCCGCCCGCAACCGGCAGACTCTGAAATCCGCCCAGGATCTTCGGCGCATAGTAGAAAAAGACTTTATCGGCAATCAGCGAGTCGAACATCGTCCAATTCACCTTGCTGCCGGCTTCGACCATCAGCGACAAGTATCGTTGCGTGGCCAGATAGTCGATCACGGCTCGCGGGTCGCAGCGTCCATGACCGCCGTCCGCTAGCATAACCTGAATACCAGCTTCTTCCAGAGCTTTCCGCCGCTCCGCCGAAGCAGCCGAAGTGCACACCACAAGCACGTCACCCTTGGCGCTGGTCACCATCTTCGAATTGAGTGGAAGCCGTAACTGCGAATCGAGCACAATGCGCAAAAGGGGGCGGCTGCGTTCACGCCCGGACCGGTCGGTCAGCAGGCAGTCGTCTTCGAGCACCGTCCCGATTCCGGTTAGGATCGCATCCGATAGATGCCGGACCTGTTGAACGTCCGCCCGCGCAATCTCGCTTGTGATCCACCCATCATTGTCCTGCGGCGCCGCAATCTTTCCGTCCAAAGTCAGTGCCGCCTTCACCGTTACCAGCGGCCGTCCCGTTTTTATGTAGTAAAAAAACGCTTCATTAAGGCCAACGGAAGCTGCCGACTTCGTCTCATCGAGAGCAACCAAAATTCCCGCATCGCGCAAACGCGCCAGGCCCTGCCCGCCCACTTGCGGATTGGGGTCCTCCATAGCGGCCACAACTTCTCGAACCCCCGCCTGAATCAAAGCGTCGGCGCACGGCCCGGTTCGCCCTTGATGGGAGCAAGGCTCCAGGGTGACATAGAGCGTCGCACCCCGCGCAGCCTCGCCCGCCTCGCGTAAGGCCACGATCTCGGCATGATCGACCCCGGCCCACGTATGGAAACCGCGTCCAACCACTACGCCGTTACTAACCAAAACCGCGCCAACCGCCGGATTGGGACTCGTGCGCCCTTGGCCTTTCACAGCCAGGTCCAGCGCTTCCTGCATGTGGTCCGGCATCGTCCTCACTATTCAGTCGAACAGCGATGCCACAAAACGCTCCGGTTCGAACGGGAGCAGGTCGTCAATCTTCTCGCCAACTCCGATGTACCGAATGGGCACGTTCAGCTCGCGTGCAATCGCGATCACTACGCCGCCCTTCGCGGTGCCGTCCAGCTTGGCTAGAATTATGCCCGTGACTCCCGCCGATTCGGTAAACTTGCGGGCCTGCTCCAGCCCGTTTTGCCCGGTCGTCGCGTCCAAAACCAGCCATACCTCGTGCGGCGCGCCTGGGATCACACGCTGTGCCGTCCGCCGCATCTTCTCCAGTTCGGCCATCAGGTTTTCCTTCGTGTGCAGCCGGCCGGCCGTGTCCACGATTACGTAATCCACTGCCCGGGCCTTCGCAGCTTGCAATGCATCGAATACCACCGCGCTTGGATCGGCGCCCGTCTTCTGCCGGATAACATCCACACCGGCGCGCTCCGCCCAAATCTCTAACTGCTCAATCGCCGCCGCCCGGAACGTATCCGCCGCGCATAGGAGAACTTTTCGCCCCTCGCCTAGAAAGCGATTCGTCAATTTCCCGATCGTGGTCGTCTTCCCCGCGCCATTCACGCCCACCACGAACACCACCGCCGGAGGCTGCGACACAATGCGGACCGGCGACTCCGATGCGCTTAACGCCTCCAGCAGCTGGTCCCGAATGAGACCCCGGATTTCACCCGCATCGCTGGTCAGCTTGCGATCAACCCGTTCTTCGATGCGGTCCAGGATCTCCTGTACTGTCCGCACTCCCAAATCCGCCGTGATCAACGTGTATTCGAGTTCCTCCAATAAACCTGCATCGATCTGCTTTTTACCGGAGAGAACATCCTCTAATCGATCCACGAAACCGGACCGGGTCTTCTGAATGCCGGCCTTCAATCGATCGAGGAGGTTCGGCTCCGTGGGGACCGATCCAAATAGCGTCTGAATGGCCATTGGGGATGTGTGTGGCTTCAGTGTAACAAGCGCACTCGATCAACCGGAGCTCGGCCCAAATGAGCAAATATTTGTTACTGCTATCGCCAACTGATGTGATGCTCTTCGCACCAGTCGATCGCGATCTGCCGCAGTGCCGCCGTGCGGAATTCAAACCAAACCGGCTCGATGCTCCGCCGCCGAACGGTGTCCTTGAAAAACCGGAACGCACCTCTGCCGTGTATAGCGTTCAGCAACTCGTTCCGGACCTGATCCGACTCCACAGAATTCGCAAACTCCTGCATGATCTCCCACTCATGGACGTCGAACTTCGTCGGAAGCACAAAAAATCGGTCAGTCGAAATAATGCGCTTTGCCGTTTCCCACTCCTTCGTCTGCCAGTCCGGGAGGTCCGGTTCCTCCGCATCGGGCTCGGCTGCCTCGCTCAGAAGATCCTTCGAAACGGTCTCGATCTGGCCGGTATCAAGATCCAGGAAAGAAGATGATTCATCGAATTGCATCTCGAGTGCACCGACGATGTCTCTTAAGAGAACGGTCACGGGCACGGCTTTGAACGTTCACTATCGTCTCAAACACACGCGACAATAGACAGCATGGCCCTGCGGTTCACAACTTCTTATCTTGAGGATTCTCTCGCCCTCTTTCGGTACTACAAGGGCTTGGCTGAGAAAGCTATCGCGCAAGTCACGGACGAACAACTCCTCGCCGTATTAGACGACGAAATGAACTCAATCGCGGTCGTCATTAAGCACATGGCAGGCAACATGAGATCCCGCTGGACGAACTTTCTCACCACCGATGGCGAGAAACCGGATCGCGACCGCGACTCGGAATTCGTCGATCCGCCCGCCACCCGGGAAGCTCTGCTCGCCTTCTGGAATCAAGGCTGGGAGTGCCTGTTTACGGCTCTGGAGCCGCTCTCGGAGCAGGATCTTCAACACACCGTAACAATCCGCGGCGAAGCTCACTCGGTCATGCAGGCCATCAATCGCCAGATTGCGCACTACTCTTATCATTGCGGTCAAATTGTACTGCTCGCCAAGCACTTCAAACATTCCGACTGGCAATCGCTGAGCGTTCCTCGCCGTCAGTCCGCCGAATTCAACCAGCGCGTGTTTCGAGGCGAATCCAGCCAACGGTAAATGTTGTAGTTTGAATTACGGCCCCGACGCAAGAACAGTTTTTGGCTTGAGGCAAATTATCGCCAACCAGCGCATCGTGTAGCTAGAGTGCTTCGAATGGAAGAGCCTTCCATCGACCGAAAATTCGGCCGCCAAGCCTTCGGGGTTGATCCTGGTGGCTATCACGCCGCGCGGCCGGCCTACCCCGACTGGGTGTTTGACGTTCTATGCGAGCGATGCGGTCTCGCGCCCAATGCGGTTACCTTCGAGATTGGACCGGGGACGGGAACCGCGACTCGTCGACTACTTGAACTTGGCGCCTGCCCCTTGATTGCTGTCGAGCCCGATGATCGCCTCGCTGCCTTTCTTCGGGAGACCATCCTGGACGAAGCGCTCACGGTGCTCATCTCGACGTTTGAAGAAGCCACGTTGCCCGAGACTAGCTTTGATCTCGGTCTCAGCGCCACCGCTTTCCACTGGCTGGACGAAGACCTGGCCTTGAAAAAGGTGGCCAAGCTGCTCCGGCCAGGTGGCTGGTGGGCAATGGTCTGGAACACATTCGGCGACCAACATCGCCCCGATCCTTTCCACGAAGCGACTAAGATTCTGCTTAACGGTCCTTCGAGCCCTTCCGCTGCCGCCGGCGAAATGCCGTTCGCTCTCGATGCCAAGGCTCGCCTCGCGGCGCTGAAACGAACCCATGAATTCGACAGCGTTGAGCACCGAACCAGTGCATGGTCGCTGATACTCGATCCTGATCAAACCATCGCCCTCTATGCGACTTATTCCAATATCAACATCCGCCCAGACCGTGAGGCCGTTCTTACCGAGTTGGGTCGTGTTGCACGCGACAAGTTCCACGGCCGCGTGACCCGCAACATGGTCACGAGCCTATACGTTGCCCGCCGTCGGCCTTAATCGCTCACCTTGCTTGCCTCGCTTCTGAACCCTGTCGGCCGAGCGCTTTTCATTACAGTGTACTTTGCAGATCCTTTGCAACAGGAGATTGCGGAGGCGCCCCCGCCGTTTGGTAATTTCGCCGTAACCTATAGCAAGACCTCGACATCCGCATCTCGAGGGCCGCTCCGATATTCGCAGGCCTCCACACCACCCAACGGAGCGATCACAAAATTCCCAAAAACTCTATTCCCTTTGCTCTCCCTCCGTTAACCTCATTTTTCGCCCTCTCACCGTCTACTCTCGCGGGACACTGGCGCACAGCAAAGCCCAAATGCCCGAAAGCCCACAGCCACGCACACGCACCAGCTTGAATGAGGTGAAACACGGGTGCCGTTCGCAGCAGCAATTGCTGCCGCATGAAGACCCAAATGAGTGGATCAAACTGCGCGACGTGTACATGGCCGAGTACGATCCCCAGACTCCGTTCTTGCTCGAGCTTATGGAGGAAGCCGTGCGCGAGCATTGGTTCTTCAAGCGCAACAAAATAAATCTGCATTTGGTGCAGATCGATCTGCCCGAAGATGTGCGCGATTGGACATCCGAAAATCATCATCAAATTGCGCTATTCATGCGGTATCGGACCGCGGCGGAGCGGTCATTCAATCGGGCGCTGGCGCGGCTTCGGAGTTTTAACAAGGATCGGCAGAGCAGCGAATCGGTGAAGGAGCCCAAAGCCCCCAAGCAAGGCAAAGGCGAGCCAGTAGTGATTGAGCAATGGGTCGAAATCCGGCGAATCGACAACCAGCCCGTAACGCAGTTCTACCCGAGCAACGAAGAGATGCAAAAGCGGATCGAGACCGCCAAGCCAAAACCGGATTTAGTCTATCGACGGCTGTTCTTCCCCGATGGCGTCCCGATCCAGTATCAATGGACCCGACCGCGCAAGGGGCAATCTGCAAACGGAGGCCTCGCCATGCAGCGCATGACCGTGGAGACATGGCTAAGCCTTCGAAAGGAGGAGCAGGAGACCGGCCATGCAGTCAGCACCGGACAGCCTACCCTGCGCGACTGGCGCGAGTCGCAGAGCTGATAGCCGACAGCTGTTAGCTGTTAGCTGTTAGCTGACAGCTCAGTTCATCTTCGCCATAATCAACCCGGCGATAACCAGGACTGTTGCGATCGTCTTCGCGACTAAGACACCGCCGCGGAACTCTTCGCGAAACCACGATGGCTTGCATTTCGTGATCGCGTAAGCGCCGACGAAAATAACGACGTAACGAACTCCGGCTGCAGCGCCAACAATGGCAGGGCTGGCGCGGCTAATAGCATAAACCACAAGAAAGGATCCCAGACCAGCGAGGAATCGATTGACCATATACCAGAACTTGCTCTTAGGCTCGGCAGCTTCCGAACTCTCAAAAATTTGGCGGCGCCAGGATGGCGGGATCAACATAGCCATGGAGCCTCCAAACGTCCCAAAGCTGAAAAAGACAAACCCAGTTACGAACCCAGTGTCGTTGAAAATCAGTTTCTGCAGCACGTTCGACAGGCCGAATGCGCACGACGCAATCAGAATGCGCGGCGCCATCTTTTTCAAGGGCCGCCGTTCCGCGAAGAACATCACGAACCCGCCTAAGGTCATCAGAGTGAACCCCAGGAGTTGCCCTTCAACTGACCTCCCGAGGATGGGAATCGAAAACAGAGCAGTAGCGACGGGCGAAAACCCTCCCATGGCTGCCAATTCCTCGGAGGCCTCGCCAGCTTTCAAGGCCGAATAGTAAAAGTAGGAGGCGACAAGATCCAGTAGTCCGGCGGCCAGTCCGACTCCAGCCATGGGGATCGTGGGGAAGTGGAGCCCGAATGGAATCAGGATAAGGCCGAAGACGCTAATAGCCCCAAGCCAGAAGACATACGAGAGCAGATTCTGGGTACCGCGCCTTTTTAGCAACACCTTGTCCCAGACCAGCGAAACACCGATCAGGGCATGTGCGATAGCGGCTATCAGCAATCCGTTACCGGCCATCTGCAGAAGAATCTTCAGTCGCAAGCTCTTGGACCACGCGCGTCCAGATTCGGTGACGGAACTCCGTGACCGCATGTATGTGAAACATGTCCGATGAACAAAGCGGAACAAGGCGTCTAGGAAGTAGCTGCCCGCAAGATGGAACTGCCGCCACAACCCGATTTTTTGCTTTGTATCAGCCGGGGACTTATTTGGCGGCTCTCCGCGCTGGCTGCAGCGTGCCTGCTGATTTGGTACGCCGGTAACGTCCTGGTCGTGGCTTTCGCGGGCATTCTAGTTGCGGTGATGCTACGGCTAATGACCGCGTTGGTTCAACGGGCGACAGGACTGGGGACCACATGGTCTTTCGCGATTGTTCTAATCCTGCTGGCGGGATTCGTGGTGCTTTGCGGGCTCTTTTTGGGGCCGCACATTGCCGGACAGGGCGCGGAGATCGCGAAGGTAATTCCGGCTGCGCTAAATCGGGCGCGAGATGAATTGAGGACGCACGACTGGGGACGCTATCTCGACAGCGGATTGACACGCGAGGCAGCGAACCTGAATCTTGCGTCAAAGTTTGGCGCATGGGCGAGTGGACTGCTGGGTGTGATGAGCACCGGGGTTATTGTGCTGGCGGTCGGAATCTTCGCGGCGGCGAACCCCGAGTTTTACGAGAATTGGTTCCTCCGTTTTGTCAGTGAAGGCTCCCGTGGAAGGATTAGGCGTTTGGTTGAACTCATCGAAACCACACTACGCGGATGGCTGCTTGGCCAATTGGTACCGATGTTCATCCTGGGCGTGGGGACTTTCGTCGGATTGTGGGCGATGCATATACCACTGGCATTCACATTGGCGCTGCTTACGGCGTTTCTGTTATTTGTCCCATATGTTGGGTCAGTGCTGTCGCTAATTCCGGCGGCGCTGGTCGCTCTGATGCAAGGCCCCGGGACAATGTTTTCAGTGGTGATTTTGTATGTGGTCGTGCATACGCTGGAAGGTTACGTATTGACGCCGCTCGTGCAGCGGAAGGCAGTGCGATTACCGCCGGTGGTCACCATATTAGTCGAGTTTCTTATGTGGACAATCGCAGGCGTATTGGGCGTCATAGTGGCAACCCCGCTTGCAGCGGCGGGCTTGGCAATCGCCAACTTTTATAGAGGTGAAAGAGCAGCTCGGGAACAGCGGGCAGCTGAAAGTAAAGACTATGTTGGTTAATGAAAAAGGCGACAACCTTGAAGCTGACCTGGTTACTCCACCGCTCAGCGAAAGGCAAAAACAAGAGGCCGAAGACCGCACGTCCATCAGCGCCATCGTGGTTCATGAAGCTATCCGCAAGGATGGCGACGAAGAGCTACAGCGGCCTATTTCCGCGCTGGCCTGGTCGGGCTTGGCGGCCGGGCTCTCGATGGGCTTTTCTTTCGTAGCCGAAGGTCTGATACAGACCTATCTCCCCAACGCGCGTTGGCGGCCGTTGCTCACAAACTTGGGTTATCCGTTTGGATTCCTCATCGTGATCATTGGCCGCCAGCAATTGTTTACTGAAAACACACTGACGGCGATCATCCCGTTGCTCGCCCGTCGTAACGTGGTCACTTTAGTTGCGGTGCTGCGCTTATGGGCGGTAGTACTGGCGGCGAACCTGGTAGGCGCGCATATTTTTGCGTGGGTGGTAGGCAACACACCCATGTTTAGTCCAGAGATCCAGGAGTCCCTGCGCCAGATCGCCGTCAAGGCGGCAGACGTCTCTTTCGGGGCGGCTATTTTGCGAGGCATATTCGCCGGTTGGCTCATCGCGATGGTGGTCTGGATGCTCGCCGCGAGCTCACATGGCAAACTCGGCATTATTGTTGTGTTGACTTACCTGGTCGGGCTTGCAGGTCTGACACACGTGATAGTCGGGTCGGTGGAAGTGTTATTCCTCGTCATGATTGGCGCCAAAAGCTGGCTAGCTTACCTGGCCGGCTACATGGTTCCAACACTCATCGGAAACATCGTAGGAGGCGTGGCGCTGGTGTCCGCGGTGAATCATGCGCAGGTAGTCGCCGGCATGGGGCAGACCAAAGGTTCTGCAAAGATTGAGTAGCACTCTAGCGCGTGCGGCATGGGAAAATGAATGCGCATGTCTCCTGGCGACTTGAGCCGGCTTCTTCTGCCAATCAATCCGGAGGATCACGTCTTCGGGCCGGAAAGCGCTGAAGTCACTCTGGTCGAGTATGGCGATTATGAGTGTCCGGAGTGCGGCCGCTTATTCGGGGTGATTCACCGCCTGCAAGAGACGTCGCCGGATCGGTTGCGCATTGCATTCCGGCATTATCCGCTTTCGGGTATTCATCCGCATGCACAACAGGCCGCTGAAGCGGCCGAGGCAGCCGGTGCGCAAGGAAAATTTTGGCAGATGCACGACTTGCTTTTCCAACATCAGGATCACCTGCAGCGCAAGGATCTGGTTAGCTACGCGGAACAACTGGGCCTGGATGTGAAGTTGCTTCAAAGCGACTTGAAGAAGGACGTGTATGCTGAGCGCGTGCGAGAGGACTTCCGCCGCGGCGTGCAAAACGGTGTGTACGGCACGCCGGGATTGTTCGTGAACGGCGTGCGCCATAGCGGCCCCTACGATGCCGAGTCTCTGTTCGCAGCCGCAGCTGTGTAAGGCTAGAGAAGTGCTGCGCCGATTAGTCCCGCTAACCTGCGCGATGTGGCTATCGGTCTGCTCATGTACGTCGAGAGGAGAAAGCTCGCCTCACATGTTACGCGTCGGCGATCAGGCGCCGGAGTTCAGCCTGGTGTCGCAATCGGGAGAGATCGTTCGCCTTTCGAGCTTCAAAGGCAAAGAGAATGTGGTCGTCTTCTTCTATCCGAAAGATTTTTCGCCGGGTTGCACGAAGGAAGTCTGTCATTTCCGCGACAGCCATGAAGCCTTCTCGAAATTGGGAGCTCAAGTTATTGGGATAAGCACCAATGACAAGGCCTCTCATGAGAAATTCGCCTCCGAGTACAAGCTGCCGTATCTATTATTAGCGGACCCGGGCGGCTCGGTGCGTGAGGCATATGGTGTGAAGAAGACGCTGGGCATTTTGCCCGGGAGGGTCACGTTTGTGATCGATAAAAGCGGGACCGTACGCCACGTATTCTCATCGCAAATGAACCCGGATCAGCATATCGACGAAGCGCTCAGCGCATTGCGAGCTTTGAAATAAAGCTGGCGAGTTTCTCCATCTACTATGGAGGGGTACGTTACATGCCTGAAAATACCTTTGACATTGTCTCCAAAATCGACCTCACAGAGGTCTCGAACGCCGTGCAGCAGGCCACCAAAGAGATACAGACGCGTTATGACTTAAAAGACAGCAAATCGTCGATTGAGGTGAATGAGAAAGACCACAAAATCCTTCTGGCCAGCTCTGACGAATACAAATTGAAGGCGGTCACGGAGATCCTGAACCAGAAGCTGGTGAAGCGCAACGTTCCGCTGAAGGGCTTGACCTATGGAACGATCAGTCCTGCAACGCACGGCAGCGTCCGCCAGGAGATTTCGCTCCAGCAAGGGATCGCAACGGAGAAGGCGAAAGATATTGTCAAGCTGATTAAGGACAGCAAGCTGAAAGTGCAGGCGACGATTCAAGGAGATCTGGTGCGCATTAGCGGTAAGGATCGCGACACGCTGCAGCAGGCGATCGCTTTGCTGAAGGGGAAGGATTTCGGGATCGACATGCAGTTCACGAATTACCGTTCCAATTAGATGCCTCGGCGGATTGAGAGCCTGTTTCTGAACGGCCCCGCGGGGAGACTGGAAGCGATTCTGGAGGAACCTGAAAATGGGGCGCCTGTTGAGGCGGCACTGGTGTGCCATCCGCATCCCAAGGGCGGCGGCACCATGCACAACAAAGTGGTCCACCGGCTGGCTCGGGGCTTGCGCAAAGCGGGCTGTGTGGTGCTGCGGTTCAACTATCGAGGCGTGAACCTAAGCGAAGGCGTGTACGACCATGGCATTGGCGAGACGGAAGACGCAAAAACGGCTTTGCAGGATTTGCATGCACGATACCGTGAGTTGCCGGTGCTGTGCGCGGGATTTTCATTCGGTTCGCGCATCGCCCTGCGCCTTGCAAGCCAGGAGAATTTGATTCAGCGGGTAATCGCGGTAGGCTTTCCAACCACCGTTAAGGAGCGGGACTTCGTCTTCGACGTGCGGATTCCTAAATACTTTGTGCACAGCACGCACGATGAATTTGGTCCGCGCGAGGAGTTCAGAGAATTTTATCAATCGCTGCCTGAGGCCAAGCATCTCGATTGGGTGGAAGCGCCGGATCATTTCTTCCGCGACAATCTGGATGCGTTTGAAACAGTGATTGAGCGAATCGGAATGACGCGTTAGCGCTCCAACCAGGTAGTTATACTCAACATCGATGCGGCTCGCCAACTTAAGCTTACTGTTCGTCTCGTCACTCGCGCCCCTGTTCGGTCAAACAGTGGCCAAACATCCATTCACCGCGGAGGATTGGTCCACTCTTCACAACGCCCAGCCGGTCGCAGTGGCGGCAGATGGGCAATCCATCCTTTACAGCGTGAACTATGGCGCTGCTAAGGGGCCGACACAGCATGAGTGGTGGACGATGCACCCGGACGGCACGAACCGGGAAAAGCTCGACTTACCCGCGGATTTTCATCCGGAGGGTTTCACGCGCGATGGGTCAGCGCTGTATGGCAGTTTCAAGGTGAACGATTTGATGCAGTTTGCAGTATTTGCGATTAAAGGGATAAGCACAACGGCAACACCGCAGTTAGTAACGCTGTTGCCGAATGGAGTGGAGGCCGCCGTCGCCGCGCCGAATGGCGCACGTTACGCGATCCTGGCGGACCCGCGGCCACATGATCCACAAGCCGGCGTGCACACGGTCATAGAGCCGGGCCAAACGAGCCTATACGTCGTGAACTCGGACGGGACAAAGGGCCAATGGTGGTGCCCGGATTTGAAATGGATCGGGGGAAATGCGGCGTCTCTGGCGTGGTCAGCGGATGCTAGCTCAGTCGCAGTGTTATCGACTACTCCGAATCTGGGATTCCATTCGATTCGGTCATCTATTGATGTATGCACGGATTCCGGGGCGCGGCGAGTCGCGGAGGTCCCGGACAGCGCGCAGACCATCGGCTGGTCGAA
>DATBEF010000117.1:0-4802 GCA_036269625.1 Bryobacteraceae bacterium | reverse complement strand
CGAAGTTAGGCTCCGCAATCTGCTGGCCGCTTGAGTGGTGCCAATCGTACTGCGCTTGTGTCGTCGGTCCATGCCAGCCCGGATAGTAGCTTTCGCAGACAGCATCGAGAGGGATGCCGTTTGTAACTGTCGCCCCATAGAAGTATGTGTAGAGGTCACGATCTCCGGTGATGTGAATGCAGCGGATCGGCGCCGGCAGCGGGGGACCAAGGAGTGCGGGGTTTGATGTATCCGACGCTGCATCGACAATCGCCTGCATGGCCGCTTTTTGGATGGCGATGAAACAGGTTCCGCCTCCGTTGTTATTCGTGTTGCAGTTTGTGCCACTCAGGCCTGCACTGCCCCTTGAGTTGAACATGCCGCTGGTAACTTCATTTCCGATTGCAACCACATCAGGCCAGGCGCCCATTGCCCGATAGAGTTCCATCTCCTGCTTAACGTAGTTGTACATCAGGCAATTGCCGGCGACGGTGCAGTCCGTGGAGGACGGCGCCCCCGCCAGCTGCGCGAGAGTCTTACCCGCCCAATTCCCTGGCGTGTCGGATGTGTTCCAGCCATCGTAGAACAGAGTTACATTGACCGACATGCCAAGCTTCTTCGCTCGCACTGCCAAGTCGATGCCCGACCAATCCGTCTCCGCGTAATCCCCAGCGCTTCCGGAACTCCCGGTGGCCGATGCGGGAATGATCTGGGTGGCTGGCGGAGGCGCCAAGGTGTAGTGATTGTAGGGGCCAGTTGTAATCGGGAAGGTGACACCCCCGTATGTGACGGTGGTGTTGATGGAGGCTGGACGAACGCGAATCATGTTCATCCCGTTGTTTTTGAAGATTTGGAGGATGTCCTGCCCCGGGAGATAGGCGTCGTGCCACCACGGATATATGGAAGCATTGTTCGCCGCGACGCGGTCATATTCCGCCTTTTCCTGAAGGCTCGAGTCGTTCCCGCGGAAAAACGTAGCGCGCAATAGCCACAACTGGCTTTGCGTCGGCGACCCCGAATGTGACGACTCAATCAGTCGCGCTCCGGAAGAAAGACTTGCATTGGATACATCCAGTACGAGTTTCGTGGCGACATTCGTAATCACGTTGTAGCCGTTCGTCACGTAGGTGAGTAACCACTCCTGGGTCGGGACATTAATACCGCACGGGTTCTGAACCACGTAGGTGATACCCCCCGAGACTGCGCTGTCCACACATAGGCCATTGAGGGTATTGCTGATTTTCCAGTTACCACTCAGAGCCTTGGTGAAAGCCCATCTCTGGCTAATATTCGTGAAGCTTCTCGTGCCGGCAAGGATGTTGTCGCCAGCCGTGGTCGAGTCGTTATTTAAATCCATTTGCAGTCCGGAGAGTTGATTGATGAGGTAATATATCTCGCCGTCGTTAGGACTTGGATCGACCGGCTCCGGAGGTTGAATGATTTGGGCCCGAAGGAGCGTCACGGAGAACACGCCAATAAAACATAGGACAACGCGGGTCCACCGTACGGCGATCCGATTGGTACGATGTGGCAGAAGCAATTCGGCTGATCTACGACGGGCCCAGCCCAAAGAATCCGAATTTCGCATGGGATCCCTTTCTGCTCCTTCGACAGCCTGGAACATCACGACTGCTCTTGGAAGAAACAGGCGAATTCTATCACTTCAATGATTTGCGTCTACATCCGACGAAAATTGGATTCTACGAAAAGCTATAACTTCTGTAGAGTCGATATAATCAGAGCGGTGTCCTCGGTTACACAGATCGGCAGCTTGATTGAGCGGCAGGAGGGTGTTCATGGCGGGCGGCCCTGCATCGCAGGCACGAGTGTATCCGTTCGTCGAATCGCCCTGTGGCACAATGCCGGGCTGGTTCCTGAGGAAATCGTCCGGAAATTTGGGCATCTCTCCCTCGCGCAAGTCTACGCTGCCCTTGCTTACTATCACGCGAACCGAGGCGAGATCGATACGGATCTGGAATCAGAGGCCCGCGCTACCGAAGCAGTAGCCGATCGCAGAAATGGGCTAGGTCTGGGCTAGGTCCTGTCGGTATCCCAACTCACTCCTCACAAATTCCGGTTATCGGAAGTTGGGGAGGCCCGCCGAATCCTAATCGTGCCGCTGTTAAGTAAACGCTTATGGGGGACGGCCCCTTAACTCCGCCTCCGCCGCTCATGCGCGCGCCACGCATACTTCCGCAGAACGCTCTCGAATTCCGATCCGCTTCGCGGCCACCTCACGTTGCCATCCACGATCTGTTTGTTCCGCAGCGGTTGACCGTACATTTGGGCATTGTCGCCGCGGTCCTGCCGCAGCGTCGCGCCTTGCAGCGAAACGCCTGCAAAAATGCCGTGATTGCGCGACCACGAAAGTATTTCGGCGCGCATCGACGGATCGGTCTGCGCTGTCGACGCGCGGCCCACCGGACCTGCAGCCACCGAAGCCGATCCACCCAGCGTGAACTGATCGGAAAGCAGTCGCTCCCCGCCCTTCCAGTTCATAACCAGCATCACAACATCCGTATCCTCGCCGCCGATTTGAAAGCCGAAACTTCCGCCTTCCACTCGAATCGCGCCCGGCGCCGACCAGCCGGACCCTCTACGGCACGAGATGAAGCCCTTCCCATACTTCGCGCCCACCACGAACGCGGCGCCCTTCATGCCCGGCACCACCACGATGCACGATGCCCTGCTCAGAAGATGCATCGGAATGCCTCGATCCGGCGCCGACATTACCTCCGATAGCATGTCGGCCGCGGCATCCAACCGTTTCGACGTATCGCCGGCCATCGCCGCAACAGGCAACAAGAGCATGCCCAGGCATAAAAATTTATTAAACATTCTCACCTCCGCTTGATTTTTCCGCCCCTCGTAAGATAGACGGGCTCTCAGAAGTTCTGCAACAGAATATCTTCGTGCCGCCCGTTTAGATGCTGCGGACTGTCATGTTCACAACATCGTCCACCTGCAGGCTCTCTTTCACCACGAACGGCTCGCCGTACTTCACGCCGATCAGATTGCCGTAGAATCGCGCCACCGCAGCCAGCCGCTGTTCCACCTCGCCGTGCGAAGGAAACAAATCGGATGCCGCCCCCGAATCGCCGTATTGCGAAACATAACTGAACAGCGCGGCCATCCTCCGGTCGAACTGCCGCGAAATATCGACCACGAACGAAGGCGTCACGTTTGCATACAGCGAGGAATACAGAATCTTGAACGGCCGATGCGGAGGCATCTCCTCTTCAAGCCGCCGCAAACCCGCCAGAAAACAGGCCTCATACCCGATCTCCGCGGCCCGGTAATGGTCGGGATGCCGCCCGCTCCAATACGGCAGAATTACTGTGCGCGGGCGCAAGCGCCGGATCACTCCCGCCAGCGTCATTCGCGCCGATATCGTGTTCTCCAGCCGCGCATCCGGCCAGCGCAGATTCTGCCTCCAACTCGCCAACAGGTGCTTCGCCGCCGCCTTCGCTTCTTCAATACGCAGCTCCGGAGTCCCGCGGCTCCCCATATCGCCCGCTGTCAGATCCAGCACTCCGGTCCGATAACCCGCCTCCGCCGATCGGATCAAAGTCCCCCCGCACGTCTGCTCGACATCATCCGGATGCGCCGCAATCGCCAAAAGGTCGAGCGGCTCCAGATTTTCAAATGGTTCATTCGGGTCCTGGTACATGGTGCGCTTGTGATCCTAACAAAGCATGTCGCATGCCAGCGCGCGTAACCCCTAACTCCCAATCAACCTCGCGTACAGGCTCCGGGCAACGCCGGGATCTGTCGTTCCTTTGACGATCGCGCGGCCGTCCGGAAAGAACGTCAATTGATACTTAGGCAACGACATGCGCAGGGCAAACTCATTCACCCGGACGTCTCCGAGCGGCCGCAAACGCGCCGCCAATTCCTCCAGATCGAGTGGCCGGGTGGATTCATGCAATTGCACTGCGTTGCGCCCGCATAGGCTCACCGGCGCCCGGCGAAAACCATCCAGATACCGAAACCGGCGCGCCCCGCAGACCAAGCAATTGGGGTCGCGATCGCCGGCGGATATCCGCCTTGCCGAGCCATCCCAAACGTCCACGGTCTGGATAGAGCAGCGGAAATCGGGCCATCCAACCAGGATGCGCAGCGCTGCGGCTACCTGCAGGGACGCAATTGCCGCCGTCGTGGATGCGAGCACTCCATTCACATCGCAAGTCGGCTGGATTCCGCTGGGAGGGGCCGGATATACGCACGCAAAACAGGGGCCGCGGCCAGGAATTATGGGCATCGTCACGCCGTAGCTGCCGATTGCCGCGCCGTATACCCAGGGAATCCCGAGCTTAACGCTAATATCGTTGAGTAGATAACGCGTCTCGAAGTTGTCGGTGCCGTCAAGTATGAGGTTGGACCCAGTGAGCAAGTCTTCCGCATTGGAGGGGGTTACGTCCGTGACGAACGGGTCCAGCCGAACATGTTGATTAATCCGCTGCAAACGCCGAGAGGCGGCGATGGCTTTGGGCGTTTCCTCCTGTGCGTCGGATTCGTCGTACAGCCATTGCCTCTGGAGATTCGAGAATTCCACCGTATCGCGGTCGATCAGCCGCAGCGCTCCCACTCCGGCGCGCGCCAAGGCTTCGGCCTGGAAGCTTCCTAGTGCGCCGCAACCGACAATGCTTACTGTCGCGCTTTCGATTTGTGCCTGCCCCGCATCTCCAATGGGAGCGAACAGAATCTGTCGCGAGTAGCGATCCGTGCCGGGCCGAATCATATAACCCGATCGTATCAACCGCTGGGATGTATCGGCCGCACTGGTTGTGGATGGCCATTCTCGTCCTGTGCGCGGGAGCGGC
>DATBEF010000116.1:0-47788 GCA_036269625.1 Bryobacteraceae bacterium | reverse complement strand
CGACCGATAAAGGGATCCGGCTCATCGAGGTCGTGCACCCTGAAGTGAAAAGCCCGGCAATGACGGGTCAGTGGGAAGCCTATCTGAAACGGATTCAGCAGGGCAAATCCAAACTTGAGCCCTTTCTGCTGAACATCGAAGAGTATGTCCGGGAGGTTGTGGCGAAAGTAGATCGGAAAGTAGCGCCCAAACAAGCCGCTCCCGCAATTGAGGCAAGCCCCTCGCTTCGACCCGAGCGAGTCGCCGTACCAATTATGCCCGCGGTGGCTGACGGTGGCGTCGTTAACCTTCCCGATCTTTTGCAAAACATCTTTGGCTTCTCTTCTTTTCGTCCGAATCAGGAAGTTGTCTGCAAGGCGGTGACAGAAGGGAAAGACGCTCTCCTGGTGATGCCGACCGGTTCAGGAAAGTCCTTGTGCTACCAGCTGCCAGGGATTGCGCGCGGCGGAACCACCCTGGTGATTAGCCCTCTGATCGCTTTGATGGAGGACCAGGTAGCGAAACTTGCGGAGAGGGGCCTGGCGGTCGAGCGTATTCATTCGGGCCGCAATCGCGCCGCCTCCCGGCAAGTTTGCCTGGATTACCTGGGCGGGAAGCTGCAATTCCTCTTCATTGCACCGGAGCGCCTGCGTGTTCCGGGGTTTCCGGAAATGCTGGCAAAACGGAAGCCAAATTTGATCGCGATCGATGAAGCGCATTGCATTTCGCAGTGGGGACATGATTTCCGGCCGGACTACAGGATGCTGGGCCAGCACTTGCCAGCGTTGCGTCCCGCCCCCGTATTGGCCATCACGGCGACCGCGACGGCGATTGTCCAGAAAGACATTGCCGAGCAACTCGGGCTGGCGGAGCACCAGCATTTCATCCATGGATTCAGACGCGACAATATCGCCATTGAAGTCGTCGAATCGCCGCCTTCGCAGCGGGGAACGCTTACCCGAGAGATCTTGCAAGACCAGACGCGCCGGCCTGCGATCGTCTATACTCCCAGCCGGAAACAAGCAGAACAACTCGCGGCTGCGCTGGGCCATGATTTCCCTACAGAGGCCTATCACGCTGGACTGGATGCCGAGCACCGGCAGCGGGTCCAGCGCCAATTCCTCGCGGGCGAAATTGAAGTGATGGTAGCCACGATTGCTTTCGGAATGGGGATTGATAAGCCGGATGTGCGAACGGTCATTCACACGGCCTTGCCCGCCAGCGTGGAAGGGTATTACCAGGAGATTGGCAGAGCCGGCCGGGACGGATTGGCCAGCCGGGCAGTGTTGATGCACTCCTACGCGGACCGGCACACACACGATTTCTTCCTTGCGCGAGACTACCCCGAAGTCGCGATTCTCGACCAGATCTATGCGCGACTCGGACCAGAGACGCAGGAAACAAAAGTACTCCGGAAGGCGCTACGCATTGAGACCGATCTTTTTGATAAAGCTTTAGAAAAGCTCTGGATTCACGGCGGAGCGCTGATCGACTTTGCCGAGAATGTGAGTCGCGCCGATGATCAGTGGCGCTCATCCTATATTCAACAGGTCGAGAGGAGAGGCGCGCAAGTGGATCGCATGCATCGGTTCGCCGAGAGCAACCAGTGCCGCATGTCCGCGCTGGTGCGGCACTTTGGAGACTCCACCGATCGTCAACAATCATGCGGGTTGTGCGATTTTTGCGCGCCAGCCGAGTGTGTGGCTCAACGGTTTCGTAATGCAACGGCCGCGGAGCAACAAGCATTGTTCCGCGTATTAGCGGCGCTGAAGAAGAACGATGGCAAATCGACCGGAAAACTGCACAGCGAGTTGTATCCGGCAGGCGAAATGGATCGAGACTCATTTGAAGAAGTGCTGGGGGCGATGGCGCGGGCAGGATTGCTGCGGCTTCGCGATGAGGTATTCGAAAAGGACGGGAAGGCCATCCCTTACCGGAAAGCGCATCTGACGCCAGAGGGCCGGCAAACCGATGAACAGACGCCCGTCGCCTTCGTCGTGAAAGACTCGATTGCTCTTGTTGAAAGACGTCGAAAGAAGGCGACGGCGAGGGGTTCGAGTCCAAGGAAACACAAGCGTATTTCGAAGAAGCGTCCACGTAACGCGGCAGACTCTCAAATTCAAACCGGAGCGATAACCGGCCAAACCGAAAAGGCGCTGAGAGCCTGGCGATTGACTGAGGCGAAGCGGAGAAGCGTGCCGGCGTTCCGCATCTTCAACGATCAGGCCCTGAGGCAGATGGCGACACTGCGCCCCACAACGGATCGCGCGTTGCTCGGGATCACCGGTATCGGCGCAAATACGGTACAGAAATATGGCGCTCAGATCTTCCGCATTATCAAAGACACTGCAAATTAAGCGAATATCGAGCTGCGAATCTGCAGAATGGCCGTTCCAGTAGTCTTAAGACATTGTGGTCTTAAAGCGAAGTACAGCGTTGCGCTACGGGTTCGCCGTTTTCGCCGTAGGATTGGCCACCACGATCAGGTGGCCGCTAAACTCCCTTCTCGGAGACCGATTTCCTTTCGCCTTGCCCTTCTCCGCCGTCATCGCGGCCGCCTGGTTTGGCGGAAGAGGTCCCGGTCTCTTATCGGTACTGCTGGGCGCCATCTCGACTCTGTACTTTGTTCTGGCGCCGAGCATGAACTTGGTCGAAAAACAGCCAATGAGTTTCTACCAGCTCGCCGCATTTGCGTTCGGAGGCTCGGTCGCTGCACTCCTTACCGGATCGCTCCGGATGGCAAATGACGCCATCCAAGATCGGGAAAAGCAACTGGAGTTTATGGCCGCGGCCATGCCTGAGATTCTCTTTACCGCGGACTCCTCCGGTCATGTTGAGACGCTTTCGGAACGATTTCACGAATATACGGGAAAGAAACTTTCAGATCTGAGCGCATTCGGCTGGATGGATTTGGTTCATTCCGACGATAAAGATCTAACGCTCGGTGAGTGGAGAAGCTCGGTACACGACAGGAAAGAATTCCAGTCGACCTGTAGGCTGAGCCGCAAAGACGGAACTTATCGCTGGTTTCAATGTCGTGCTGTTCCCATGCAAGATCACCAGCAACGGGTACTTCGATGGTTCGGCGTATGTGCGGACATTGATGACCGTAAGCGCCTGGAGGAGGCTCTCGCCTTACAGACGCAGGCACTCACTCGATCCAATCAAGATCTCCAGCGGTTCGCGTTCGCGGCAAGTCATGATCTACAGGAGCCGCTGAGAATGATTGGCATTTTCAGCGAATTGCTGATCCGGAACCAGCCGCCGAATGCCGAGTCCGATTACTTCGCAACTCAAATCAAGACCGGCGTAAAGCGGATGCAGGATCTTATTGAGGCCGCGCTCGGATATGCGCGGATTACGACCGACGAGTTAGAGACACACCAGATAACTAGTC
Organism: Bryobacteraceae bacterium; assembly: GCA_036269625.1. Classification (GTDB taxonomy): domain Bacteria; phylum Acidobacteriota; class Terriglobia; order Bryobacterales; family Bryobacteraceae; genus Bog-105. The sequence continues at coordinate 44,412 of DATBEF010000116.1, read as the reverse complement.
TCGATGAGCCATTATCCAATGCTTTGTGGATTCTGCACGCGGCGATTCAGGAGTCCGGGGCGGAAATCGTCAATTGCGCCCCTTTGCCCAAAGTGATTGCAGATCCGCGGATGATCTCGCGAATTTTCCAAAACCTTATCGGCAACGCCATAAAATTTCGCAGCGAGGACCGGCCGCTGGTTCGGATATCGGGTAAGAGAGAAGGCGAGATGTGTGTGGTGGCGGTTTCCGATAATGGCATCGGAATGCCTATGGAGTACGCGCAGTTCGTTTTCGAGGCGTTCCGCCGCCTTCATCCACAGAGTCAATATCCCGGTTCGGGCCTGGGCCTGGCGGGTGTGAAGCGGATTGTCGAACTGCATAATGGGCGTGTGTGGGTGGAGAGTGCTCCAGGCAGTGGATCGACATTCTTCTTCACCTTGCCCTCTGCGGAGGCGCGGGGTTAGTCCCCTAAAAAAGGCGAGGCCTTTGTTAGTTTTTGCTGTAAGCGCTTTCGTTATTGATACGCACGCGGCAGCTATCGCGCGTAGGCGATGGCAGGTAGGTGGTACTCGGTAGCAGAATCCCAGTAGAGTGACCAGTCGAGTGCCGATTGACCTGACTGTAACATCGAAACGGAGCTTCTCGACTCTGGTGCACCACGATCGAGGACCATCCAGGGGTCCAGAAATCTTAAAGGTAGGGCTTCTGGACCCACGCATCTCGCGTTCTCTACGCTAGCATCAGCTCAACACTTCCTAGCACGAGATCCGATGAAAAGTTGCGCTTCTGGACGGGCTGCGCCTTGGCCTTCTGGACCCCCACGAAATTTTGCGTGCAATTGAGGTTCGTTTCGTTGCAAAATAGACGGCAACGACTAGCCATAGGGGAAGCTTTGGGAAAAATAAGTAAATCGATCACTCTTTCAATTGTTGTGCTCGCGTTGCCGGGCATTGCCGTTTTGGCCCAAGATGTTAACGGCACGATCGTCGGTACTGTTACCGATCCGTCCGGGGGAGGCGTCAGCGGTGCTTCTGTGACAGTCACAGAAGTCAGCACGAAATTGGCGCAAAAGGTCACAACCGATAACGGCGGAAACTACACAGCCTCGCTTCTGCCCGTTGGCCGTTACGACGTGGCCGTAGAAGCACAAGGATTCAAACGCGAGGTCAAATCCGGTGTTGTCCTGAATGTCAATGACCGGCTCACGGTCAATATTCGCCTACAGGTTGGCAGCGTCACGGAACAGGTGACGGTCGAAACCGCACCCGTTCAAGTGCAATTGCAGCAAGGCGGCGAGCAGAGCACCACGATTAGCGGCACACAGGTCCGGGAACTCGCTCTAATAACCCGCAATTATGAGCAGCTCATTGGCCTCATGCCAGGCGTGACGGCGGCTTCCGTCGATCAGCTCTATGTTGGCACCACTCTGCCCTCAGGCACTGCGGCAACCATTCCGTTCTCCATCAACGGCACGCGGAACTCGCAGAGCGAGTATCTTGTCGATGGCGGCGACATCATGGATCGCGGATCGGATCAAACCCTTGTCAATACGCCGAGCATCGATTCCATCGCAGAATTCAAAGTGCTGCGCACCGGTTACTCGGCTGATATAGGCCGTGCGGCCGGGGGTGTGGTCAGCGTCGTGACCAAATCCGGGACCAACGATTTCCACGGCGACCTGTTTGAGTTCGTTCGAAACAACGACTTCGCTGCGAACAATTTCTATAACAACGCCACCAGCCTCAATCTCGCCAACGGGAAAGCACAGGTGGCGCCGCTCCATTACAACAACTTCGGTTGGACGCTGGGAGGTCCAATCATCATTCCAAAGGTCTATAACGGCAAGAACAGAACCTTCTTTTTCTTCTCGCAAGAGTTCCGCCGGTATATCACCTACAGCAGCGGTACCGCTACCGAGCCGACCAGCGCGGAAATTAACGGCATATTCCCGCACCCGGTTTGCACCCAATACTCGGGAAATACCTGCGCCGCAACCTCTAACAACATCGCCAACATAGATCCCGTCGCTCGCGAGTATATTAAAGACATTTATTCGCGTGTCACGCTTCCAACCGGAACAAACACTCTGAACTCACTATTCCGGAATCAATACTATTTCGAACAAGAGCTTTATAAGCTCGATCACTCCTTCGGCGACAAGCTGCGCATCTCCGCCCGATACTTGCGCGACCAGATCCCGACCACCGAACCACAAGGTATCTTCTCGCTAGGTGAAACCCTTCCCAACGTCGGCAATACCAGCACAAACGCGCCCGGGCGTAATTGGTCCGTACGCGGTGTTTCTTCGTTCACTCCGACATGGCTGAATGAGGTCGGCTGGGACTTCACCTACGGCGCGATTATCAGTAATCCCCTCGGGCTCATCAATTCGAACTATTCGCCTGATATCAAGACGAACCTTCCCTTTCCAGTTACCCTCACCCAGATTCCAAATCTGGCCTTCTCCGGTGGTACGTCGCTCGTCGGCTTTGGACCCTATCGCGACTACAATCGCAACCACAACATCTTCGATAATGTGACGAAGGTCCGGGGTGACCACACGATCCGTTTCGGTCTGAACTATAACCATTACCAGAAAACGGAAAACGCGGCCTCGGGAAACCAGGGAACCTTTACCATGACACCCGCCAGCTTACCCACGGGCGGCGCAACCACGTTTGAACAATCCTGGGCCAACTTCTTGCTCGGGAACGTCGCAACATTCACCCAGGCCTCCGAGGACATCAAGCCGGATATGCGCGCGCAGCAATGGGAAGTCTATCTTCAGGACGATTGGCGCATACGATCGAATTTAACGTTAAATTTCGGCGCGCGCTATTCGAATTTCCGCCAGCCGATCGACGCAAACAAGGAACTTACCAACTTCGATCCTGCGACCTACAGCCGTGCCGCCGCGCCAAGCTTTACCTCAACGGGCTTGCTTGCTTCGGGCACTCCGTATCCATATCTCAACGGAATCATCATCAACGGCACGAATTCGCCGTTCGGCAGTGCGGTTGCCTCGCAGGATAACAGCAACATCGCCCCTCGCTTCGGCTTCGCGTGGGATCCCTACGGTGACGGGAAAACGTCCATTCGCGGCGGCTACGGCATCTTTTTCGACGCCACGCTATACGGCATTTACGAACAGAACGTATTCGACAATCCGCCTTACGTTCAATCGACCACCATCGCTAATACCACGCTCGACAATCCTGCAGGCGGCACTGCGAAGGTCAGTAACTCCCCCGTAGCCTTACACACGACTCCGGTCAAATTTCAGACTCCTTACACTCAGGCATGGAGCTTCGAAATTCAACGCGAGATCACGCCAACCTCGCTCATAAATGTCGCCTATGTCGGCAATAAGGGTACACATTTATTAGGCGAGATTGATCTTAACCAGGTCTATCCCGGTCTTGCCTACACTTCGGGCGTTATCGCGCCCACCGCCTCCATCACCTCGTCGAATACACCGCTGTTGAACGCGCTTCGTCCCTACCCCGGATACAACGCCATTAATGCGATTGAGCCTTGGTTCAACTCGAACTATCACTCGCTGCAGGTCTACGGGAAGAAACAGCTTACCGGCGATTCGGTGTTCACGGCGTCCTACACGTGGTCGCGCAACTTGACTGACAATCAAACCGATCGTTCCACTGCGGCGCAAAATACCTACAACTTCGATGCCGGCGAATATGGCCCTGCTCAGTACGACCGCACGCAAGTCTTCAGCGCGAGCATCGTGTACACGCTTCCGTTTTTCCGGGAGCAAAAAGGCATAGTTGGCAAAACTCTCGGCGGTTGGGAGGTTTCAGCTATCGCGAATTACTACACCGGTCTGCCATACACGGTCACCACTTCGGGAACTGATCCTTCGGGCTTGGGCATCATCGGCGCCAGCGCCTCCAGCTTGCGTCCCGACATCATATCCTCAAGCGCCTGTCCGAACGGGAATCCAAATGACGGTCCTAAGACCCGCTTCGAATGGTTCAATACCGCGTGTTTCAGCAACGTTCCCGCGGGAGTGCATCGTCCCGGCGATGCCGGCCGTGGAATTATACGCGGGCCGGGTTATGAAGGTTGGAATATCTCCGCTTCGAAGAATCTCATATTCAAGGAGCGCTTCCGTTTTCAGTTGCGCGGCGAAGCGGAAAATGCGTTCAATCACACCAACCCAAGCACGTTTGGTTCGCTCTCGACCACCAGTTCCCTATTCGGTGTGGTCACGGGATACCGCGACCCGCGTATCATCCAGCTCGGCGCGAAGCTGTACTTCTGATCTATCGCGAGCAAACAGTTTCCGACGCGTAGCGTCCGCCGCGCGGGCGGCTTCGTTCTAACGGCGAAGGGTAAGCGGCGATCTCGAATACGTGATACCATCGGCAGCGGTCAAAAATGTCCCTCTTCAGACCGAGTTCGGACGAGCGTGACACTCTCAAGAAAGCAGTCGCAAAGTTCGCACACGACCCCATCAAATCGCAACTGCTTTCACGCCTCGAACAGGAGGATGCAGACTACAGCCCTGGCAATGAAGAATGGAATCACCTCAAGTTTTGTATCGAGCAGCACCACCTCCACGCACAAACCGAAGTGCGGCGGGATCCGAAAAAGAAAGCGGCGAAGCTCCAGCTAGACAAAGCTGACGCCCTAGCAAGAAAGTTCCATCCTAACTTCTCTTAACCGATCACAACGGCTTGTGACCGGGTTCTGTCGATTCGTCGCTAGCTGGTAGATCAGATGCGTGCACATGGAAAGAGCATCGAGCAAGTGGGCGGAACCGCCCGATCACTCCTGACGTATTACCAAACGAAGCGACATGTTAACGTTCCTGCTCTGGTGTCTACTACTTGTGTTCTCTTGGCCGCTGGCGCTCTTGGCGCTGCTCCTATATCCGCTAGTCTGGCTGCTGACTTTGCCCTTCCGCCTTTTGGGGATTGCGGTCGGAGGTGCTTTATCTCTCGTGGCATCGCTGGTGTTTCTGCCGGCACGGTTAGCGCGCCGCATCGCATAAGCGGCGTCTGCAATCTCGGCGACGAAAATTTCGGACGCACGTAGGCGTGCTGGCGTGTCTGCGTGTCTTGAGGACCTGCGTTGCGACGCGCCGGCCGTCGCAACGGTCGGCCGCGGCGGTCATCGGCGTCGCTCCGTACCCTGGCACAATGGTCCATGCCTATCCCAGCGAAAATGGTTCCACTTTGGGAATCGCTTCAGCAGGAAGTTATCGGCGTGCACGCCTACTGGATAAACTATTGCCAACTCTTCGCTGGCTCAAGAGAGCGTTTGGAATTGCTGAATGCAACTGCCAGTCTGTTTTTCTACATCGTTCAAGACGTCCTACTGAGCGACATCCAGATTGGTCTCAGCAAGTTAGGCGATCCGGCAGGCTCAGGTTCCCGCGAGAACGCGACTCTGGAACGGCTTCTGAGAGAAGTAGAGGCAGTCGCGCCTTCGTCGCTTCGCGACATTCTGGAAACAAAACTCACCGAGTACTGTAGCCGGTGCAAATATATCCGGCTTCGGCGGAACAAAGAATTAGCGCATGCCGATCTCGGCGCACTGCTAATCAAGATGGGTCACGTACAGGGCCCGTCACTTCCATCGCCCTCGCGAGGGGAGATCGAGGAAGCACTGAAAACGCTAAGCGAGTTCATGAATGCTATAGAGGAGCACTTTACTGGCTCGCCGACCGCTTACGAACATTTCGTCCCAGGTGAAGACGGCGACGCGATGGTCTGGATACTCAAGCAAGGGCTGCGCTACGACGAGCTTTGGCGGAATCGCGTGATTGCCTGGGATGATATGAGACGGTTCGATCAATTCGAGGCCTGACCTGACGGATCGCACCTACTGGGATCACACCCTTTAGCTAAGCTAGCCGTTCACAGTGGTGTAGATCAGGCCGGCGGTCAACACAATCATGACGACGGCCGTCCCCCAGGCAATGGTGTTCTGCCACGCCTTATTTTTGAAATTGCCCATCAGCCTGGGCCGGTTCACCAAAAGCAGCATGTAGACCAAGACAAACGGCAGGAGAACGCCATTAGCAACCTGCGACAGCAGGATGAATTTCAGCAGCGGCAAACCAGGGATCAACACGACCAGTGCCCCGCCCCCGATCAGAAGCGTATACAGCCAATAGAAGACCGGCGCCTCACTGAATCGCTTATCAACTCCCGATTCGAAGCCCATCCCTTCGCAGATGTTGTAGGAAGTTGCCAAAGGCAGAATGGCCGCCGATAAAAGGGAAGCATTCACCAGACCGACAGCGAACAGAAGTGAGGCAAACTTTCCCGCAAACGGCCGGAGCGCGAGGGCGGCCTGAGCCACATCGGTGATTTGGGGATGATTCGAATGATAGATAGTCGCGCCGCATGCCACGACGATAAAGAACGCGATGACATCCGTCACGATGCAACCCGTGATCACGTCCAGGCGGCACAACGAATAGTGACGCTTGTCAACGCCCTTCTCCACGACTGCCGCCTGAAGGTAGAACTGCATCCAGGGCGTTATGGTCGTGCCGATCAAGCCAACCACCATCGTCAAATACGCCGGGTCGCCGCTGAATGTCGGCACGAAGGTCTGCTTTAAGGCAAGATCCCAATTTGGTTTCGCGAGGAAGGCCGACACTGGATACGCAAAATACACCAGGGATGCGATGATAAGGATCCGCTCGACCGGTTTATAGCGGCCCCTGACGATAAGTGTCCAAACCAAGGCTGCGCCTGCCGGGACCACCAAGTATTTGCTTACTCCGAAGATGCCCATACCGGATGCCAGACCTGCGAATTCGGCCACAATGTTCCCAAAATCAGCTAGCCCGAGGACGACCATGGTGAAGAAGGTCGCCCGTAACCCGAACTCCTCCCGAATCAGGTCCGATAACCCCTTGCCAGTGACCGCTCCCATGCGCGCCGCCATTTCCTGAATCACAATCAGCGCGATGGTGGTGGGAATCAGGGTCCACAACATCTGATACCCGAATTGCGCTCCCGCCTGGGAGTAGGTCAGGATGCCGCCTGGATCGTTATCCACGTTGGCCGTCACGAATCCTGGTCCCAGGACGGCCAAGAACGCCACCAGTCGGGAACTGATCAGAGCGAGCGTGGGTCTCCTTCGGACAGCGGTCTGGGTCATTATGGCGAGGGAAGGTTCTCCCTATTGTGAATCAACAGCCTTTGCGCTTCACTCAAAGAGTAGGAATGTAATACAAAACCGTCTAAACCATCTATCCAGTTGCGAGATTCCCATGCCACAAATAAATATTTGCTTTCTCTGGCACATGCACCAACCCTTTTATAAAGACCTTGTTACCGGTCGTTACAAATTGCCGTGGGTTCGCTTACATTCGCTTAAAGATTACTATGGCATGGTCAAAATTCTCGATGAATTTCCGACTATTCACCAGACGTTTAACCTGGTGCCCTGCCTGTTCAAACAGATCCAGGAATACGCGGCGGGCGGAGCCTCCGACCCCTTCCTGAGCGTGGCATTGAAGCCTTCCGAGGACCTCGATCAAGAGGATAAGAAGCTTGCTTTGCAATATTTCTTTCAGGCCAACGAGGACCGCCAGATCCGGCGCTATCCGCGCTATGCGGAGCTGTTCGGCGTTATGCAGCGATGGCAAAACAATCCTTCTCTTACCGTAAGCGCTTTCGATACGCAGATGGTCCGTGATTTACAGGTTCTCTCGCAACTGGCTTGGTTCGACGAAGAATACCTGGCGAACGACGCAGAAATCGCCGGTCTCGTCTCCAAAGGGCGGAATTTTAGCAGCGGTGAAAAGGAGATGCTGGGCCGAAAGCAGCTCCAGTGTCTTCGAAATGTGATCCCCGCTTACCGCGATGCCGCCGCTCGCGGTCAAATCGAAATCAGCACTACGCCTTTTTACCATCCCATTCTGCCGTTGCTTTGCGATTCGAACGTCGCCGCGGTCTCCCATCCCTATGTTCCGCTGCCAACTCAGTTCCGTTACCCCAACGATGCAGCCGAGCAACTCAGCCGGGCGCGCGCCTACACCCAAGAGGTCTTTGGTATAGAACCAGGTGGAGTTTGGCCATCTGAAGGCACTGTTTCCGACGAGGCGTTGGCCTTAGCCGCACAAAGCGGATTTCGTTGGATCGCCTCCGATAACCAGGTGTTGGCCCGTACGCTTAAGGAACCGGCCACGCCCGAGCTGACCTATCAACCCTATTTGTGGGAGCGGAAAGGCGAACGCATCCATGTCGTTTTCCGCGACCATCGCCTGAGCGATTTGATCGGATTCGTATACTCGCGCATGGAAGCAGGAGACGCCGCGCAGCATTTCCTGAACGAGATCCGAACCAACTGCCGCGACATTCTGGACCAGGGGAAGGACGCTATGGTTCCGGTAATCCTCGACGGCGAGAATGCGTGGGAGCATTATCCCGAAAACGGCCGCCCGTTTCTGCGGGAATTGTATGGCCAAATCTCGGCTGACCCGCAGTTCTCCGCCCTGACGATGAGCGAGGCGTTAGCCGCGATGCCCGCCCGCGAGATCTCTCACGTTTTCCCGGGTTCCTGGATTGATGGCACGTTCGATGTTTGGATTGGAGATGCCGAGGACAACCTGGCCTGGGAGCATCTGCTGACCGCGCGGCGCACCTACGACTCGGTTATGGCGTCTCCCCAGGCCGCAAGCATATCCGCCGAAGCCAAGCGCACTGCTTGGGAGGAGTTGCTTATTGCAGAAGGCAGCGATTGGTGCTGGTGGTATGGTCCGGAGCACTTCTCCGCTAATAAGAAGGAGTTCGACCAACTCTACCGCGAACATCTCACGAACGTGTACCGGCTGCTGGGGTTGGCGCCGCCGCCCGAACTAGCCAAAACATTCCTGAAGGGCGGCGAACCCGCGCTCCACCAACGTCCCAGCGGACTCATTCAACCGGTTATTGACGGTGAATTGACCTCACGCCTCGAATGGAGCGGCGCCGGCCATTACCGTATTGACCCGCGCTCCGGAGCCATGCACAGCCAACGTTCCTCTGTTCGGGAAATACTCTACGGGAGCGATGGCCGAAATCTGTATTTGTCGGCCACACTGGGCGATGTTAATCCTCCGACCGAAATCGTAGAGTTTCGCATTCACATCCGTAATGAAACTGGCGACCAGTTCACGATCTGTGCCTCTGGTACCGGGGGTGTGCTCGATATCGCAGCCCCGTCACTGCCCGAGTCCGCCATCGAGGCGGCCCTTGGGAGTATTTTTGAAATGCGTATCTCGATGACTGCGCTGCACATTCGCCGTGGCGAACGAGCTCTGCTCCAGTTCACGCTGGTACGCGGCGGATTGCCCCTGGCCGTGCTGCCAACGCACGGCGAACTCGAAATGCAATCAAGCGAGATGGCCGCCTATGCGGGCTAAGCTTATCACTGTACCGGCCTGGCTGCCGCCGTGTCCTGCTTAGTGTACTCGTTCAGCCAATCGATTACGTTCTGATACCAGAATTGGCTATTCTGCGGCTTTAGTATCCAATGCCCCTCATCGGGAAACTGGATTAACTTCGAAGGAATACGGTTCTGCTGCAACGCGGTAAATAGCTCCTCACTCTGTCCAAGGGGCACGCGATAATCCAACTCCCCCTGAGTGACCAGCGTTGGCGTTTTGAAATTTTTCACGTACTGGCTTGGCGACCACTTGTCGTAGATGTCCGGATTGTCCCACGGGAACCCCTGGAATTCCCATTTAGGAAACCACAGTTCCTCCGTCGTTCCCGCCTCGCTGCGCAAATCATAAACTCCGGCGTGTGAAACCAGCGCTTTGAACCGGTCGGTGTGCCCAAGGATCCAATCGATCATATAGCCGCCGTATGATCCACCCGCCGCCACCATGCGGTCTCTATCGATGTACGGCAAATTGCTGACATAATCCACGGTGGCCATGATGTCATCATAGGGACGGCCGCCCCAATCCGCGTTCACCGCGTCCGTAAAATTCTGTCCGTAGCCCGTTGAGCCGTGCGGATTCGGCATAACGACTACGAAGCCTGCCGCGGCGAACACCTGCGCGTTCCAGCGATACGTCCAGGATTCGCCCCATGCGCCCTCCGGCCCGCCATGAATAGCAAACAGAACCGGATACTTCTTGTGTTCATCGAAATCGGGCGGCTTGACGATGAAGCTCTCCACTTTATCGCTCTCGCCGCTCGCTACGGAGATGCGCTCGAGTGGCGTGAGCTGATATTGATTCAGCAGATCGTCATTCAAATGGGTCAATCCCACGCCTGGCCCGCCACTGGATTGGGCCACTTTTATCTCCATCGGTTTCGATCCGCTCTGTTCGGTGTAAACCAGGGTCTTACCGTCCGCCGTGAATTGCATGTCGGCCAGCGTACTGGGCCCCTGGGCAACGGTATGAATGGCGCCGCCGGCTATAGGCATCATCAGGATCGGGCTGGTGCCGTGATCGTCAATTGTAAAAAAAATACGCTTCGAATCGGGAGACCAAGCGTAGTTTTCGACCCAGCGGTCCAGCGCATCCGTTAAGGTATTCATGTGCCCCGAAGTTAGATCGAGCACCGCCATCCGCCACTGGTCACTTTCATAACCGCCGCGAATTTGCGTTCGATACGCAAGATATTTGCCATCCGGAGAATAAAGAGGTTGTTCGTCCGCGCCGGGATTAGTGGTAATGCGCTGCGGCTCTCCGCCACTTACCGGTACCGTAAATAAATCGGAATTTGTGCTGGTGGAGGGATCGGCGTCTAAATTCGCGACGTAAGTCACTGAGAGGCTGTCTGGCGAGAAGACGTAAGACTCATTGCCTTCGAGAGAGAAGGGCGGCGCTTCGCGAGGCCCTGGAGTCAGATCTCGCACGTGACTGTCTGCCAGTGTTTGAATCAGAATGTGGCGCCGGCGGCTCGCTTGATACTGAGTCCAATGCCGATAGAGCAAGCTTGTGAACACGCGCGCCTTCATCTTGCTGGCTCCCTCTTGGTCCAACTTCACTTTGTTACATGCGCCGTCATAGTCTCCGCCCGGCTTCGCGTCCACCGCTGAGCAGGTCGGATAAACATCGCTCACAAAGAGCATCGATTTGCCGTCAGGGGAGATCGTCTCTCCGGCGGCCTCGGTGGGCAGATTCGTTACCTGCCGAGGGTCCGATCCATCGGCATTCATGGACCAGATTTGGCCTCCATTGCTGCGGTCGGACACGAAAAAGATGCGCTTTGAATCAGGAGACCAGCGAGGCCGGGTGTTTGACCTGCCGTCATTCGTAAGCCGCTGCGGCACGCCGCCAGCAACAGGACTGACGTAAATATGACTAATCTTCGAGTTATTCGGCAGGTCCACGGTTTGAACCACGAAGGCCACGAATCTGCCGTCCGGCGAAAGCTGTGGTTCACTGATTCGCGCCAGCTTCATCATGGCGTCAAACGTAAACGGCGCCTTCCCGCTTAGCACGGTTGACAAGCCGAGCACGGCCGCAAGCAGCGAGGACGCGATGCGCATAATTTCAATTCTAGCGGCGGGCATTCTTGCCCCTGCTGATATGTGTAACGGTGGTTCTATGGCCGAGCCGTACTACCGCGTCTCGTCGCTTACGCGTGCAGGTAGGCGAGTATTGCCCGTACGATTAAGACCGAAGGAGTCGTCGACTCATGTACTGGAGCCCTGAGCTACGCGCAGATGGCGCAGAAACTCGGCGCAGCAATAGGGAAATCAATTACATTCCAACCCATATCGGATGAACAGGCTCGGCAGCAGCGGGCTCACGAGAACGCCGATGCATTTTTGACTTTTGGAACAGCGTGACCTACTATGGCCGCCAGGCGATCAACCGCTCAAATATCTTGTGCCTAGCCGCAAAATCGAAGATCAACTTGCACTGCTGAGCGCTCTCCGGCCTTCGAGCGTGAAAGCGGCGGCCGCGGATGTCATCCGGAGATCCCTGGCGGCGAATGTGGGCCTGGTGGTCGCACGCGCGGCAAACAAGTGCGCCGAACTGGGGCTCGCCGATATGATTCCCGATCTGCTTGCCTCATTCGACCGCATGTTTGGGAGCGCCACTAAGTCTGATGCGGCGAAGCTCGATCCGCAGTGCTGGGCGAAGAAGGCCATCGTGGATGCGCTGGTCGCGCTCGATTACCGCGGGGCCGGGCCGTTCATGCGAGGCGCTACCTATTTTCAAATGGAAGCGGTTTGGGGCGAATCCGTCGACACCGCCGCTGGGCTGCGCGGCGCTTGCCTGCTCGCCTTGGCGGCTTCTCCCGAAATTACACGGTTGGATCTCTTGCGGTTCTACGTAGACCGGCTTCCTGATCCCGATAAGACGGTGCGCCGCGAAATTCTGCGGGCTCTGGAGCAGGTGGGCGGCGCCGATTGCGCGCTCTTGGTGCGCATGAAAGCGCGATTAGGTGACAAGGAACCCGAAGTTATCGGCCAGGCATTTGAATCCATCCTTCACCTGGAAGGCGAACAGGGCGTGGTCTTCGTCGGCGAGTTCCTCGCGTCGGCCGATCCGGATATTCGCAGCGAGGCGGCCTTGGCTCTGGCTCTGGCGCGCTTGCCGACCGCGGTCGCCAGGGTCATCGAAGCTTGGGAGCGCACCAATGACCCCACAATTCTGCGGGCGATTGGCTTATCGCGCTTGCCTGAAGCTTTCGACTGTTTGATTCAGGTGATCGAGACCGGCTCTTCCAGAGATTGCGAAGCCGCTCTGAAAGCTCTTGAGCCACATCTGATTTCAGATGCCGAACAAGCCATCGCCGAGCGGAGAGTTCCGGAGAGCTTGCGCGAACGCGTCGACAAAGCATTGGCAAAACGTAACGCGTTCGAGTAAGCGCTTCAAGGGCAGGGTGTGGCGCGGGCACTCATGATCGGGATAGGGAGAGGATCGCTCCTCTGCCCCTGCCACACGCCACGAGAGTTGTCCATTTCGCCCTGTGTTGAACTGAAAGTATATGGCAAGTTTTCTGGATACGGCGATCGAGATCGCCCACGATGCCGGGCAAATTCTCATGGCGCATCGCGGTGTGGGGTTTGAGCTCAAAGGTGAATACGATCTGGTTACGGCGGCCGACCGGGCGAGCGAAACGCTCGTCGTCAAGCGGCTGAAGGAACGTTACCCGGACCACGGCATCATCGCGGAAGAAGGCGGCCATGCTGAGATGCGGTCCGAATATCGATGGTATGTCGACCCTCTGGACGGTACGACGAATTTCGCTCATGGCTTTCCCATGTGGAATGTGACGCTGGCGCTCGCGCGTAAGGGGGAGGTAATTGCCGGTGTGGTTTTTGACCCGGTGCGCGAAGAGTTGTTTGCGGCCGAGCGGGGAGCGGGCGCACGTTTGAACGGCGCGCGCATTCATGTGAGCAAAGCGCCTACTTTGGATGACGCGCTGGTATCGACAGGCTTTCCCAGCCGGAAGCGGCACCACAATGTCAACATTCATTTCTATTACCAGCTCGCGATGATGACGCACGGAGTGCGCCGCGGAGGATCGGCGGCTCTCGATCTGGCTTACACGTCGTGCGGACGCCTTGATGCGTTCTGGGAATTCGGACTGAACCCGTGGGACATGGCGGCGGGCACATTGTTGATCGAAGAGGCCGGCGGCCGCTGCTCCGGTATGCGCGGCGAGGCATTGGATCTGCATGGTCCGTATGTGCTGGGCGATAACGCGCACATACACAGCGAAATGCTAGAGGTTTTCGCAGAGATCTTCGACGGCCGATATCGGCACCAGATGCCGTCACTGCCGATCGAAGAGGAGGTTGAAGTTCACAATGGCTGATCTGCCGCCGGTACCACTGACAATCGAAGGCTCGGCGGTTCTTCACCAGATGTTCCGGATCAAGTGGCCGGCCTGGAAGAAGGCGCCAGTGCGCAACCGAGAGAGCCTCGTCGCCAAAGCCGCGGCGGTTCTCGAATCGATGGAGCGTGGGGCGGAATCGGGTCATCCAAACCAATCTGCCTTGTTCTCCATGCTCGGTCACAAATGCGACCTGATGATGGTCCATTTCCGCGACCGCTTCGATGAACTGAACCGGATAGAATTGACGTTCGCGCAACTCGAATTTTTCGAATACCTGGAGCCGGTGCACTCATATTTATCGGTGGTCGAGCTCGGGTTGTATGACTCTTCGGCGAAGACCTATGCCCAGTTGGCCGAGCGCGGTGTGGCGCCATTCTCGCCGGATTGGAATGCGGCGATTCAGGAAGTAATGGCGCGCCAGTCCGAAGCAATGTCGCCGCGCCTCTATCCGCCCATTCCAGGGTCGAAATACGTCTGTTTTTATCCGATGGACCGCAAACGCGGAGAAGCCAAAAACTGGTACACGGAGTCGATGGCCGATCGCCAGCGCATGATGCATGATCACGGCATGATTGGAAGGCGATACGCCGATAGCGTACGCCAAATCATCACCGGCTCCATTGGCTTTGACGATTGGGAATGGGGCGTGGATCTATTTGCCGACGATCCGCTTGTCTTCAAAAAGCTAATCTATGAGATGAGGTTTGACGAGGTCAGCGCGGTCTACGCTTTATTTGGCGCATTCTACGTCGGCGTGCGTGTTCCGGCGGCGAATTTAGGGGGTCTACTGGAGGGAACCCTGCCTTTATAGCATTAGATTAAATCACACTTTTCGCGTCAAGTGCAAAAGTTTGAATCCATTGGAATGGTACGCTAAAAATCGAAAAATGCGCACTGTCGACCTAATTCACCGCAAGCGGGATGGCGAGGAACTTTCACCTGAGGAGATCCGCCACCTCATTGACGGTTACACCCGCGGCGATATCCCCGATTACCAGATGTCCGCCTTTTTAATGGCGGTTTTTTTCTCCGGCATGGCCGACCGCGAAGTGAGCGCGTTAACGGAATCCATGATGAGCTCGGGTACCCTGGTCGACTTATCGTCGATCCCGGGTATCAAGGTCGATAAACACTCTACCGGCGGCGTCGGAGACAAGACCAGCTTGATTGCAGCGCCGCTCGCGGCGGCCGCCGGCGTTGTGGTTCCGATGGTTTCCGGCCGAGCCCTCGGGCACACTGGCGGAACGCTCGACAAGTTGGAGTCCATCCCCGGTTTTCGAACCGATTTAACAGTGGACGAGTTCCGCGCGCAACTCCTGGAACACAAACTGGCGTTTATCGGCCAGACGCCCGAAGTTGCGCCAGCCGACGGTAAGCTGTATTCCCTGCGTGATGCGACGGCAACAGTGGAATCGATTCCGCTGGTTGCGTCGTCCATCATGTCCAAGAAACTGGCCGTGGGCCTGGATGCGCTTGTATTGGACGTAAAGGTCGGTGCGGGCGCCTTCATGAAACGCCAGGTGGACGCACGCAGGCTGGCCCAACTAATGGTGGGCATCGGGCGGCGCATGGACAAGCGGGTCCAGGCGTTGATCACCGACATGAGCCAGCCCCTCGGCTATGCGGTGGGGAATGCGCTCGAGGTGATGGAAGTTTCGCAAACACTGCAGAATGCCGGTCCGGCCGATTTGACGAGGATTTCGCTGGAACTGGCCGCGCGCATGATTTTCCTGGGCAAGATAACCAAGACCTTGGATGAAGCTCGCGAGATGGCGCAATCCAGGCTCCTCGATGGTTCCGGTTATCGCAAGTTCCGTGACGTCATCACGGCCCAGGGCGGCAATGCACAGGTCCTCGACCGTTTTGAGCTGCTGCCAAACGCAACCGGAGCGCAGGAGATTACAACCAGCCGCGGCGGCTATGTGAGCGGCATAGATGCCGAGTTGATCGGCCAGGCGTCGTCGATGATCGGCGCGGGACGCAACACGAAAGAAGACGACATCGATCCGGCGGTCGGCGTGATTCTTGAAGTAAAGGTCGGACAAAAGATTGATGCGGGCAGCATCCTCTGCCGCATTTACCACACCAGCGAGACGCATTTGGAAGAAGCGGCGGAACTGGTCGAAGACGCGTTCAAAATCTCGCAGCAGCCGGTCGAAGAACGCGACCTGATTCTCGAGGTCGTAAGCTAGATCCAGCATTGAATGGCACGATTTCAAGGTCTGGTCGGACTGGTCGTCATCGTTGTATGCGCCTACCTGTTCTCGACAAATCGGGCCGCTATTCAGAAGCGCGTAATCCTGTGGGGCGTCGTTCTTCAGTTTAGTTTTGCTTTTCTGGTCTTGAAAACAGGCGTGGGTTCACTGTTTTATCAGCTCAGCCTGTTTGTCAATGCGCTGTTGGGTTACACCTCGGCTGGTTCCAGTTTCGTGTTCGGCGACAAACTAGGATTGCGCAACGATCAGTTCGGCGTCGTATTCGCATTCCAGATATTGCCGATCGTGATCTTCATCTGCTCGCTGTTCGCCATTCTGTATTACCTCGGCGTGATGCAGGTGTTCGTAAAGGGCATGGCGGTGTTTATGCAGCGATTCATGGGCACCAGCGGGGCGGAGTCCACTTGCGTCGCGGCCAGCATCGTGATGGGCCAAACCGAAGCGCCGGTGACGATAAGGCCGTTTCTTGAAGGCCTGACCATGTCGGAACTCTTCACCGTAATGACCAGCGGCATGGCGCATGTTTCGGGATCGGTGATGGCCGCTTATGTTGCTATCGCCGGCGTTTCGATTGCTCATCTGCTAACGGCGGTAATCATGACTGCGCCCGCAACCATCATGCTCTCGAAGATGTTTGTTCCGGAGACGGGCAAGCCTGCTACGTCGGGAACAGTGCACATTGAAGTGGAAAAGCCTGGCGTAAACCTGATCGATGCAGCGGGACGCGGTGCTGGTGATGGTTTGTATCTCGCGTTGAATATCGCTGCCATGTTGATCGCGTTTCTGGCGCTGATCGCGTTAGTGAACGGCGGACTCGGTTGGCTGCATTCCTTCATCCGATGGATGCCGACATCGCTGCAGCAGATTCTTGCGTGGGTTTTTGCTCCAGTCGCTTGGATGCTGGGCGTGGCATGGAACGATTGCGCAAGCATCGGTAATCTGTTGGGCACGCGCATGGTGCTGAATGAATTTGTGGCCTATGTGGATCTCGGCAAAATTAAGTCGGCCTTGCAGGCGCGCTCCTTTGTGATTGCCACGTTTGCGCTGTGCGGTTTCGCGAACTTGAGTTCCATTGCGGTGCAGATCGGCGGGATCGGGGCCCTGGCGCCGTCGCGAAAGTCCGATCTGGCGCGCCTGGGATTCAAAGCAATGATCGTCGGAACTCTGGCAAACTTCATGTCGGCGTGCATCGCCGGAATGCTGCTGTAACAGGGCTGAGCGTCGCGGAGTCCTACGAGTGAACGATGGTTCACCGTATTTCGGCTGTTTTTCTAATACTTGTGCTCAGCGCCTTCTTGCCAGGCGCCTCTACTCTTGATCAAACCACCGTTTTGCAGTATCTGAACCAGACAATTCACTGGTATAGGCATGTAGATTCGGTGGAGCACTCAGCCAGTTCAGCCGATACTTTGATCGCGCAGGACAGCGTTGCGCGCACTTCAAAAAGAGTCGGGCAACTTGCGTTCGATTTTGCTCGGGCGGCGGCGGTCGTTGTCGGCAATGGCGGAACGGGAGCTGAGTCCACCAGTACTGGGCGCAGTTTGACGCAATCGGCCTCCAATGCGGCGGACCGCGTGAACCGGCTACAGGCGCAACTGGACACAATACATCAGCAGCTTGATCATGCAAGTGGACAGGCGCGCAATCAGCTCATCGCGCAACGCGATGCGGTAACCGCTCAATTAAACCTGGCGAAAGAGTACCAGAGCGCGATCCAGAACATTCTGAATTTCTCAACCGGCCCTAACGGAGGGAACGGCGCGGAGGGAGGATTGCTGGGCCAGGTGAATGAGTTGAACTACTCGGTTCCCGAACTGACGACCCCCAGTCCGGAAAAAGCCAACGCCAGTGCGCCGCCTTCCAAAGACGAACCATTTCGCGCCGAATCTTCCGGCATCGTGGGATTGACCGGACGCTTGCTTACGGCGTTTCGAAGCCGGATGCAGGTAGACGATTTGATTAAGGACACTAACTCGCTCGCGACGACCACGAAGCAGATTGAAGACCCGCTGCGCGATTCGTTGCACAGCCTGATACAGCAGGGCGATGAGATCGGCAATGCTGCGGTTACGGCTTCAAATGGCAATGTGGAGCGGGATCGTTTGAATCAGCTCGCGACTCAGTTCAAGTCGGTATCCGCAACGGCGATTCCTCTGGGCGAAGCGGGCATCCTGCTGCAAGCAGATTTAGGCAGCATTCACCAGTGGCGCAACACGCTAAATCAGGAGTACAACACTGCGCTTCGTTATTTTCTGATACGGCTTATCGGCCTGACCGTATGGATTGCGGTCATTCTCGCGTTAGCGGAGGTGTGGAAGCGCGCGACCTTCCGGCTGGTCCACGAAACGCGCCGGCGGCGGCATATCCTTCTGCTGCGGCGATTCGTCATGGGCCTGTTCTTGATGCTGGCGGTGATCATCAGCGCATTCACTACGTCGGGCTTTGGATCTCTAGCGACCGTGGCAGGCTTAATTACGGCTGGGCTTGCGGTCGCGCTGCAAACCGTCATCCTCTCAGTGGTGTCGTATTTCTTCCTGATGGGGCGTTACGGCATCACGGTAGGCGATCGGATCACGGTCTCGGGTGTAACCGGGGAAGTCGTCGACATGGGGCTGACCCGGATCTACCTGCTGGAGCTGACCGGAACTGGGCTGGATTTGCATTCGAGCGGGCGGATTGTCGTGGTTTCGAACGCGATGCTGTTTCAGCCGAGCGCCTGGTTCAAGCAAGCGCCGGGAACCGAGTACACGTGGCATGCGGTTTCGACGACGCTCGATCCCAGCATGGGCTTTCAACCGGCGCGCGACCGCTTGCTGGGTGCGGTGAATTCGGTATTCCAGAAATATAAGCCGTCCATTGAGAGGCAGCACCAGGCATTTGAACGTTCGACCAGCTTGGAGATAACAGCTCCGCGTCCAGAGGGCCGCGTGCGTTTCAACGACAACGGGCTGGAAGTCTGGATTCGTTATCCAGTGGAGATTACGAATTCGGCCGATATTGACGATCAGATTACCCGCAGTCTGATGGAGGAGATCGAAAAGGAACCGAAGTTGAAGCTTGCACCGTCGGGTGCTCCGAAGATCTCGTCAGCGGTGTAGATGTATGTTCAGTTTCGAACAGCGCTGCGATGAAACCGAACACGCGGCGAGCAGTGCGGTAGTCGTGGTCTTTGTGCAGGTAACTGTGGCTTAGATACTTGATCCGGTGTCACGTCTGGCCATTCACTTGCCATGGTGGTGACATGGAAGCGCTTCTTCGAGACGCCCGCTACGGCTTACGAAACTTGGCCCGAAACCCCGGTTTCGCAATCATGTCAACCTTGACTCTGGCGCTCGGTATCGGGGCCAACACCACGATTTTCAGCGTAATCAATAACACTCTATTAAAGCCGCTGCCGTTTCCCGATCCCAACCGGCTGGTCCTGGTATTCGAAACCTTCGGTAAAGGTCCCGACAATTGGAACATCGTCTCCGCTCCCAATTTTTGGGATTTCAAACGGCAGAGCCACTCGTTTGAATCCATGGCCATTTTTGATTCGGCCGGGCGCGGCTATAACCTGTCGGCCACGGGCACAAAGCAGGATCCCGAGCAGGTTTCGGGGCTGCGTGTTTCGGCGGAATTCTTCAGGGTGCTTGGTGTAAAGCCTTTTCTGGGCCGCACGTTCCTACCGGAGGAAGAGACTTTAGGCAGGGATCGCGAGGTCATCCTCAGCTACGGATTGTGGAAGGTGCGCTACGGAGGCGATCCATCCTTAGTGGGCAGAAGCATACGTGTGGACGGTGATGACTTCGCAGTAATAGGAGTCATGCCGAGGGATTTCGCCTGGCAGTTCGATAGCGGGCCTCGCCAATTGTGGGTTCCCGTAGGCTATACCAAAACCGATTTCGGCCGTCAGGATAACAGTTTTTTTGCAATTGCGCGTCTGAGGCCAGGCGTTACCGAAGCGCAGGCACGGGCTGAAATGGAGGCGATCGGAGCCCATCTTCAAAAGCAATACCCAACGGAAGACGTGGGCATGGGCGCGACGGTCACCCCGATGGCGGACTTTAACATGGAGGGCATTCGTACGACGATGCTTGCGCTGTTAGCCGCCGTCGCATTCGTGCTGCTAATTGCGTGCGTAAACGTCGCGAATCTTCTGCTGGCGCGTGGAGCGATGCGGCAGAAGGAGTTTGCCATCCGGCGCGCGCTCGGGGGCGCGGGGTTGCGGATCGCTCGCCTATTGCTTACAGAAAGCCTGTTGCTGGCGCTTGCAGGAGGTGTGGCCGGCCTGGTGATGGCGTCATGGTGCAACCAGATACTATTTCATGTTTTCAAGCTGGATGCGCTGTATCTCCCGATGCGCCCTGTCAACTCAATCCCGTTGGACGGACGCGTTTTCGCATTTACCTTTCTCGTGTCGGGCGTTACGGGCGTGCTGTTCGGCATCGCGCCTGCATTAAGTGCGTTGAGGGGCAATCTGAACGCGCCGCTAAGTGAAGGCGGCCGTACCGGAGGGACAAGCAGCAAGAGTCCTCTTCGACATGCTCTGGTGGCGGCGGAGGTGGCACTGGCTCTGGTAGTGCTCTCCGGCGCCGGACTGATGATTAAAAGTATGGCGAGGTTGATGGGCGTCGATCCCGGGTTGGATCCGAAGAACGTTCTGACTATGACGATGTCCGTTCCCCAGGAGGCGATCTACGTTGGCCCTCCCGATCTTCCCCGATACTGTCAAGATATCGATGAGCACGTCAGCGCGGTTCCCGGCGTCATCTCCGTAGGCGCCGTTGGCCATTTGCCGTTTGAAGGGAATGCGGGCCGGGGTTTCCAGATTGAGGGAAAACCTCCGGCTGACCCGGCGCACATGCCGAGCGCAGATTACAGTGTCGCTTGTCCGAATTACTTTCGGACCATGGGTATTCCGATTCTGAACGGAAGGGAATTTACGCGACAGGATACGCTCAGTTCTCCAGGAGTGATTGTCGTCAGCGAGGCGATGGCCCACGCCTTTTGGCCCAAGGAAGATCCATTAGGCAAAGCGATCCGGCTCGGCGGTTCCGACGGACCGCGCCTCACGGTGGTGGGAGTGTTTGGCGACGTGCATCATCTGGGCCTGGATGTGCCGATACGCCCGCAATTCATGCGGCCCTACACGCAAGCAGGGTGGCCGATCATGAACGTTGTGGTCCGGACGGCGTACGCACCTTCCACGTTCGTTAGACCAGTTCAAAAAGCGGTCGCAGACGTCTTCCCGGACCGGCCGGTGTCCAATATCCAAATGATGGAAACTGTGGTCCACGATTCCATGGGGTCCCGGCGGTTCCCGATGTTGTTACTTAGCGCATTCTCGTTGCTGGCCTTGGTGCTGGCAGCTGTTGGCATAGTAGGCGTTGTGGGCCACTCGGTGGTGCAGCGGACGCATGAGATCGGTATTCGGCGCGCGCTCGGCGCCGGAACCTTTGATGTGCTTCGGCTGATGGTGACGAGCAGCATGGTCTGGGTTCTGGTGGGACTCGCGATCGGCATCGCCGGCTCGGCCGGGCTCACAAGGCTGATGACTGGACTGCTCTACAACGCGCGGCCGTTTGATCCTTTGGTGCTCGGCGCGGTCTCGTTGCTGTTGGCCTTCGTGGCCCTATTCGCAAGCTACCTGCCGGCACGCGTGGCAACGAAAATTGAACCGATGAAGGCCCTGCACTTCGAATAAAGCATGCCGGGACGGCTGGGTTACACTGCAAGTTCGGTTATGCAGGATCCAGCCAGCTTCGTGCTCTCAAAGACATCTCTGCGCCCCAAGCTGGGATTGGTGCTCGGCAGCGGATTAGGCGCGTTCGCGGATTCGCTGGTGCATTCAACGCGCATCCCGTACGCCGACATTCCTGGGTTGCCGGCATCGACGGCACAAGGGCACGCCGGGGAACTGGTGATTGGCACGCTGGGAGCGAACGGGAAGGGGACTGCGGATGTCGCCGTCATGGCGGGCCGTTTCCATCTCTATGAAGGCTACACGGCCAAGGGAGTGACCTCCGGCATACGTCTATTGAAGGATCTGGACATGGAGACAGTGGTCCTGACGAACGCGGCCGGGGGAATTAATCCGACGTTCGCAAAAGGCGCCCTGGTACTGATCTCCGACCATATCAACTTGACGGGCGTGAATCCGCTGGTTGGGCCGAACGATTCGAGACTCGGGCCGCGTTTCCCGGACATGACCGAGGTCTATGCGGCAGATCTGCGTGCTTTGACGTATGAGGCGGCTGAACAGGCAGGAGTCCAGCTGCACGAGGGCGTTTATGCCGGGCTGCTGGGACCGAGCTATGAGACCCCGGCCGAGATACGTTACCTGAAAATCATTGGCGCGGATTTGGTGGGCATGTCGACCGTGCTCGAGGCGATAGCGGCCCGGCACATGGGCATGAAGGTGATTGGCATCTCCTGTGTGACCAACGCCGCTGCTGGGCTGGGCGAGGGCAACCTGGACCACGAGGAAGTCCTGGAAATTGGCCGGCGCGTGGCGGGTACCTTCCTGAAGCTTTTGAATGGCTTGCTGCCGAAGCTGGCATGAGCCTGGTTCTTTTCGATATCGACGGGACGCTGATTCGCAACGCCGGCGGACACCACAAGCAGGCGCTGATTGAGGGCATTCGCCGGGCGACTGGGGCGTTGACCACGCTCGATGGCATTGCGACGCACGGGATGCTCGATTGCGACCTGATCCGGGGCATGCTTGGGTCGGAAGAAGATCATCCTGCCCTTGAGCAGATCATGGCGGAGTGCGAGGCGGCGTATCTGGACAATTGCGCGCCATCGCTGCGGGAACGGGTCTGCCCCGGCGTGCTGGACACTTTGCGGGCTCTACGTGGCCGGGACGCGGTCTTGGGCCTGGTGACTGGCAACCTGCGGGTAATCGGAAAGAAGAAGATGGAGTTGGCTGGCTTGGCGGATTACTTTACCGTGGGCGCTTTCTCCGGGCAAGGGCGGACCAGGGGCGAACTGGCCGCCGTGGCTGCGCTCGAAGCCCGGGCGCTTGGGCTGGCGGCCCATGACGCGCGCGTCACGCTGATCGGGGACCACCCGAATGACGTGGAGGCGGGGCGGCGCAATGGCTTCCAGACGGTGGCCGTCGCAACCGGGCTCTCGTCCTGGGATGAGTTGGAAGCCGCCCGGCCCGACCTGCTGGTCCGCACCCTGGCGGATCTCGATTTAGAGTTGCTGTTTTAGCATTTTCAGTGGCTTGCGGCGTTTTTACCAAACGAACCCGGCGGGCCGGGGTCGGCAGAAACGATCATAGATCGATTGGCGTCCACTTGCACGGTGTCTTTTTTCAGTAAGGTAATCATAGTCTTAGCGCTTGGGACGGCTTGGGGGCAGGGTGTGCCTCCCCGGCATATCTCGGTTCCGGCGGTGCGGCAGGAGCGGGCGGGCATGGCGCCTACGCAGCTGTTCCGGTTGGGCGCGTCGCCCAGGGTGGATTTGGGGCCGATCCCGGAGAGCATGCGGAATCAGCCGTCGGGACGGCGCGGGGTGCGGCGGGTTGGGATCGAACGGGCTGTAACACAAAATTCACAAAGCGTCGGCTCCTGGCAGACTGTGGGCGACGGCAGTAGTGTGTGGCGGCTTACACTTACGTCGAATAATGCCCTGGGCGTCCGGGTGCATTTCACCCAATTTGCGGTTGGAGCGGGGCAGGTTTGGGTGCATGATTTGAACACTCCGGCGGTTCAGGTTTTCGGCCCTTATAACGGAGATGGGAAGAACGGAAACGGGGATTTTTGGAGTGAGGTCGTGTTCAGCGGCAGCGTGGAGGTAGAGTATCGGCCGGCTGCGGGGCATGCGACATCCGGCGCGCCTCCGTTTGCAATCCGCCAACTGTTGCATGTCTGGGAATTAGGGCCGTTTCGGGCGGCGAGCACGGCTGCGGCGGGCAGCGGGACCGGGAGCGCGAGCTGCTTTCTGGATGCGACCTGTTCACTGACGAATCCGGTGGTGGCAAGCGAATCCGGAGCGACGGCGCTGCTGCTTTTTGGCGCCTATGAGTGCAGTGGGACGATCCTGAATGCTCCGAACGGTGTTCCGGTGCTGATGACAGCCGGACACTGCATTAGCACGCAAGCGGATGCGCAAAGTCTGGAGGCGTTTTTCAACGTGCGCACGTCCATTTGCGGCGCGAACAGCGACACGAGCCCTCCTATTTCGGTGTTGGCGCGGTTCCCCAATGCGAATGGGCAGACGCTGCTTGCCTTTTCGGACTTGCCGTTTTCGGATGGCACGAACGCGACCGAGGTTGAGAGCGATCTTGATTACTCGTTGATCCAACTGAAAGGTTTTCCGACCGGCGGCGAGGTCACCCTTGCGGGCTATGACCCGGTAGATGATTTGCAGACCGGATCGAGCGTAACTTCGCTCAGCTTTCCAGAAGGCTTCTATATGCAGGCGGCGTTTGGAACTGCTGTGGCGGGATCGGAGGCGGCGGGTACGTATTTTCAAAATGCGTACGAAATAGACATGAGCGCAACGGGGCAGGGACGCGTGGATGAAGGCTCCTCGGGTTCGGGCCTATTCAATGGGAACAGCTTGCTCACGGGCGTTTTAAGCACGGTAGAAAGTTGTCCGAATCCGCTGCCGGATGGCAGCTGCCCGATCGGCTACACGTCGTGCCAGGCGCAGCTTCCATCTGATGCCTGGTATACGAAGTTTGCAGCAATTTATCCATTGATCGAGACCTATTTAGATAATCCTCTGCCGGGAACGTCAGCGCCGGAGGGAACGTTTACGGCGAGTCCCAATCCTATTCCCATCTCTGATGGAAGCGGGCTGGGTGTTACGACACTTTCGTTTAGCTTCCCGACTGTTCCCTATGTGCAGGTGCGTGTGGGATCGGTGGATGGCGGTGAACTTTATGATGGCCCGGGTGTGGGGCAGGCAGTGACGGGCAAGTGGGTAGAGAACGGCACAATATTTTATTTGCAAAACGGAAGCGCGGGACTACCGTTGGCGGCGGCGAATACGCTGTCGGCCATAACGGTGTATGTCGATGGGGGAACGGCGACACTTACCGCGAACCCGAGTGCGATACCGTTGGGCGCGTATCAAGAGACTACATTGAGTTGGAACGCGCCAGGATCTTGGTTGACAGAAATACGGGTTGGTTCGCCCGAAGGAGCATTGTTTGCCGAGGCCGGAAGATCAGGCAGCGCGACAACCGGAGTATGGGCGACTGCGGAGATGAGTTTCTACCTGTTGGATTTTCTAACGCAGACGGTGATTGCGAGCACTACCATTCAACCGAGCGGCGGGACGCAAGCGAGTATCACTGCGAACCCTAATCCCATATCTGTGGCGACGGGACAGTTGGGGACGACGACACTGAGTTGGTATGCGCCGCTGGCGAATGTAGTCGAGGTACACGTAGGCTCACCGACGGGACCATTGTTTGCACGCTATTCGAATCAGGGCAGTGCAACGACTGGGGCGTGGGTGACAAACGGCATGACTTTTTACTTACAGAATGTGACAGATGGATTGCCGTTAACCCCCGGTAATACCCTGGCAACTGTGAGCGTGGCGTTATCCGCGCAGTAAGTGAAACTTCGTTTGCGAAACGCACGAGTTTCGTAAGTAATAACTCCGAATCCTGATTCGTGCCAATCGCATCTCAACAAATTAGGACCCGCTTCTCCTCTTGATATTCAACAGAAAACCTGTTCGCGCCCCAAGAACCCTTTTGTAAATAAATGTCATCTCAACCGCTAGAGGGTTGGAGATTCAAAATGCAAAGAGCGATAGGCAGGGTGAAGCTGGCAGTAGGGCTTTTCGTGTTCGCGGGCGGTACATACGCGGCCGATTTAAAAACGAACACCCTAAATGCCTGGGACCAATATGTCGATGGGGCGCAAAAGCGAATGCAGGGGCGGCTTCAGCCGGGCGGTCACTTTTTGTGGGCGGATGAAGATGCGGAACGTGCGGCGCGAATCAAGCAGGGAGAGACGGAAGTCGAGCCGTTGTTGGGACACGGATCGAAAGGTGTGCAGGGCGGCGGCTTGATACACGATTGGATTGGAGCGGCATTCATTCCGAACGCTTCGCTTGACGAGCTTTTCGGCGTACTGAAAGATTATGATCACTATAAAGATTTCTATCGCCCTGTCGTCATCGATTCCCAATTAAAAGAACGGGTGGACGACATCGATCGCTTTACGATGCGCTGGCTGCATAAGGTGCTGTTTGTAACGGCCGCGCTCGATACGCAAAACGAGGCGCGTACGTATCGGGTAGACGCCCGGCGCGCGTATACGATTTCACGCACCATCAATGTCCAAGAGATCCAAAATTACGGTCACGATGACGAGCACGAGCTCGCCCCGGATAAAGGGAACGGGTTCATCTGGCGGCTATGCAGCATCAGCCGATATGAAGAGCGCGATGGCGGATTGTATGTCGAGATTGAAGCGATGGCATTGACGCGGGATATTCCCATGTCTATGCGGTTCCTGGTGCGGCCAGTGGTCATGAGCTTGTCGCGTAACTCGCTGGTCACATCGCTTGAGCAGACGCGCGACGCGGTACATGAGACGCAGGTCGCACGCGAGATGGGTGGAAGCTCGCAAAGGGGCGATATGGCGTTGCTGGTGCATCCTATGCGTAAAGCGGGACGGTAAGTGGGCAAGGGCTGCGTGAATCAGGTGTTATTGGGAAGGGCAATCAGATGTCCGATATGCGGACAAACCGGCAAAGTGGCCTATTGAAGCCTGACGCTACACACCGGGGATCTTACGGGCCTAGAAGCGAAAACTATTCGCAACTTGTTCACTTGAGAGGCGGCATGGCTGCGTCGCCGATTCATAGCCTTCCCAGTCCTTAAAGCTGAGGCTGGAATTAGGCTCTTCCTGTCCCGAACCATGCTAGGACTGCCTACAATGGAACACCGGCCACTTGAAGAGTACTCACCACATATATTCTGTTAAACTCGGGTCTAAACTGGATGCTCCGAGACATTTGGATTGAAAACTTCAAACCCTTCGGTGAAAAGCAGCACGTTCCTCTTGCTCCGATCACTCTCGTCTACGGGCCAAACTCAAGCGGAAAAAGTTCGATCATTCAATCACTAGTCCTTCTTCGGCAATCCGCTGAAGTTAGCACGGGTGAATTCCGCCTGATTCCAAGGGGTGACTATATAGACTTGGGGAGCTATCGGTCGCTGATTTTTAAACACGATCAAGAGCGCCATCTCAAAATAGGACTTTCCTATGATGATGTTGGTCGGCGCCGTTTCGTTCCTTCATATCGCGGAATCGACAGATCGGCCACTCGCCACCTTCACCTAGACTTCGGCGCATCTGAATTGGGCACGTGTGCTCACCCCGATGTTGCAGCGTTAACATCTGTCCGCTTCGAACTTACTGGATCAGGTACGCTCGACGTCGCCCTTAGACGTTCTCACGAAGCAAGTTGGATTGGCGCAAACCCATATCTGGGTGAGCCGAACGCGTCGTTATTCGAATGGGAGGATCGGCGCTCGATCCTGTCGTACATGGGCTTCTTGGTCCGTGACCCTAGGGTGATACATCAACCTGCTCTGTTTCCTGACTTAAGTGAGGAGGCTACCCTTTCCCGAATCGAACAGGCGTTGTCGAATTGTTATATTGCGGCACGAAGCGTACTTCCAACCAGAATCCTACCCAGAGACGAGGCGACGGAGAGTAGCTTTCGAGATAACACATTTCGTTTTATACGCGGAAGTGCATATTCTCCTTTTGAGGCATTCAATGCCGAATTCGTTGATCTCGTCGACAGCGTCCAGTATTTAGGGCCGCTCCGCAGTTATCCGGAGCGTCACTACTTGATCACCGGCGGAGAAAAGGCCTCGGTCGGTTCGCGCGGGCAGCACACATCTCAGATGATTTATCGCGGCCCGTCGGAAATCACGGACAACGTCAATTCTTGGTTCAAGACGTTCGGAATTCCCTATGCGATCAGCATCAAACAGTTTGGGGATGAGATCACGGGGGAGGTAATCGCGCTGCACCTTCTGGATCAGAGAAGTCTTGTCCTCGTGGGTCCGTCTGATGTCGGTTTCGGAATAGGACAGTTGTTGCCTGTAATAGTTCAGGGTCTTGTTTCGACCTCGCAAAGCCTTTGTGTCGAACAACCGGAGATCCATCTGCATCCGAAACTTCAAGCTAGTCTCGCAGACTTTTTCATTGCTTCTAGCGGTTTGGATCCCAACAGGGATCAAGCCCGGTCGCCATTTGTGCGCGGTACTGGAAATCAATGGATCATTGAGACCCACAGTGAGGCGTTAGTGCTACGCCTTCAGAAGCGAATAAGGGAACACGCAATCAGTTGTGAGGATGTCTGTGTTCTTTACGTGCTACCTGGCGGCGAATCAGGATCACGGGTCCTGAAACTTCGACTCGATGAAGATGGTGAATTCCTTGACACGTGGCCGGAGGGGTTCTTTGAAGAGTCCTTCACAGAGATATTCGGTTAGCCAGCAGTGTTAGTCAGGTTTTCGATAGAGGCAAGTGCCCTTTCCCTAACTGAAGTTCCGGAGCCAGTTCGAATTGGATTGGTAAAAAGTTTCGTCCAGCTCTGGCAGCGGTGTGGAGTAATGTTCATACCCGATGACTCTAAACGTGAAGTTCCGCCGTACATTAGCACGGTAAGAGCGCTACCGCAGAATCTAAAAACGATTTGGTCAGCAGCAACCATCGCTGCTTCCAGAAACAAAACCGTGAGGGTGGCGCGCTTGCCCGATGCGGGCGTCGTCGACTTGGCTCAGCTAAGCTCGCTCGTGCCGTTTATCGACGTGTACTTCGTAGACGCTGAGACAGCGGATCGATTTGGGCTGGGGCCGCAGGAATCTTCGACTTTGTCGATTGTGCCTGGCCTCGAAGTTTGCAGGTTCTCCTGCTTTCATAACTGTGAACGCTTGAACAAAGCGCTTGCAGATCAGGCCGCAACACTCGATATTGGTAAATCGGTCGCTGAGGTATGGAAACAATTCTTCGCACCCTGCGCCACCTTGCATGACTCCGTAGTTCTTGTTGATAGGTATGCAATCGCAGAGGCAATGAGACTTGCGACACAAAGCGGGATCTTTAGGCTCGCAAATGAACTTAACAGCTCTTCATCGCCGCGATTCAATTTGTCTGTGTTTTCTGCAATTCCAAAAAATGTGCGAGACGCCGAAATCGGCTTGTTACTTAATGGTCTCCTGGCGAATCTTGCCAGGGCGGGCCTTCGGCAATTCGATCTATACCTTACTGAGTCAACTGCGTTTTCCCGTATTGCACACTGTCGTTACCTTAGATTTGGTGAACAGATTTGTTGCGTGTTGGATCCGGGTGTCTGCGTTCTTGAGGGAAGTTCCCTTATACGCCCGCATATGTTATCCGGCAGGAGCTTCGATATCGTGCTTCGTAGGATCGAGAGCGACCTGCGAACGAGTTCGCGCCGGATAAAACTTAATTAGGTGCGCCCTTTATGCATTCGTTAAAGCACCAATTATTATCCAATGTTAAAAACTGGTGCGTGCAGCACCTCCCCGAAATAATAGGCCGCCCGAGGTATATTTCTAACAAATTCCACATGCACGTGTAGCGCGTTACGCTTCAATGTCAGCAACGCCGACAATCCAGCCAAATGGTTCTGGTGTTAACGATACCGACGCAATAGACGCAATGTTGGAGCCGGGAGATAAGATCAACGCATGCGTCTGAACCGAGCAATGATTTACGTGAAAGATCTCCAACGTATGTCGTCATTTTACGGCGACACTCTCGGGTTGAAGGCGATCGAAGAAACGCGAATGGATACGTGGGTAGAGTTTGATGCTGGGAATACCAGGTTCGCCCTGCACGCCATCCCACCTCAGGTTGCCGCTCAGATCGAAATATCTTCACCTTCTCCGGCACGCGAGCGGAATCCCGTGAAGCTAAGCTTCGAGGTAGACGACGTGGCCGCTGAGCGCAAAAGGCTGGAAGTGCTAGGCGTAACGATTGTGCAACGTCCGTGGGGTGCGGTCGACGGGATTGATCCAGAGGGAAACGTTTTCGGTATCTACTCGCCCCGAGATTGATAGTTTGTTGCGGCGCAGGTCGCACGCGAGATGGGTGGAAGCTCGCAGACGGGCGATATGGCGTTGGTGGCCCAGCCAAGCGCGAATGACATTTACCTCGACGCCGGCTTCCAAAAAGATGAACCGCTGTGCTGTGGCGCCACACGTGAGGAGGCACCGGCCTTAACCGCCCAGCCTACAGAGCTGCCCCTGTTCAACCCGTCCGAGCATTACGGCACGAGTAGCCTCGGATTGCGACGTCGTTGGTCGTGAATTTGGGCGGTTGCGCGGCCCCGCGACAAGCTAAGCGTGCAGTGCTGTGCCCAATTCAAGGATAGCAATCTGCACCGCGATAAGTCCAACTCACTAATAACAAGGAAGATATAGTTCGCATTTGGTGGCCCGGAACAGTCGATTTTCCAGCCTGAATTCGGCTAGCCTGAGGCAATGACCACGGTGAAAAGGAGAGCGGATGCCCGAACGTTTAGACGGACAACGTCGTTGACGAACTTCGAATTCTCGAAGGAGCGGAGCGTATGAATTCGTCTGTGCTCGGTTTTCAGGACATGGACAAAACAAAAATCACGCTCGTTGGTGGTAAGGGCGCGAATCTGGGGGAACTTTTCAAGATCGAGGGAATACCCGTTCCAGATGGCTTTTGTATTTCCACCGAAGCCTTTAAGCGGATCATTGGGGCAACGCCGTCCATCAACGAACGGCTTGATCGGTTATCGCTTCTGAAGGTGGGGGACCGGAATAAAATCCGTGAGCTCAGCGGTGAGATTCGCAGGCTCATCGAAGGGATAACCATCCCTGCAGACATTCAAGAAGAGCTCGCCGGCCAGCTCTCCAAGCTGGGAGAAGAAAATGCCTATGCCGTACGATCGAGCGCAACTGCTGAAGATTTGCCGACCGCCTCCTTTGCGGGCCAGCAGGATACGTATTTGAACATCGTTGGGAAGGAAGCAATCCTAAAGCACGTCAGCAAGTGCTGGGCGTCGTTGTATACCGAGCGGGCGGTCACCTACCGCATGCAAAACGGCTTCGATCATCGCAAGGGCCAACTGGCTGTGGTCGTGCAGAAGATGATCTTCCCACAGACGGCAGGAATTTTGTTTACTGCCGATCCCGTCACTGGCAACCGGAAGGTGTTGTCCATCGACGCCAGCTTCGGCCTGGGCGAGGCCTTAGTCTCCGGTCTCGTGAATGCTGATGTCTACAAAGTGCGGAACGGCGAGCTGATTGCGAAGAAGATATTTACCAAGAAGCGGGCTGTATCGGCCTTGGAAGAGGGGGGCACGAAAGAGCAGGAGATTGAGCCGGAGCGGCAGAATCGGCAAGCGCTCAGCGATGAGCAGATTTTGAAGCTGGAGCACATAGGCCGAAAGATCGAAGAACATTTCGGCCACCCTCAGGACATCGAATGGTGTTTGGCGGAGGGCACTTTCTACATCGTCCAGAGTCGGCCCATCACCACGTTATTCCCAATCCCGGAAGCAAACGATCGAGAAAATCACGTTTATGTATCTGTCGGCCATCAGCAGATGATGACCGACCCCTTGAAACCATTGGGCTTGTCGATCTTCCGGTTAACAGCCGCTCGACCGATGCCGAAAGCGGCTGGAAGGTTGTTCGTTGACATTACACAAGACCTGGCCTCGCCTGCTAAGAGAGACATCATCGTCGGGGTCTTGGGAAAATCCGATCCACTCATCAAAGACGCGCTGATGACCGTCCTGGAGCGGGGAGACTTCATAAAGCCGCCACCGAACGACGGCAAAGAACCGAGTTGCAGCGAAAGCAATCGAGCCGCGTCGCCTGCTAGATTTCAAACGCTAAACGACTACGATCCCCGAATCGTTTCCGATTTGATCGAGAGCAGTCAATCTTCACTAGTCGAGTTGAGACAGGACATCCAAACGAAATCAGGATCGGTTCTCTTCGACTTTATCCTCGAAGACATCCAGAAATTGAGGAAGAGCATGTCTGATTCGCAAAGTCTTGGGGTAATCATGACCGCGATGAATGCGGCATGGTGGATCAATGAAAAGATGCTCGATTGGTTAGGTGAAAAAAATGTAGCAGACACGCTTTCTCAATCTGTCCCTAACAACATCACTTCGGAAATGGGTCTGGAGTTATTGGATGTCGCCGATGTGATCCGTCCTCATCAACAAGTAATTAATTACTTGCAAGAGGCAAAAGAAAACAGCTGTTTGGATGAGTTGGTTCGGTTTGATGGCGGAGAGGAATCCCGGGACGCCATCTATGCGTACCTCGACAAATACGGAATGCGCTGTGCCGGAGAAATCGACATCACCAGACCTCGTTGGAGCGAAAAACCGGCGACGCTTGTTCCGATGATTCTGGGCAATATCAAAAAGTTTGAGCCTGGCGCTAGCCGTCTGAAATTTGAGCAAGGGCGACAGGAGGCTTGGAATAAAGAGCAAGAGTTATTGGAACGATTGAAGCAGTT
Source organism: Bryobacteraceae bacterium (assembly GCA_036269625.1). Classification (GTDB taxonomy): domain Bacteria; phylum Acidobacteriota; class Terriglobia; order Bryobacterales; family Bryobacteraceae; genus Bog-105. The sequence goes on along the minus strand of DATBEF010000116.1, from coordinate 11,919 downwards.
GCCGGATGGAGAACAAAAAGCCAAAGAAACCAAACGGATGATCGACCTGGTCCGGAACCTCAGCGGTTATCGGGAATACCCCAAATACGGCATCGTCAGCCGTTACTTCATTTACAAGCAGGCTTTACGGAAAGAAGCCGAACGGCTCGTACAAGCCGGCGTGATTCACGAAAAGGAAGATATAGACTACCTCGCCTTTGAGGAGCTTCGCGAACTCATACGCACCCATGAACTGAATTACCGGGTCATCAGCAAGCGAAAAGACGAGCACAAATCCTACGAGAAACTAACTCCGCCGCGTGTCATCACCTCGGAAGGAGAAATTGTCGCCGGTGAATACAAACGAGAAAATCTCCCGCCCGGGGCCATCGTGGGTCTTCCCGTTTCGTCCGGAGTGAGAGAGGGACGCGCCCGTGTCATCTTGAACCTGGAGGATGCCGTCCTGGAAGAGGGCGATATCTTGGTCACCTCCTTTACGGACCCGAGCTGGACACCCTTGTTTGTATCCATTGAAGGCCTGGTGACCGAAGTGGGTGGACTGATGACCCATGGAGCCGTCATCGCGCGTGAATATGGGTTGCCAGCAGTGGTCGGAGTAGAAAATGCGACCAAGCTGATTCAGGATGGACAACGAATTCGCGTGCACGGAACCGAAGGGTATATAGAGATCCTATAACCCTCGTCTCCGTAGGACCGGATTCAGTGAATTCTCCAGTCCCTCGTGCCAGGGTCTGGTGCGCTTCTATTTGCCGAGCAGCTTGGCGAGATTGTCAGTCGCTCACCGCTCGAAAAAGCAAGTCGGGCGACTGCAAAATAACGCAGTCGAGGAGCAGGGCGCCGAACAAATAACCTGGCAACTCAGCCCGGCCGCGGAAATCAGAACATTGTCTTCATATTGCGCGCCCCGCGAGCAGCGGAGTGGATCAAATGACAATTGAGCCGCGGTCAGTGAACATTACCAGCCATGGCGAGCATTGAGTGGCTGCAGTATGAGTTCCGTTCCTGAGTCACCTGGTTGGGTGGCTTAAGGATGAAGTCAGGGGCGTACCTCGCCAAGTAGTCTCGCGGGTGTAGAGACCGTGCTCGGCGTCGCCTGAAGCTAAAGCAGCAGGGCATAGGGTTCGGTGGGTTCGACTAGCGGATTGAGAGAGAAGGACGGGATTTAGTGGTGGGCTCAGAGTGGGTTGTTATGGAAAGGCCCGGCAGCACCGTCACGCAAATCGCCCACACAACCACGTGCATGATCATGAGAAAGAGCGCTTCTGGCCACCCTCCGCCCATGCCGCGAGACGTTGCTAACAGCACGTCAGGGATAAAAGACACGAGAAGAACAGCCGCCGCAACGCGCCGGTAGGTCCGGACCGAGTCTGGGTAAAATACGATCGCTCCAAACACGAGGATTGCGCCCAAGCAGCCGAGGATCGTATCGAGAATGGGAGGTCCAAGGGTGAGTGGAAGGAATCCTGGAGCGGGATGAATCACCCGAATCGCAACCTTGCGGACCGCCAGCACAGCAACCACAGAAGCGGCGACGGTCAAAGGGGCCACCCACAGCATCCGGCGAGAGTCTAGATGTACTAGCTGATCCGGCATCCTCCCTCCTCAGAAGCTATGTAATATTCTACATAATGTCGATTGTAGCTTTCCAGACACGCCGTAATTCAGCCACAAGCACCACGTTCATCAGGAGATGAAGGTACTCCGCGGCGCCTTTCGCTTACCCATTGAGACTAACGGTTGTTGATCGCACCGCCTCACGAAGCCACATATGACGAGGATCGGTGTTGAGTCGGGGATGCCAGGCCATCAGGAAGTGAAATGCGTGCAATTCCTGCGGCGCCTTGACGAGACGTAACTTGCGATCGCGTTTGACAACTGATGTCAGACCACTGGTTAGAGTCAGAACAAGTGCTGTGCCCGGGAGGCACTGCAGGGCCACGCCGAAGTAAGGCACTCGAATACACGAGTTGCGTTTTGCGCCAATAGCTGCGAGTTGCTTGTCCGGAATGGTCTGCACTCCGGCATAAGTGGAGACAACGATGTGGCTTGCGGCCAGGTATTGCTTAAGCGAAAGCGAGTCGCCAAAGCGGCTATCATGTGCAACGGCGCAGATCCAGTCCTCCCGATAGAGCCGTTCCGACTGAAAGTGCGACGGCAGGAGCCCGTCGTCAATGTGGAGAGCAAGATCCAGCTGCCCATGTTCCACCAACTCCGCGATGCCGCTCTGCCACGGATGGAATTCAAAGTTCACCTGGTAGCGCCCGTCCGCATATTGCCGGCATAAGGGGGGCAGCACCACTGTGCAAACGTTGTCAGGACCGGAAATGCGGAAATGACTCTTCTCCCGCGCTGGATCGAAGGCAGCGGGGGCGATCAGGTGTTCCATCCGGGGTAGCAGACCCCCGAGCTCATCGAGGATTTTGCGGCCCCGCAACGTGAGTTCAAAGCCATTCGGCGACCGGACCAGAAGGTCATCCTGAAACAGCGCGCGTGCACGCTGCAGCGCTCTGCTTACGGCAGGTTGGCTCAGCAATAGCCGTGACGCTGCCGCGGTGACGCTCCTCTCCTCCGCAACCGCGGCAAATGTAATCAGAAGGTTCAAATCAACCTGGCGTAATTTCTCCAGACGCATGGCGCTCATGAACATTATGCATGAACCGCATGACCATACACGGCATCTTTGACAGTGTAAGGAGAATTCAGTGCAACAAGGAAGCAGTTTGCGGAACAAATCCGTGATTATCCTGGGTGGCTCATCGGGAATTGGTTTGGCGGTAGCCGAGCAGGCGGCATTGCAGGGCGCCAGGATCACTATCGCCTCAAGCAACGCGGGGCGCGTTCAGAAAGCCGTCGAGTCGTTTGGCGGGAACGCCCAGGGGCACACAGTTGACCTCTTGGACGAACAGGCCGTCGAAACTCTTTTTGCGAAACTCGGTGATTTCGATCACCTGGTATTCACCGCCGGCGATAGCCTGATTTTGCACGACCTCGCCAGCACGGATCTCAACCAGGCCAGACGAGCCTTTGAGTTGCGCTATTGGGCTGTGCTGGCTGCGGTTAAATACGGAAGCAGGAATATTCGCAAGGGTGGCTCTATCGTGCTCACCACCGGAGTTGCCGGGCAGCGTCCACACAAAGGATGGGTTGTTGCCGCCAGTGTCTGCGGCGCCATCGAGGCTCTGACACGCGCACTTGCCCTTGAGTTGGCGCCGATACGCGTGAACGCCGTGTCTCCGGGAGTCGTTCGGACGAACCTCTGGCAGAGCATGACTGTAGCAGAGCGGGAGCACCTGTATGAAAGCGTGGGCAACAGTCTGCCTGTGGGCCGAATCGGCGAACCTTATGACATAGCCCAAGCCTATCTGTTCTTGATGCAGGAAGGATTCGGCACGGGGCAGACCCTTGTCGTTGATGGCGGAACCGTCCTCGTCTGAAGCGGAAGTGGAGTAACAACTCGCGGGCAGGCTATACAGACAAGTGGATTTGGTTCGCTCTACGCTGCGCCGTCAGCGCGGATTTATGGTCGTTTCACCGCTGCCGGATACGTTCCGGTCTTGGAGTGAGTTATTGAGCCGATGCAGAAAGGCATCAAGGATGCGCCGGAATCCGCCCGCAACGTAAACGGGCTGAGTTACAAGCATTGGGTTGATTGGCTGGCCTTCGAATCGGTCGCCTCGGTATCGAGGAAAGAAGTGCATGTGCAAATGAGGTAGAGAATTTCCGTGAATCTCGTAGTTGATCTTCACCGCGCCAGTGCTGGAGGCGAGGGCTGCGGAAACCCGACGGGCGTCTCGCATGAACGCGGTTGCGGCCGCATCAGACAGATCGTGTAACTCCACCGCGTGGATCTTCGAAACGAGGCAAACATACCCCTGAACAGGCGCCGATTCTGCCATAGTCACCCAGGACGCCTCAAGTTCCGCGACGATATCAAGCGGCTTCCCCCGCCGACAAATCGGGCAACCGACTCCTGAACAAAGCGCAGACCAGCGATCAGGATCATTCCATAAGCTCATGTCAGTGGGCCAGTGCTTTCGAGGTTAGCAACAGCGGTTTGGATCGCGAGTTGCCGGCAGCTGAAGAGAAACCTGACCCTCAAGACCTGAAGGCCGTCGAGCCACCGAGGCAGCGGTCACCGCGCGAATAGCTCACGGTTTTACCAGTCTGCCAGGCCTGCTGTTGTCCCGCCGTGCTATTTGGGTAGACTACTTCAGTATGGAGGCATCTTGTGGCAGATATAAACGTAATGCGGGGACAGTTGGCGAGGATCCGCATGCAGTTGATACAAATGCCTGTATTTTCCAGCGGCCGGCCCGACAGCGACGAGAAGGCCGATAAACAGGCCGCGCAACTCGAGAAAATCGCTGACCAATTGCAATTGATCTTGAGGGACCTGAAGAGCGGCAGCCATTTCGCTCAGATGCAGCTCAACAACATCAAGAAAGTTCCGCAGGAGCACCGATGGTCTGCGAAACAAGCGGCCGAGCAGAAGTCTCGTGACCTGGCTACGCTAAGCGCTGACGCGGAAGACCTGGCGGAGCTGGTGCGGGATCTTTTGAGACGGAACGGACTGCTCACCCCGATTCAAACCGCTAAAAGGACGATGGATCTCTTCAAGGATCTAGAAAGCCATCTGCCGCTGCATACGCATACCAGCACGCAGCAGCCTTCGAGGGTTCCGATGTTCAGCGGTTCGGACGATCCGAGCGCTGCGCACGTGGAGTCGCTTGTGCCGCTGGTGACGCTGATTTACGTGGCGATCAAATACTGGCGGGAGAAATATAAGAAAGGACAAGATAACTAGGTAAGCGATGGCGCAATCCCGCACGCTGAATAAGACTGTAGTTACACGCTATCGTATTCACCTTGAGAACCGACAGCTAGCTGCTGGAATAATTAACGGCCGACTCGCGGCGGTGCGGCACCTAGTGTACGAGGCAGCCGACGCTGGTCTGCTAAGTCCCGAACTGGCCGCCGGTATCCGTCGCGTGAAAGGCGTCAAGAAACTAGACGTGCGCCTTGGAAACTGGCTCTCAGAGTTGGCGGTTTCTGGCAAGCGCCTGATTCGAACAGCCTGAAGGGCACCAGTGAATAAGGCGGTCGTGGTGACTCTGGCCAACGGCATGGCGAATTCCGGGTACATTTACTCGGAGGAAGCGTATAGCCATCTCACGTTTCAAGTGATCGGGTCGCGGCTGCAGCCCGGCTGCGCCGAAGGGTGTTCAAAGTCTTTAAGCAGGAAGAAATGCAAATTCAACGAATGACTTCATCACCTCTTGACTTATTTCACCATCGCGCTACAATCCGACGCAGACGTTGATACGTTTCAAACGGGTCTGCCCGCAAACGGCATCACACAAGGGGGGGTCTCTATGTTAGCGACGCCAGTCAGCTACGTTCTCGCTCAAATTTCTAGAATTCGAAGCCTCGTCAGCCGCAGGCTCATTCTTCTGTCAGTTGTCCTTTCAGCCTCAATTGCCTTCGCACCGCTCTCGCGTACCCAATCCGTTACGGGATCTGTATCGGGGACGCTGGTCGATTCAGCCGGAGCAGTCATGGTCGGCGTCCCCGTTCAGCTGATCAACGACGTCTCAAAGCAAGTACGTGAAGACACGACCAGCGGAACCGGCGTGTTTCAATTCACATCCCTTGTTCCTGGAACGTACACTCTCAAGATTGTCAAAACCGGCTTCAAATCGTACCAGCAAGAGAACATCATCGTAGGAGCGCAAGAGAAGGTCGATCTCCACAACATCACGGTGGAACTGGGAAGCGTGACCACGTCCATCGATGTCCAGGCCGAAACGGTCCACGTACAAACCGATACGTCCGATCACGCTATTGACGTCAACCTGAAACAAATTCAGGACACCCCGATTCGCGGCCGCGATTTTCAGGCAATTATCAAAGATCTGGCGGGCGTGCAGGATTTAGGCACGCACGATAACAGGGGCTGGGGAACGCAGACACCAACGGTGAACGGCGGGCAACAGGGTCAGGTGCTACTAACTCTGGACGGCATTGCGAGCCAGGACAGCGGCGCTCCCGGCCTCAACACTTATCAGGCTCCGAGCGTGGACGCAATCGGCGAAGTAAAGCTACTGGTTGGCAACTACGATGCGGAGTATGGATCGAGAAATGGCGGACAGTTAAATATTTCGATCAAGAACGGGACGGGCCAATATCACGGGAGCGCTTATTATTACTGGCGCCATGAAGAGCTGAACGCGAACGAGTTTTTTAATAATGCACAGGGCATTGGCAAACCAAAATACCGCTTCCAGAATCCGGGCGGCACCATCGGCGGACCGCTGCTGATTCCGAAAGTCCCGTTCAACAAAAATCGGAACCGGTTGTTCTTCTTCTTCTCTTATGACTATGTTCACAACACTGCCTCGGGCAATAGCGGGAATGGGCAGACGAACCGCTACACGATGCCCACAGCGCTGGAGCGGCAGGGGAACTTTTCACAGAGTATCAACACAAATGGAACGCCGATCATCATTCGGAATCCCACCACAGGTCAACCGTTCGCGGGAAATATTATTCCAGGCAGCCTGCAAAATCCGATCGGCGTGGCCATGTTGAATCAATTCCCGTTGCCGAACGCCACGGACCCCACTGGTCAGCGTCAGTTTAATTTTCTTTTTACGCCCGTGTTCCAGAATCCGCGTGAAGACAAGATTCTGCGGGTCGACTATAACATCTCGTCAAAAGACACCATGTTTGTTCGCTTGCTGCAGGATTATCAGAATCAATCCGGCTACGGAGCAATTCTAGGTCCGGCAACCCAGGAATGGGGACAGTTTCCGCACAGTTATCACATACCGTCCGCCGGCGTCGCCGCGACTTACATTCACACGTTCACGCCAAGCATGGTGAATGAGCTGACCTGGGGTATCAATAAGGCGCATCAGGGCAACTCGCCCACAGATCAGGCGATTTATAGCCAAAGCCTGCTACCGCTGAAGGATGCAAACGGGAATGCGCTCGCGACGCCGGGTATTTTTCCGGCCGCCGTGAATACTCTGAATTTAAAGCCCAATGTAAACTTCGGTCTTCCGGCCGGGTTCACCGCACAATCGGCTCCCACCCCTATTCCGAATATCCCGGCATATGGATTCGACAGCCGCTGGCCATTCGACGGCACCGATTCGCTTCAGAACCTGACGGAAAACATTACGTTCATCAGAGGACCGCACACGCTCAAGGCAGGTTTCTACTACGAACACGACGCGCGCAATGTCAGCGTCTATTCCACATTCAACACCGCCGGAACATACTATTTCGGCTCGGATCTCGGTAATCCGGTCGATTCGGGTGATCCTTTTTCGAACGCAGTTCTCGGAAGCCTATATGGATATGGGGAGGACAACCAGAAGCTGGTCAATCGCGCCCGTTACAAACAGTTCGAATGGTTCGTTCAGGACACCTGGAAAGTATTTCGCCGGCTTACTGTCGATTACGGAATGCGATTCCAAATTATGGGTCCGCTGTACTCAGCCGGCGGAACTCTGGGCATCTTCCAGCAATCTGCTTACAGCGGGAACACGGTGGGTCAGCTAATCTATCCGACTTGCCTGGCATACAGTGCCAGCGGCACTTGCACTTCAAAGAGCGCGATCGATCCGCGAACCGGAGCAACTTTCCCGTACGTGAATCAGGGGACGTTTGATCCTGCGACCTATCCGGCCGGCGGCGTGCCGTTCTCGGGTATCGTCCAGTATCACTCCAATTTCTTCAATTACCCTTCTGTTTCATACAATCCGCGAATCGGCTTCGCTTATGACGTGTTTGGAAACGGCAAGACAGCGATTCGCGCTGGGTTTGGGATTTTCCACGGCCGTTATCAGAGTGTCGACAATATCGGCGCCATCGGCGTTGGTACCGGGCCGCTAGCCGCTCCGCCGAATTTTCTGGCGCCAATCATTCTCAACACCACGATCCCTAACCTCGCCAGCGCTCCCCTTGTGTTTACTCCCCAAAATGTTGTCGGCGGGTCACAGTCTTTCGTTCCGCCATCGACGTACGATTGGACGTTCAATATCCAGCAGGATCTCAGCCATGGCTATATTCTCGATGTCGCTTATGTCGGCAACGTAGCGCACCATCAAGGCGTGCTCGCAGGTACGCAGCAGCTACAGCCGGGCGGACAGTCGTCTCCCGTCAATATCGATCTCAATGCCGTTGCTCCATATACCACCTGGACTCCTACGGGCGGCGCGAATCCGAAGTATCTCGATCCGACGAGTAATGGCCATGGAACGGCAGGTTTCTATTCGACCAACCTCATCCGAGCGTTGTCGGGTGGCTATCAAGGTTTAGGAAGCATCGGCGAATATAGCTCGAACGGTGAGTCGAACTACAATGCCCTGCAGGTTCAGTTGAACAAACGTGTGGGCGGCCGCTTGCAGTTCGGCGGGAACTACACATGGTCAAAGACTCTGGTCTACACGCGTTACCAATGGACCCCGGATGAATTGAACAAGAACGTAGCCGGCGCCAATCGCCCACAAGCGGTGAATGCGAACTGGACGTATGCTATTCCCGAGGCCAGCCGTTTCTGGAATAACACCTTCACGAAAGAGGCACTGGACGGCTGGCATGTGGCGGGTATCGGAACCCTCTACTATGGCCAGCCCCTCACAATCGGATGTCAAGCAGTGGGGGCTCCGGCAGGGTACTGGACTGGCACACCGACGGGCGGCATTCCGTTCCGCTGCCAGCAGACTGGGTCGCTGTGGCTCGGCAGTGGCGCAACCCCGGCATCGGTCGGTTCCACGGCCGATCCGAATCTCTGGTATAAGTTCAATCCGGCCAGCTTCGTGCTCCCGCCCGCTAATTCGCTGGGAATTGGGAACACGCCGCCGACGCTGACCTACGGTCCGGGAGTTGTGTCGTTCGACTTGACACTTTATAAGGATTTCAAGATTACCGAATCGAAGCTCCTGGAAATCAAAGCAGAGGCATTCAACGTGTTCAACCACTTCAACCCGGGTGCACCAAACACTTTGTTGAACATCAATTTCGCGAACGGCGCGAATACGAACAACTTATTTGGAGTTATTGCGCCAACGCAGTCAACGGCGAACGGTGTTATTTTTGGCGGCGCTCAGGTGCAAGCCCGACACATGGTGCTCTCGGTAAGATTTAGCTTTTAACTCGGCCGCCCAGGACAGAATGCAATCTCCTATGGACAGTGCACACGAGTCGTGCTATTCTTCATTGCAACGTCCAAAGGTGAAGCGATGAAGGCCGAAAAATCCGGGATTCTGCAAGGCAACGCGGATTCGGGTTCACGCGGAGCGACTTCGAGTTCGGCCATATCCTTCGTCTGGAGGATGAGAAGTAGTCATGATCTCTTTGATTCGTTGCTTTATATCCCGGCTCCGGGGCCTCTTCGGTCAAGGAAATGCGAATCGCGAGTTCGGCGACGAAATCGAGACGCACCTCGAACTCTTAACGGAGCGGCTTATTCGCCAAGGCATGAGTCGAGAGCATGCAATTCGTGCAGCCCGCCGCCAATTTGGCAATGTTGGGTTACTTAAAGAGCGCCAAAGAGAAGCACGAGCATTTCTATGGGTCCCATTATTCTTCCAAGATATGCGTTATGGGCTGCGTATTTTGGCGAAGAGCCCCGGCGTCACAGCAATCGCGATTACCTCACTAGCGCTGGGTATCGGCGCCCTGTTGGAGCCAAATAGAAAGTTCCTACTCCCAGCCAAGTAGAAAGTTCCTCTCTTATCTGGCGATCAGTCAGTACAAGGCCGCGGCGCTGCACCCGCCACACCTCGCGGCCATCTGTCCCTGGGAAGGGTTCACTGATTTGTACCGGGACTTTACGCGGCCCGGCGGCGCCCGTGAGGATGGATTCAGCGTCTTGTGGGGCCGTATAACCAGCAAGGTAGCCAGAGTGCGGGCGAACATTCGAACTGAGGTCATCGCCCGTACCGAACGCGACGAGTGGTACAAGTCGCTCACCCCCGCGCTTGAACGTATCGAGGTCCCGATGCTGGTGTGCGGCAGTTTTTCAGATCATTCGCTCCACACCCGGGGCAGTTTCGAGGCCTTCCGCCGAGCGGGTTCCAAGTTCAAACGGCTTTACACGCACAGGGATGGCAAGTGGAGCGCCTATTACAGCAAGGAGGGCACCCAAGCCCGCATACGATTCTTCGACTACACGCTTAAGGGCATCGAGAACGGGCTGGATCTCGAAGCCCCTGTGCTACTGGCGATCCATGATGAAGGACCGGATCCGATTGCTGTGGTCTCGTCTGACTCGTGGCCCCCGGATAACCTTGCGTGGGTTTCCCTGCACCTTGACGCGAGCGGCAAATTCTATCGCGAAGCGGGATCCGTTCAGACCGGACACTGCTCCTTTTCTACGCGAGGCGCACCGGTTCGATTTGACTGGGTGTTCGAGGAGGATGTGGACGTGATGGGCCCTATGGCGCTGCGCGTCTACATCGAAATTGCGGGCGCTGACGATGCGGTGCTATTTGCGGGCATCCGCAAGTTTCGCGGCAACCGTGAGTTGATGTTCGAGGGATCGTTTGGCTTCGCCTACGATATGGTGACGAAGGGTTGGCAGCGCATAGCGCATCGCGACTTGGATGAGCGGCTGTCTATCCCCGAGCAACCGGTCCATACTCATGCCCGCGCTGAGCCACTGCTGCCAGGCGAAATCGTTCCGGTGGATATCGCGCTGCTTCCGCAGGCAACCCGCTTTCTCAAAGGCGATCGCCTTCGGCTGCAGCTTCGGGGGACTTGGCATTATCCACGCGATCCGTTCCGCGGACAGTTCCCAGCGGGCTATCAAAGAAGTCCGCGCGCAAACTGCACCGTTCACTGCGGCGGGGCTTACGACAGCCGGCTCCTGCTTGGGCTGCGGCCAGCAGGTAACTGAGCCACGATGGACGCGGAACAACGCGGATGTTTTTGGTTGCGGGATAGAGGCGCGGGGTGGAAAAGGGGCTTTTTTGCCAAACGAACTGGGGGCTACTCTTCGAGACGGAGGAAGTGGACGCGGCCGGCCTCGTCGCCGGCGATGATCGTCTGTTGGGCGAAAGCGCAGCACAGCACGCTCGCGTCACAGTGAAATGTGGCGAGGCATATGCCACGGTACAGGTCCCACAGTTTGAGCGTTCGATTCAAAGATGAGGAAACTGCCAGTCTGCCATCACTCGCCAGCGCTACGCCGCTAACAAGGTGAGAGGTGCCTTCTAGCGTGCAGAGTACGCGCTCGCTCTCCAGGTCCCATACCTTTAAGGTCTGGTCATCAGAGGCAGATATTGCCCGCTTCGCGTCCGCAGTCACCGCTACGCCAGTGACGACCGCCGAATGGCCTCTTAGGGTGCGCAGTACGCGCCCGCTCTCTAGGCCCCATACCTTCAAGGTCTCGTCATCAGAGGCAGAGATTGCGCGCTTCCCGTCCGCCGTCACCGTTACGCTCGTGACGGCCTCCGAATGGCCTCTTAGGGTGCGCAGTACGCGCCCGCTCTCCAGGTCCCATACCTTCAAGGTCTCGTCATTAGAGGCAGAGACTGCGCGCTTCCCGTCCGCTGTCACCGCTACGCCCCTAACGGAATCAAGGTGGCCTTCCAACTTGCCTACCGCACGTCCACTCTCCAGGTCCCAGACCGTCAGGGTCCTGTCGTCAGACGCGGAGACCGCCCGCGTGCCGTCCGCAGTCACCGCCACAGCATTGGGGGCAGAAGAGTGGCCTTCCGAAGTGAACAGAGAGCGCCCGCTCTCCAGGTCCCATAGCTTCAGCGTGCCGTCAATCGAGATAGAGACCGCACGCCTGCCGTCCGCGGTCACTGCTACGCCAGTAACGGAAGAAAGGTGATCTTCCGGCATGCGCGGCGCGTGTCCGCAGCCCAGGTCCCACAGCTTCAGCGTGTTGTCGTCAGCTCCGGA
>DATBEF010000115.1:0-3576 GCA_036269625.1 Bryobacteraceae bacterium | reverse complement strand
ACGACCAGGAAATAGTCGAACGCGTCGAGCGCCCAGCCAAGAAAGCCGGCGAACAGCGCCGCCCAATGATCACCATTTGCGGCATCGAGCTTCGAGGCGGGAACGTATTCCGGAGAAGGCAATTCTCAAAGGTAACAGGCGACGAAAGCAAACGCGGTTTAATGGCTCGTCCGTCGATTGCGAGAATATTCCTTCGAGCTCTCCCGTATGCCGCGGACTTTTTTGATCGATACCGACACCGCTTCTGACGATGCAGTCGCGCTTATCATGGCATTGCGTGCTCCGGATGTAGAAGTGGCGGCTATCACCACGGTCGCTGGGAACGTGGCGGTTGAGCAAGCGACGAAAAACGCGCTGTATGTTGCGGAGCTCTGTGGGTCCGACGCGCCGGTGTTCGCAGGCGCTGCTCAACCGCTCTTGCGCAAATACACAAATGCCGAATGGTTCCACGGCAAAGACGGCTTGGGCGAACAAGGATACCCGGAACCGCGGCGTGCTGCCAAAGCGGCCCACGCAGTAGATGCGATCCTTGCGGCCATTCACGCGAATCCTGACATCACTCTGGTGACGCTCGGGCCATTAACTAATGTCGCGATGGCACTCGCCAGGGATCCAGAAATCGCAAGGATGGTCAAGCGCTGCGTCGTTATGGGCGGGAATCCCTGCACCGAGGGCAATGTTACGCCAGCGGCCGAGTACAACATCTGGGTGGACCCTGAAGCGGCGCGAATGGTTCTGCACGCCGGACTGCCTATCGAACTGGTGGGATGGCATCTCTGCCGGGGGGACGCTGCTCTAAACCCGCAGGATATTAGTGCGGCGCTGAATCTCTCTACCCCGCTGGCCCAATTCGCAATCGATTGCAACCGTACAGCCATGGAAGCGTATCGGGTTCAGACCGGCGAGATAGGCATCTCTTTGCCCGATCCGGTTGCCATGGCAATTGCTCTTGATCCGACTGTTTGCACGTCGGTCAGCAGTCACTATGTGGAGGTCGAAACCGCTAGTGAGTTGACGCGCGGCATGACAGTAGTCGATCGTTTAGGTGTTTCCGGTAATGAGCGCAATCGGGCCGTTTGGGAACAAATCATGAACCGTGGATTGCCGGCACGGGTGTGCTGGACAATCGACACGATGCGATGGAAGCGCGCGTTGTTTGCAGCTTTGAGCTGACCTGGTCCCCGCCATCAGGACCATGGACTACAGCGAGGTGCGCTCGAAGTCGTTGGCCATCTCCCTGCCGACGCCGCCGAATGCCTCATTGATTTCGCGGGCGCGTTGCAGAGCAGCCTCTACATGAGGGAGGATGTTATCGCGTCCAACATGGTCGATGAAATCGGCCTTTTGGAGTAATAGCGCCGGCTGATCGCGCGCTCCGCAAAGCAAGAGCGTTCTACCGGACTTCTGTAATCGCTTCGCGAATACTTCAAGCGCGTGAACACCGGTTGCATCGAGAGCCGTCATATTCCGGAGACGCACGATCACAACCGGCGGAAACGCCGAGAGGTCGGCTGTCGCCTCGCTTAGCTTTTCCGTAGTTCCGAACAGAAATGGCCCGTGAATGCGCAGGATGGCCACGTACGGCGGCACTTGCTTGTCCTGCAGGACGTGGGGGCGGCCGTCTTCGATGTACTGCTCAGTCACCGGCACAACCGTAGTCGTTTGCGAAATCCGGTAGATGTACAAGAGTGCCGCCAGGACCATGCCGACTTCCACGGCAACCGTGAGATCGGCCAGGACCGTCAGAGTAAATGTGACAGCCCATACGGCGATGTCAGCCTTAGAGAGCCGTAGGATCGTGCCGATTTCCCGCCACTCGCCCATGTTGTAGGCCACTACAAACAGAATGGCGGCCAAAGTAGCGAGCGGAATATAGCTTGCGAGAGGCGCCGCGGCGACGAGAACCATCAACAACGTAATGGCATGGATCACTCCGGAAAGCGGTGTTCGGGCGCCTGCCCGGATATTCGTTGCCGTGCGCGCAATCGCGCCAGTCGCCGGGATACCACCGAACAATGGCGACGCAATATTCGCGATACCCTGTGCCACCAACTCCACGTTGGAACGGTGTTTCGTTCCGCTCATGCTATCTGCAACAACCGCCGAGAGCAGGCTCTCGACTGCAGCTAAAAGGGCCACCGTCATGGCCGAAGGGAATAGTGGTAGGACCTGGTCGAATCTGAATATGGGGATGGAAAGGCTCGGGAAACCGGTCGGAATACCGCCAAACTTACTTCCGATCGTCTCGATGGGAAGGGCCAGCGAGGCGACGGCCACTGTGCAACCCAGCATCGCTAGAATCGAACCGGGAATTCTCTTGGTGACTCGCGGCAGAAAGACGACAATCGCAAGACTCGACACCGAAACGGCAACCGTTGGCCAGTTCATCGTACCGATCTGTTGAATCAGAACAGTCATACGCGGAACGAACGCGCTTGGCACCGCACCTGTTTTCAATCCCAGGAAGTCTTTAACCTGTGTCGAGGCAATCAGCAGGGCAATGCCATTCGTGAATCCAATCGTCACCGGTCGAGGGATAAACTTGACGGCTGCGCCCAGTCCCGTGAGCCCCATAACGACAAGCAGTGCGCCGGCCATAAGCGTGACCAGCGCTAAGCCGGACACGCCGAATTTGGCGACGATGCCCGCCACGATAACGACGAACGCTCCTGTGGGCCCGCCGATCTGCATCCGGGAACCGCCGAGCGCGGAAATTAAGCCACCCGCGACAATCGCCGTGTAAAGGCCCGCTTGCGGAGTGACACCCGATGCGATGCCAAAGGCCATCGCCAATGGCAATGCGACCAATCCTACGGTCAAGCCTGCCAGAAGATCCGCGCCAAAGTCCTGCCTTGAATAGCCCCGCAAACAGCGCAGCGATTCCGGCAGCCATTGTTCGGGGAGATTCATCCCCGCCTCTTCTCGGCTTTGTCAATGGCCTTAAGAGTGGCGAGCACCTCGCTCAAATGAGTATTAAAGTAGCGTCGCATGATGTCCAGCACTTCGAAGATAAGAGGGTCACGTACGGAGTAGTAAACCTGATTGCCGGCCCTCCGGTTCACGAGAATGTTTTTCGCCCGAAGCACGGAGAGATGTTGTGAGGCGTTTGCCTGCTCTATTCCGAGCCGCTCGATTAAGGTGCCGGCTGATACTTCCCCGTCGCGCAGTTGTTCAATGATCGCGATGCGGGTGGGGTGCGCCAGGGCTTGAAAGAAATCAGCCTTGAATTGACGGAGTGCATCCTGCATGGTTAGGTGGCAGTCGTATATTCGAATTGTCGAATATAGATTAACACGAAATTTGGGTCCATGCCTCTCTCGCTGGGAACACAAAGCTTCGATCGTGAAGAAGCGAACGAGCGCTAAGCTTCCGTCAGCTCTTTACTTTCCTTGGCGCCCAAATCCCGACAACCGCCAAAGCGCCAGCGGGCCCACGGCGACGAATCGAACGATAATCCCCGGCAAACTCTTGAGATCGGATGTAAAGGATTGACCCTCGCCGCCAGTGAGCAAGGTTCCACGGCGCATCGCGAACCAATTGAAGAGCGACGCTATACCAGTAACGAGGATTGAGACC
>DATBEF010000105.1:0-30683 GCA_036269625.1 Bryobacteraceae bacterium | reverse complement strand
CGGTCAGATCGATTACAAGATCTATTTGCGTCAGTTATCTTCGGCGCCGGTCGAAGCGCCGTTGATGTTAGAGCATCTCAAAACGGCTGAGGAATACGCCGAAGGCGCAAGCTACATCCGGCGAATGGGCGCTGAAGCCGGGGTTGCTTTCGTTCAGTCTTGATCACGGGCTTTCTTCCGGTCCTGCGCGGTCTTACCCGGCAAGTCGAAAGGGTTCTCGTGAACCCGCTCGCGGATGCCAGCCTTGAGAGTCCCAGCCAGCGAAACGCTGGTTTCACCAAAGCGGCCGCGAATGCCATCGACCGCGCGAAACGCATCTCGAAGCCGAGCTGTCGCCGGTTCTTCAAGCAGGTTCATCTGCCCTTCGGCGCGATCGAGAGAGCCGGCCTGCACACCGAGTAAGCGAATGGGTGTGCGGCCGTTCCACGCCTTGCGGAAAAGGCCGATCACTGCACCTGCGACCTCACGGTCAAGTTGTGTCGCGTGGTCCAGGGTGCAAGCCCGTGTCACGGTAGAGAAATCTTCGTCGCGGAGCTTGAGCTGTATGGTACGCGCATAGAGCTGGTTTTCGCGAAGCCGCCGGGAAACCATTTCCGAAAGCTTCAGCAGAGCCGTCTCCAATTGATCACGGTCAGCCGTATCTTCGCCGAAGGTGTTTTCGTGGCTGATGGATTTCGGATCGCCACTATCGCCGATCTCAGAGTCAAACCAGCCGCCGGCATCCATCCCACGAGACTTCCCCGCCAAAGCCAAGCCCCAACGGCCAAAGCGGGCAGCAAGAAAACTTTCGTCGAGTGCGGCCAGATCGCCGACGCGTCGGATGCCAATCTGATGCAGAGCGGCCTCGGTCTTTCCTCCGACCCCAGGAATTTTGCGAATGTCCAGCGGAGCAAGGAATGCGGCCTCCGCGCCGGGCAAAATATGCAGAACGCCATTGGGCTTTGCCTGGTCGGAGGACACTTTGGCCACCAGGCGAGAGCTTGCCAGTCCGAGGGAGCAGTTGAGCTGGGTCTCTTGGTGTATTGCCTGATGCAGCAGATGAGCGGCGCGCATAGGCGGCCCAAAGAGCCGGCCGGTGCCGGTCAGGTCGATGTAGGCTTCATCGATGGATGCCATCTCCACCCGCGGCGAGAAGCGATTGAGGATGGTGTAGACCTTTTTCGAATAGTCGCGATAACGGCCGATGTGCCCATCAACGAAAATGGCCTGGGGGCAGAGCCGGGCGGCAGTGCGCAGCGGCATAGCCGAGTGGACGCCGAATTTGCGTGCAGCATAGGATGCGGCGGAGACGACACCGCGCTGGTTGGCCTGGCCGCCGACCACCACCGGTTTGCCCTTCAGTGAAGGATCGAACAGTTCCTCCACCGATACGAAAAAGGCGTCCATGTCTACGTGGCACACGACGCGCTGCATTTGTATATCATCGCGCACAACGGGCGCCAACCGCCCCGTGCGCTTCCGGTTATGATCGCGTAGCGCAAACGGGAAGCGGGGGAAATCCGATGCGATTTCTAGTGCGTCACGGGCACTCCCTTAGAGAAATCACGCAAAACGAGCTCCAACTGCTCTTGTGAATTTGGAAGCCCTCAAAGGGAGGGGGCTATCGATGCGACGTTTACTCTCCGCCATTCTAGTCCTGCCGTTATTTCTCGGAGTTCTCGCGATGCCATCGCGCATGATCGCCGGCAGCTCCGCCGGAACAATCCAGCGGGTAGGCAACCCGGCTGACTCTCAAATAGAGGCCACCATCCGTGCGAAGTTGGCCAAGTCGAAAATCGGTAAGGATGGCTTCAAATTCAGAGTGCAACGCGGCGTAGTGACGTGGGAAGGAACGACCACCGTGATGCAACACAAGGGTTCGGCGACCCGCATGGCCAAAACAGCGGGCGCCCTGCAGGTGGTTAACAATATCAAGGTTTCAGCCGCGGGCGCGAACACGCCAATGCGAAAGGCGTACGTCAAGCCGTAAGCGGTGTGAGGTGTAGCAGTTTAAGCGCACAGGGCGATTGGTGCCCGTTGTGCGCGATAAAAAAAGCCTTAAGCGCCTGGATGGGTGCCCACGGCTCGTTGGGGCGGGCGGCCTTTGCGCCGCCTGGACCCGAAGGCGGAAGCGTACACCCGGGTGAAAATCGCTCCAAACAGAAAGATCTGGGCTGAATAGTAAACCCACACCACTAAGGCGACCAGAGAACCAGCCGCGCCATAGGTAGAACCCACCCCCGCCGTCGAAAGATAGAGCGCCAGCAGCGACTTCCCTATTAGAAAAAGCACCGCTGTTACTATCGCTCCGATGCCGACATCCTGCCAGTCGACAGGAACGTCGGGTACGAACTTAAAAATCAACGCGAACAGCACTGCGATGCCCAGTGATGTCACCACAACGTTTACCGTCTCAAGCAAGGCAGGGCTAACGGGCACGATCCCGGCAAAATATTTCTCAACAACTGCCAACCCGGCGCTAACCAGTAAGGACACGAGCAGAAGAAACCCAAGTGAGAGGACCATTCCGAAGGAAGTCACTCGTTGCCAGAGCATGTTTCGCCAGGAACTGGAGGAACTGGGAGGCGCTTCCCAGATGGTGTTCAATGAATCGTGAAGCTCGACGAAGATACCCGATGCACCGAACAGCAGCATGAGTATCGCCACGATGCTGGCAAAAACACCGGATGACTGCTTGTGGGCGTTGTCGATCAGCGTTTTCAGCGTCTCGGCGCCACTTGTGCCGACGACCTGCATAGCCTGATCAACTACCCGGCTCTCAGCCGCTTTATGACCGAAGGCGACACCGCAGATGGCGACAATCAGTATCATCAGCGGAGCCAGGGACAGAAGAGTGTAATAGGCGAGGGCCGCGCCCAACCGTGGCGCGTCGTGGTCGCTCCATTTCGAAGCTGTTTTCTTGGTTAGCGCCCAGAACTCCTTCGCCTCCATTCACCCCTCCATGACATAGACGGTCCGGCCGCCTAAGGCTGAGACAATGTAACAACACTCTGCTGGCGGGCGTCCACTGAGTGCATTTGCAGGGGTAAAACACTCGGAGGTTCCGGATCTCAGGACATGTCACTGCATTGCTCTTTTCCGCCGTGTTTTAGCCCCGCCCGTATCTCGCTATCTTTTCGCGCGTAAGATGAAAAACCTGCCCGATCCCGCCTTTTTTTTACTTCCACTCTTTTTACTGATCGCACCCACGGGGCGCGGTCAGGATTTTACGGGGAAAACCGTGATCAGCGTGCAATATGATCCGCCCCGGCAGCCTTTAGACGCTCGCGACTTGAAGAACATGGTGTTGGTCGAAGCAGGCCAGCCGCTCAACACCAACCAGGTGGCCGCTACTATTGACCGCCTGTATACAAGCGGCATGTACAGCAACGTTGCCGTCGACGCCGAGGCTAGCGGGGCCGGAGTGACGATCAAGTTCATCACGCAGAGCAAACTTTTTATCGGTCACGTGCAAGTCAACGGCAAGTCTTCCGACCCTCCCAGTAAGGCGATTATCTTGAGCACGGCTCAACTCAATTTGGGCGCCGCGTTCGACCAGGCGATGCTGGCCACGGCCAAACAAAGCATTCTGGACCTGATGCATGAGAATGGCTTGTTTGAAGCCGCCGTCCAGACCGTCACCGTGGCGAATCCAGATACGGAACAGATCGGGATCACGCTAAATGTGACTGCGGGAAAGCGGGCGCGCTATCAGACGCCGGTCATCCAGGGCGATACCAAGCTACCGAATGAAACAATTATTAAGGCAACGGGATGGCGCATACGTTTCATAAAGCGATGGCGTAAAGTCACGGAGGAGTTGACAGACAAAGGGACAGCCGGAGTACAGAAGAAATATCAGAAACAGAACCGTCTGACGGCTTCTGTTAACGTAAGCGCACTTGACTACGACCCGGGAACGAACCGGGCCACGCCAACACTCCAGATTGATGCTGGTCCGAAGATTACCTTGAAGGCGGCGGAAGCCAAAATTTCCAAAGGCAAGCTGCGCACGTACGTTCCCGTGTACGAAGAAGGGGCGGCGGACAACGACCTTCTCACGGAAGGGGCGCGGAATATCCAAAGCTATTTTCAGTCGCAAGGCTACCCCGACGCCGATATAACGTTCCGCCGGTCAGAGCCTAGCAACGACGAAGAAGTGATCACGTTTTACATCACCAAAGGCGAACGGCGAAAGCTGGTGAAGGTTGATATTGAGGGCGCAACCTATTTTCAGCTCGATACGCTGCGTGAACGGATGTTTTTGCAGCCGGCCAAGATGCTTATTCTGCCGCATGGCCGGTATAGCGAAGCTTTCCGGAAGAAGGACGCCGAGGCCATTGAAAATCTCTATCAAGCCAACGGTTTTCGCGATGTTAACGTAACCTCGACGGTCGTGGCGAACTACAAGGGCAAAGCATCCGATTTGGCGGTGACGTACAGCGTGAACCAAGGCCCCCAATGGCGTATCGGCAAATTGACCGTAGAAGGCCAGGGACAGCTGAAGATAGACACCGTTATTCAGCAGCTAAGTTGCACCAACGGTCAGCCATACAGCGAAGTAGACATTGCTTCCGATCGCAATCGAATTTTGGAGTACTACTATTCGCAAGGGTTTCCCAATGCTACATTTACGTATACGACCGCTCCGGCGGGTCCTGCAAATACTGTTAATCTGACTTACTACATCACTGAAGGACGGCGAGAGTATATACGCAACATTCTGTTGTCAGGCCTCCTTCGGACGCACCGATCGATTGTCGACCGGAAGATCAAGGTGAAACCCGGTGAGCCTGTCTCTATCGAGAAGATCAGCTCAGATGCGCAAAGCCTATCGCAACTGGGCGTTTTCGCGACCATCAATAGCGCCGTGCAGGACGCGGACGGCACAAACCAGTACA
The DNA here is from genome assembly GCA_036269625.1 of Bryobacteraceae bacterium. Lineage (GTDB taxonomy): Bacteria > Acidobacteriota > Terriglobia > Bryobacterales > Bryobacteraceae > Bog-105. Next base: position 25,803 of record DATBEF010000105.1, on the reverse strand, counting down.
AAGACGTGCTCTTCGATTTCCATGAGGCGGCGCGTTACAGCTATCAGATTGGTGTCGGCGCAGCCATCGGGACATTTGGCAGTACTACGACAAATCTTCAGCAGGCCGGCGGATCGACGGGCTTCTCGCCTCGTTTCTCTTTCAACATCAATCGGCTCGATTTTCTTGGCCTGGGCCAAACGATCTCGCTTCAGACTCTTTATTCCAGTCTGGAAAATCGCGCCTCTCTGAACTATATCGTCCCGAATTTTCTGAACTCCCATAACCGCACGGTAACGTTCTCGGTCCTGTACGACACCACTCGCGACGTGGCAACCTTTTCGGCGAAACGGGAACAGGCCTCCGTGCAGACGTCGTTCCGGTTATCGAAACCTTCGACGCTATTGGTGCGTTTCGACTACCGGCGGGTTTCAACATCAAACGTGGTGATCCCGTCATTGCTGATTCCTCAGTTGTTGCAACCGGTTCGCATCGGCATCATCAGCACCAGCTATATACAGGACCATCGCGACGATCCGGCGAATGCGCATCGCGGGTACTGGAACACGCTCGACACCGGAATAGCGGACGGCGCGCTGGGATCACAACGCGACTTCATCCGCGCGCTAGGGCGGCAGGCTACCTATACGCCAATCGGCAAGAATCTCGTGTTCGCGCGGCAAACGCAGATCGGCATCATCAAGCCGTTTAACAGCATTCCTGGCTTGAGTTCCGAGGACTATATACCGCTTCCAGAGCGGTTCTTCGGTGGCGGCCCATCATCGATGCGCGGCTTCGGGTATAACGAAGCGGGCCCGCGCGACATCGGCACGCCCACGGCCGGAGCGACCGGGTTTCCTTTGGGCGGCAACGCGCTGTTCTTCAACACGTTTGAACTGCGATTCCCGCTGCTGGGGCAAAACATAGGCGGCGTGTTCTTCGAAGACATGGGGAACGTCTATACCAATTTCAGCAATATCTCACTGGCATACCACCAGAGTTCAAATCAGAACTTTAATTACGCAGTGCAGGCGCCGGGCTTCGGTATCAGGTACAAGACTCCGCTCGGCCCGATACGGCTGGATTTCGCCTATGCGTTGAATCCGTCGAAGTATGTCGGGTACAGCGGGACTATCCAGCAGCTTATTACTTGTAGTGACAACGGGCAGCTAAATAAGGTGCCCGGCTGCACCAGTGAACCCCAGCAGTTGAGTCATTTTACGTTCTCCTTCTCAATCGGGCAGGCCTTCTGAATGGGCCCGCGAGTGATTGCACTATTGTTGGTAGGAACTTTGGCGCAGGCAGTCATCATCGACCGGATCGCCATTGTGGTCAATGGGAAGCGGATTGTGAAGCAAAGCGACATTGAGCGCGATGTCCGAGCTACGGAATTTCTCAATCGGCAGCCGTTGAATCTTGGGACCGCGGCGAAGAAGGAGGCGGCGAACCGGTTGATCGATCAAGTCTTCATCCGGGATGAGATCCAGACGGGGGGCTACCCGCAGGCGACGTTCGAAGATGCCGACCGGGAACTGGATAAGTTAAAAGCAGACCGTTTTCGAACGGATGCAGCCCTTGAACGCTCCCTGAGCAATTACGGCCTGACGCAATTGGATCTGCGCTACGAATTCCGTTGGCAATTGACCGTGCTGCATTTCGTCGATCTTCGCTTCAAGCCGGCGGCCGTGGTGACGGATGATGAAATTCAGAAGTACTTTGATGCACATCGGACAGAACTCGAACGAGCCAACCCCGGCAAAACAACATTGGAAGAGCTTCGACCCCAGATCGAGAACACTCTGTCAGGTGAAAAAGTGAATCAGCTCTTCTTCAGCTGGCTGGACGAGCAGCATAAACAAGCCAAGATTCAATATTTGGAGGAGGGCTTGCAATGACACCCAAAACCAAGAAGATTCTGCTGACAACCGGCGCGATTGTGGGCGGTGGACTTGCCGTTCTGGTTGTCGTCGCCTTGCTGGTTCTCAACAGTAGTTGGTTCTCGAACTTCGCCCGGGAAAAGATCGTGTCGGCAATCGAAGACTCAACCGGCGGCAAAGTCGATATTGGTTCCTTTCAGCTTGATCTAAGCGGCTTGACCGTCCGCATCCGCAACCTCGTGCTTCACGGCACGGAACCCGCCAACAGTGCGCCGCTATTCCGTGTGAACCTAATTGAGTTGCACCTGAAACTCTTCTCCAGTTTCAAGAAGGTTTATGAGTTGCAGTATCTCGGGGTGGATACGCCGCAGGCCGACGTGGTGGTTTTTCCGAACGGAAAGACGAACATTCCGACCCCGAAGACGCCTTCGAAACCAAGCAATACTTCGGGTCTCGAGACGATTGTCGATCTCGCAGTGAACAAATTCGACATTACGAATGGGCTTCTTCAATTCCGCGACCAGAAGGCTCCATTAAACGTCCGCGGAGAAAACCTGCGTGCGCAACTCCTATACAACATGATCAATCCGAGTTATCGTGGCAGTCTCTCGCTTGATCCGCTGTTGCAATCCGGCGATCGGCCCGCTTTGCGGGTTCATGTCAGCTTGCCGGTGACGATCGAGAAAGACGCCATCCGGATCGCGAACGCAACACTGACAACGGCCCAATCGAATATCACAATCAATGGCGACCTCCAGAATATGAAGGCTCCGGTCGTGAACGCGAGCGTAAATGCGACGGTATCGTTGCCGGAAGTGGACCACACCGTGGGCGCTGGGCTGAATACAAACGCCAGAGGGGTTCCGCAGAATCTCACCCTGAGTGCCAAGCTGCATATGGATCCGCAACGGATGGAATTGCAAACAGCGAACCTGGCCCTGGGACAAACAACGTTTCAGGCATCAGGCGTGCTCCGCGATGCATCGCATCAAAACAGTTCGGCGCAGTTCAATGGTCACCTGGCTCTCGCGCAATTAAGCGAACTGTTGAAGATTAAACAGCCTCAAGCAGCGGGCGCGATCGACATCAACGGAAATGCACGCTTAGATGCGCAGTCAAATTACTATGTGGACGGGCAAATACATTCCGCCGGTCTGAGTCTTCGCAGCGGAACAACCCGCCTGTCGAACGTAAGTCTGAATTCTCCTTTTCATGCGGACCCGTATCTGATCAGTTTGGACGGCCTTCGCCTGAATGTGCTGGGAGGATCTCTTGATGCCAAGATTTTCGTTGCCAAGATGCAGCAGCTCAGCGTAGAAGGCAATTTGCATAATTTCAATTTGCAGGAACTGACGCTGGTAACGGAAGGCAAGCGGATCGGGTACGACGGGACGCTTTCCGGCACTCTAAAGGCGCAAGGGGACCTGAAGGCGACGGGCACAACGGGCTATGCGGCGCAGGCGCACCTGCGCATCGCTCCGGGCAGCCGCGGAGTCCCGGTGAATGGCCGCATCGATGCCGATTATCGCGGGGCAAATGGAGCCATCGACCTTGGTCAATCGTTCATCGCTTTACCCAACTCGCGCTTGGATCTTTCAGGCTCATTGAACCATCGGCTGGACGTGACACTCACCTCGCACAACTTGAACGATTTCCTTCCGGCGGCAAACTTCACATCGAAACAGCCGCAATCGTCTCTGCCGGTTACTTTGCAGGGCGGAACGGCACAGATTAAGGCGCAGGTGGATGGAACGCTTTCGACGCCGCACATCACCGGCAATGTTTCCCTGACTAACTTTGCCGTGGAACAGCGATCCTTCGATCGTCTTTCGCTCGACCTCGCCGCGTCGCCATCTGGAGCGAAGATCGACAATGGCGTACTTGCCCGACAAGCGCTGCAAACCACCTTCGATGCGTCCATCGGCCTAAGTAAGTGGAGCCCTGTTCCGCGCTCTCCCGTCAGCGCCGATTTGTCTATGCGGAATGGAAGCGTAGCTGATTTACTCAGCATGGCCGGTGAATCCTCTATCCCCGCGTCCGGAGATATGTCGGCGGATGTTCACGTAAATGGAACCTATGGCAATCCGCTGGGCAGCGCCACGGTCCAGGTGCTGAACGGAAACGCTTATCAGCAGCCGTTCGATCGCTTTTACACGAAGATCAATCTGGGCGACCGGCTAATAACGCTCGACACGTTGGAGCTGACCAGCGGAGCCGCCAGGGTCGATGTAAACGGCACATACCAGCATCCAGCGGACAGCTTCACGGTGGGGCATGTTCAAGCCCATGTGGCGACTCAGAATGTGCAGCTTGCTAATTTTCAAGCTCTCCAGCGCCAAAGCCCTGGCCTGGCGGGACTAATTCAATTAACCGCCGATGCAAGCGCCGATTTGCGGGAAGTGAACAAGCAATCTCAAGTGACGATTGCGAACGTGAATGCCGATCTATCCGCGCGTGGTCTGCGGATTCAGAATCAGGACGCCGGTGAACTGACCGCCACAGCGCGAACGGATAACGGCGCAGTCCGCTATAACGTGGCATCCAATTTTGCCGGCTCCAACGTCCTCGTGAACGGCACCACGGCGCTTACGAATGATTACGCGACAAACGCCCAAGCATCGATTCAGAACCTCTCTGTCGAAAAGGCGCTGAGCCTTGCCGGCCAAAGTTCAATTCCGGCTCGCGGCACGTTTTCAGCCGACGCGAAGGTCTCGGGCACGCTGCAGAGACCAAACGCGAGCTTGAACTTTCTACTTGCCAACGCGAACGTCTATCACGAGCCCCTGAATCGGTTTGGCGGCTCAGTCCAGTATTCCGACACGCTGGTCAGCATTCCATCGCTCGAAGTCCAGGCGCCTGCGGGTAGCATCACGCTGAGCGGGTCGTTCTCGCATCCGGCGAACGATCTGAAGGACGGCGCTGTGCAACTCCATGTCAACAGCAGCGGCGTGCAATTGGCGAAGATCGCAACACTGCAACAGCAGAATATGGGAATTGCAGGAACCTTACAGGTAGCAGCCGATTTGGCGGCAAACCTCCGTGACCAGAACGGAAAGCAGCAGGTGCTGTTCCAAAACGTGAATGCGAATTTGTCGGCTGCGGCGCTTCGGATGAACAGCCAGGCGCTGGGCGATGCCAGTTTCAAAGCGCAAACCACCGGTTCCAATCTGCATTTCACTCTGGATTCTGATCTAGCGAAGAGCAGTCTTCATGGTCAGGGAGACGCTCAATTGACGGGCGATTATCCGGTGCGGGCGGACCTCACGTTTGCGAACATCAAATATTCGAACATTGCGCCGTTCCTGGCGAAGGCCAACGCGCCAGCCGCGCCTCCGCAATTCGAAGCTCTGGTCGAAGGTGAAGCGAGCGTAAACGGTCCGGTACTGAATACGGACAATCTGACAGCAAAGCTCCAGATAAACCGGCTTGAAGCGAACAATATTCCGAACGGTACACCTACGGGCGCGCCGGCGGGACGGTCAGTCACCATCCACAATGAAGGACCGATCATCGTTGGCCTTAACCACATGGTCCTGGCGATTCAACAGGCGCGCTTACAAGGTTCCGATACTTCACTGAACGCCTCAGGCCAGGTGAACCTGAAAAATTCTAGCGCGCCTCTGAACCTTGCTCTAACCGCCAACGTGAATCTCGGTATTCTGCAGGACCTGGACCGCGACATTTACTCCTCCGGCGGAATCGACTTGAATGCACGAGTGCGTGGTAGCTTTGCTCAACCGCTTTTGAATGGCCGGGTGGAGTTGAAAAACGCAAACATCAACATGGCCGAAGCGCCGAATGGGCTTTCAAATGGAAACGGCGTAATCCTGCTGAATGGAACCAGCGCGACCATCCAAAATCTCACGGGTGAGTCAGGCGGAGGAAAGGTGCAGGCAACCGGATTCATCGGCCTTACTGGAACCGGAGTAACTTACAATGTGCATCTTGCGGCAACCCGCATTCGCACGCGCTATTCAGGCGTCAGCATTACGTCGAGCGCAGCGCTTGCCCTTACCGGGAACACCCAGCATTCGGTGCTTGATGGACGCATCACGCTGCAACGGATCGCCTATGGATCCAGCAGCGACGCGGGTTCGCTCTTATCGGGGGCGTCCGCCCCAGTGTCAACACCTACGGCGCCATCAGGGATTCTGAGCGGAATGAAGCTGGATATCTCGGTTGTAACTGCACCCGGTCTGCGAGTGGTCAGCACCTATGCGCAGCGGCTTCATGTCTTGTCTGATCTGACGATCCGAGGCACTGCTGCCCAGCCAGGCATCGTCGGTCGCATTGCGGTTACCGATGGCGAACTGGTCTTCTTCGGTAACGAATACAGGGTGAACACCGGGACGATCACGTTCTTCGATCCGACGCGCATCAACCCTGTCTTGAATGTGAGCATCGAGACGACCGCTCAGGGCGTTGACGTGACGTTGAATCTGCAAGGCCCAATGGACAACTTGAAATTGACCTACACATCCGACCCGCCGATCACGTTCCAGGAGATTGTGGAACTGCTCGCCGCCAATACAACGCCGACCTCCGACCCGACGATTGCGGCAAATCAGCCGACACCACCCCAGCAATCGATGAGCCAGATGGGCGAGTCCGCCGTCGTCGGCCAAGCTGTAGCGACACCATTGGCCAATCGCCTGCAGCGCGTGTTCGGAGTTAGCCAGCTGAAGATCGATCCGACGTTTGCCGGCAATTCCGGTCTGCCAACAGCGCGAGTAACATTGCAGCAACAAGTTACTACCAACGTAACATTCACTTACATCACGGATGTGTCGGCAACTAACGACCAAATCATCCGGGTAGAGTGGGCTATGACACCTAAATTCTCGGCAATCGCTCTACGCGACGAATATGGCGTTGTGGGCGTGGATTTCGTTTACAAAGGAAAATTGCGTTAAGCGCCCGCATGCTGCCAGGATCAGGGCATACACAACTGCTCGGAAACGCATATCCAAAATTAGTATAAAAGCCCGGCATGACGCGAGCGATGGAAGGAATGTTATGGAGCCCTTTGAAGGCCCAACACAAATATTGAGCAAACAAAACGCTGAGCACTACGTTTGGGGAGCGGGTTGCGATGGCTGGCACCTGGTCAAGAAACCCGAACTCAGTGTCATTGAGGAACGGATGCCTCCGGGAACAACCGAAATCAGACATCATCACGTTCATTCGCGGCAGTTCTTTTACTGTTTAGCTGGCGAGCTAACGATCGAAGTTGAACATCATCAATACACGCTAAAGCCGGGGGACGGAGTCGAGATTCAACCGGGACAACGGCACCAAGCTATGAACCAGGGCACTGCTGATACTCGCATGCTGGTGGTGAGCCAACCGCCAAGTCATGGCGACCGGGTTCCGGCTTAGTAGCTCGGTTATGCACGATTGATACACATGGTAGGCAAGACGCAAACGAACTTGCCATGGGATTCGTGGCAGCGGCCTTATGTGAAGGACCAGCCGCCAGTCTGGTTTCACAACGTGCTAAACCAGGACGGGCAGGATTCGATTCTCTTCAAACGCCGAGGCAAAGCATAGTGGCGGCCCATGCCTTCTGCGTGTCCTCGTCAAGATCTTCCAGGAAGACGAAATAGATAGCATCCTGACAGTGAACCTTCACGGTACGATCGTTGAAACCTTTTCCCAAAAGAGTAAGTTTGACGCGACATGGCAGCCGCGTTATTAGGCCCAATTGCGTAGGATCGGCGAGGCGAGCGGTGGTTTGGATAGCGGCAATTGTCTTCAACAAGGTACATGTGCCGTCTTCAATGGTGCTGTCGAGTGAGCGAGTAAATGCGTGTTCCATAATGCGATGCCTTTATAACTTCTGGCGCATAGGCGAGGCGTTCACGAGTCATGTTGACCATGATGTACGCTCCATTCATGCGTCTATGAAACTTTTGAGTCGCCGGCTTGGAACTGCGTTCCCGTCGCAGTATGTAGACTTGTAAATCGTTACTACATAAATGGTCCGAATTAGGCGGCGATATAACGACTATGCCGCAGGGAGACGAATTTCGACTTCCAGGCCGCGCGGACTGCGGTTCCTGCAGCGAACGCTGCCATCACAAGCTTCTACACAGTTCCGCACTATGGCCAAGCCGAGGCCCACGCCGCCAGTCTCGCGCTGTCGGGCAAATTCCGGACGGTAGAACGGCTTGAAGACCTTATCTAACTCGGATTCGGGCAGTCCCGGCCCATTATCGGTAACCATAATGGCGACCTCGCTGTTTCCGTTTTTCGCCGATATCGTGATTGGCCCGAAATTTCCCGCATAGCGGATCGCATTTCGAATCACGTTCGCAAGAGAACGGAACAAGTACTCCGGATTCGCAACAACTTCGAGTTGCTCCCCAACCTGCATTTCAATCAGCGACTCCGGCGACGCCTCGCGTTCAACAGCGCGCCGCACCGTGTCGGCCACGTTCACCGGTTTCAGATCTATTTTCGACCCGCCTATTTGCGCCTTCGAAAAGAGAAGCAACTCATTGATCAGTTCCGACATGTGCTGCAGTTCTTCCAATGCATCGGATACATAGCTTTGCGGTCCCTCCTGAACACGTTGCTCCAGAATGCCCAGCGCGGCCTGCATGCGTGCAACAGGCGAAGATAGCTCGTGCGCAACATCGCTCAGAAACCGGCGCTGCCCGTGCACAAAGTTCGCCAGCCGTTCTGTCATCTGATGGATCGACGTGCTAAGTTGCCCCAATTCGTCCTGGCGTCTAACCGGCAACTTGATATCAAAATGGCCTTCCGCCACCCGCCTCGTGGCGTGCGTCAGTTCTGAAATGAAATGCGTTAGGCCGCGAATCAGTGGCAACCAGCAAATAACCGATACGAGGATAGTGGCGAGGATGACCGTCGCCCAAGCCTTGTAATTGAAGAAAAACGTGTTTGTCCAAAGTGTGCGGAATCGCCAAATCAAGAATCCATGTATTGGACGGTTCGACCGCACCGCCCAAATCGGGATATCCGTGCCGACCCAGTATTCACTCGGCCTGCCCGCGGTTATCAGGAATATAGGCCCATCCCCAAGCGGCCGCGGAACAGGTTGGGAACTAGCACCCTGCTGCCGTCTGGATCCAAACGGATCATGTCTGGTCCCGGCAGCGACCTGCGGCGGAAGCGTCACTTTGGCGCCTCCGTACTGGTTGCCGCTGTCGTCGAAAAGAAAAAGTTGTGCTTCATACTTGCTCGCATACTGCTGCAAAACCTGATCCCAGGAAGCGGGCGAGGTCTCTTCCAGATTGAGCGCTATCAGGCGCGAAACCGAAAGAATTCGGTCACGCGCCGGAGCAAGCAGAAACGAACTAAGATCAAACCGGTATTGCACCCGAGCGAATACCAGGAACACAACGATCAACAGCACGAGGTTCAGAAACGCCGTGATAAAAATCTTTGCTGACAGTGATCGCTGCCATCTCATGAAGGCGCCTCCGATCCAGGCTTGCGCATCATGTATCCAGCGCTACGAACTGTAACAATAAAACGCGGCATTTTCGCATCATCGCCCAGCTTCTTCCGAAGGGAGGAAATATGCACGTCAATCGATCGATCGAACACATCAAAATTGCGGTCCGCGACCTCCAACAGCAATTGCTCGCGTGTTTTCACGCGTCCGGCAGCGCGTGCCAGTGAATGGAGCAAATCGAACTCAACACTCGTAAGTTGCAAAACTTGTTGACCTACGCAGGCGCTGCGCGCGTCCGGATCGACGCTGAGGTCTGCTATCCGTATGGGCGCAGTGCTCGGCGTTCCTTGCTGACTAGCCGTTGCAATGGATCGCCGAATCACCGCCCGCAGTCGCGCCAGCAGTTCGCGCATCGAAAATGTCTTCGGCAAATAATCGTCCGCGCCCATCTCCAGGCCCACGATCCGATCGAATTCTTCGCCGCGGCCGGTCAGCATCACCACCGGTACATTCGACTTCGCGCGCAGCTGCCGTAACACCTCGAATCCATCGAGTCCGGGCAACATGACATCTAAAATCACCGCTGCGATTTGCCCGCCTAAAGCAAGTTCCAGTCCCGCCGTCCCGGTATGCGCCATCACCACCTCATACCCCATCGGCTGCAAGTAATCCTGTATCAGCCGGCACAACTTCGTGTCGTCATCCACAATCAAGATACGAGTCGCAGACTCGCCCGCGCTAATTGGCATAAATAGCTTTTCTTCCTTTTTATGACACTCTGCGTGTTAAAAACGGCATCTTTACCTAAGCTTTACAAAACTCCGCGCCGCGATCACACTCGCTTTACACCCGAATGTTGGACTGAGTATGAAGCCAGATTATGCCTCGCCTTGCCGTGTCCATCTTACTCGCAATGTCCGCCTTTTTGGAGCCGATTCACGCATCGCCTTCCGCGGACGTGACCGGCGTCATTCACGGCGCCGTGAAGGACTCCACTGGCGCCGTAATTCCTGGTGCAACGGTCACCGCGACCGATCAAAACGGGGCTGCCCACACCGTTCAGACTCGTGCGGACGGGACTTATCGCATCGAAGGACTCGAGAGCGGGATTTACACGATCTCGACTCAGTACACCGGCCTCGAACAATCGAAAGCCGTTCTCGTCGAAGTGACCGCCGGCAAGATCGCACAAGCGGATATCGGTCTCATAGTCCATAGCCAAACGCAGCAGATAACGGTCAATGATTCCGGACCGGGCCAGTTGAGCACCGAAGCGGCAAACAACGCCTCCGCCCTGGTACTCAAACAGGAAGATCTGGAAGGTCTTCCGGATGACCCGGACGACTTACAAGCCGATCTCCAGGCCTTGGCTGGACCTTCTGCCGGACCCGGTGGCACCCAGATTTTTATCGACGGGTTCACCGGCGGCCGCATGCCTCCGAAGGCGTCCATTCGCGAAATTCGCATTAATTCTAACCCGTTTGCTGCCGAAAACGACAAACTCGGTTTCGGGCGTATCGACATCTTCACCAAGCCCGGAACCGACAAATTCCATGGTCAGGGATACTTCGGCACTAGCGAAGGTGTGTGGAATTCCCGCAATCCCTTTCTGACACAAGAACCGCCGTTCCAAACCCAACTATTTGGAGGCAACATCAGCGGTCCGCTCGGAAGCAAGGCGAGCTTCTTCGTCGACCTGGACCGCAGAAACATCGACGATAACGGCATAGTCAATGCAATCCTTCCCGCTGCCAACCTGCTCGGCACGCAGTCCTATCAGACCTACTACTCCACTCCGCAAAGGCGCACAACCGTCAGCCCCCGAGTCGACTATCAACTCTCTTCGAATAACACGATGAGCATGCGATATGCATATTTGACCAACGATCAACTATTAACCGGAATTGGCAGCTTTGATGTGCCGGCAACCACGGTCGGCTCAATCAATCTGGCCAGCGCCGGTTATGCGCAGTCCGCTTCGGAACAATTGCTGCAGGTTGTCGACACGGCAGTATTAAGCCCTTCGCTAATCAACGAGACGCATTTTCAGTTCGCACGAGACTATACGACTGACCGGAGCGTGTCAGCGTTGCCGAAGTTAAACGTCGCCAGTTCCTTCGTAGCGGGCGGCTCCGGTTACAGCACCGCGGGTTACGGCTCCGCTTACGATCAGCAGAACCAATACGAGTTGCAGAACTATATGTCATTGACGAAGGGCGCCCACACCATCAAGTTTGGTATTCGAGTGCGTGCGGACGATCTGAAGAATTATTCGCCGAAGAACTTCAACGGAACATATACATTTCAGGGCGGCAGTTCCGGTCTGTCTTCCATTCAGCAGTACCTGTTGACGGAGCAATTGCTGAACGCCGGCTACTCCAGCCAGCAGGTCACGGGTATGGGGTACGGCCCTTCGCTCTACACCGTGAGCGCGGGTAGTCCTTTGGTCAATTTCTACCAGGCCGATTTTGGCCCCTTCATTCAAGATGACTGGCGTGTCAAATCAAATCTCACATTCAGCTTCGGCCTTCGCTGGGAAGATCAAACCAACATCAATGACCACAACGATTGGGCGCCGCGCTTCTCATTTGCATGGTCGCCAAACCCCAATGGCGGTCGGGCCAAAACAGTCATACGCGGCGGTTGGGGCATGTTCTACGACCGGTTCCAAATAAACAATGTATTAAATGCCTACCGCTACAACGGCGTGAATCAGGCCAATTACGTTGTAACTGATCCCACGGTCTACAACTCGGGCTTCACACTTACTCCGTCGTTGTCGAGCTTACAACTTTCTAACGATATTCAGCAATACCAAATCGATAGCAATCTCAAAGCGCCGCGCCTCATGCAGACCGTGCTCACCGTGGAGCGGCAGCTCTTTCGCAGGACGACAGTCAATGTTAACTTCATCAATTCGCGCGGCGTTCACGAGTTACTGACAGACGACATCAATGCTCCACTCCCGGGCACTTATATCTATAACGCCAGCACCGGTACAGCCTCGGGCGCCACCGGCGTACGGCCCTACGGTGCTGTCGGTGATATCTACGATTACCAATCCACCGGCATCTTCAAACAAACTCAAGTTTCAATCGGCGTCAACAGCTCCACCAAGTGGGTTACTCTTTTCAGCCGTTACTCCTATGGCACCGCGCACAGTGACACGGACGGCCTGACCACCTTGCCCTCCAATCCATATGACATTGCTCTGGACTGGGGCCGATCGTCGCTCGATATGCGTCAGATGTTGTTCTTAGGTGGTTCCGTAACTGCCCCCTGGGGCTTGCGGCTATCGCCATTTCTCATCGCGCACGCCGGAATGCCGTTCAATATCACAACCGGCACTGACCTTTACGGAACAGGTCAAGTCGCCGCTTCGGCCCGGCCCACTGTCGTAAGTGGCCCTGGCGAAAACATAGTCCTTACGCCCTACGGATACTTGAGCACGATCCCTCAGCCGGGACAAACGATTCTCGAGCGCAATATCGCCACAGGACCAGTATTTTTCGAACTCAATTTGCGGCTCAGCAAAACTTGGGGCTTCGGAACGACTAAGTTTGAAGGTCCCTCGGGAGGCGCCACTGCTCGCCAAGGCGGCGGCCCTCCGGGTGGTAGTCCGGGCGGTGGCGGCGGCGGACGTCCCGGCGGTGGAGGTCCTCCAGGAGGTGGTGGTCCCGGTGGCGGCGGACCCCCTCCCGGTATGTCCGGCGAATCCTCGCAGCATCGCTACAACCTGACGCTCTCAATCATTGCCCGTAACGCGCTGAATCACGAAAATTTGGGCACACCCGTCGGGGTGATAACGTCCCCCTATTTCTTGGAATCCACCGGCATCACTGGCGGATTCGGCCCTGAAGCCGTCGCCAGCAATCAACGCCGCATCGACCTCCAACTCCGCTTCTCTTTCTAACCCTCCCCGGAGTTGATATTCTGACTCCGAGCCACACGGGCGTGGGAGGCCCTGCGGGCGATCTTCTGCGATTTACTTACTGGCGTACCGATTCCGGCTCGGGAAGTTGGTTGACGACAAAGTTCGAGATCCGGTGAGCAGCGGGCGGATCCATATTGGCGAGTACCGCCACGACGTAGCCGGCGGCGGGGCAAATTTTCAAATCGCCGCTCACGCCCGGCCCCCCTCCGTCATGCCCGAAACACCGCAAACCATTCAGGATGAGATCTTGGAAGCCGTACGCGTACTGCCCCCCTCGCGGCATCGCCACGTGTCCGGTTGTCAGAAGCTGCGTGTCACGGGCATCCAACAGCTTGTCATCCTGCAGTGCGTTTGCAAAGCGCATCAGATCTCCGATCGTAGTAGTGGCGCCACCCGCCGACGTACCTCGGTTGGGGTGGGGATCCGTGTCGTGATGCCATGCGCCTCCTCCCTGCTTCGTATACTCAACGCTGCGATCCGGCACGGGTTGGTCGGGCGGATTCGAGCCCGTCGAAGTCATCCCAGCCCGATTGAAGATGTGATCGCGTACGTAGTCGTAGTAGCTCTGGCCACTTACCCGATCGATCACCGCGCCGAGGATCACGAAACCATAATTGCTGTATTCCCAGCGGCTGCCAGGCTCAAATCGAACCGGCCGGCGCCCAAACAGACGAATGTAATCTTCATGCGTGCGCAACTCGATGCGATGCTCGTTAAACTCCGGACCGAAAAAATCTCCCGTACCACCCGTATTGCTCAGTAGCTCGCTAATCGTTACCTTCGACGCGAGCTCTTTATTTGGGCAGTCAGCTAAGTATTTTCCAATTGGGTCATTCAGCTTGAGTTTTCCCGCCGCGACGAGCTGGAGCGTGGCAACCGCCGTGAACATTTTACCCATCGAGGCCGTACCGAATCGAGTGTGCAGAGTATTCGGAATGTGATGCTCCCGATCGGCTAAGCCGTACGCTTCCACGAAGACGGGCTGGCCATTTTTCGCCACCAGTACCACCCCGGCAAACTTGTCGGCAGAGACAAGTCGTTGGACATACTCACGCGTACGCGTCAGCAACTCCTTTTCTTCTAGATGTGCGGGAGGGATCGGCTGCGGGTGCAACTTGACAATCCGGTGTGGTTCCGCGGCTTCCACCTCGATAACAATCCTGGCCATCTGATTGCTCTCCCGTTCCTGCACCACCGCGGTGACCTGGACGGGAGTCTCGGCTTCGATCTTCTTGAGATCGAAACCTCCCGTCATATTGCGAAACGCGGGATTTCGAAGCATCGGCTCGGGTTCCGTAACAAAGCTCTTCTGCACAAATGAAAGATAGCCGTTCCAGTCCGAGCCATCATAGGCGGCGAGCCAATTCTTTAGTTGTTGGCTAGCCGGCAAAGGGCCGGTCGCGGCCCTCAATGAGAGGAGAGCAAGACTCAATAGCAAGCAAATTGTCCGCAACTCATCTACCTCGGCGCCCTCCCGAAGCCGCTCGGCCCCGTTTCGTAAGTTATCTCCCTGCCGGTCAGTTATCACCCCTATCTATTCGTATCGCAAAGCCGCCAAGGGATCGAGTCGGGAAGCCCTGCGGGCGGGCAGAAAACTGGCGGCGAAGGCGATGCCGAGCAGGAAGAAGCTGGCGCCAATAAACGTGATTGGGTCATACGATTGGAGTCCGAACAGCAGAGAACGAGCACTTACAGCGCCGGCCAGCGCAAGCAGAACTCCGAGAGCAGTGCCGCTCAACAATAGGACCGAAGCTCGCCGGAGCACGGCCGTGATGATGCTGCCACGAGTGGCTCCGAGCGCCAGGCGGACGCCGATTTCATTGCGCCGCGCGAGCACGATATAGGAGATGACACCATACAGGCCGATTACGGCCAGCAATGCCGCGAGCGCACCAAAAAACCCCGCAAGAATGGCCATGAGTCGCTCGCGTACTAAACCATCCCGAATCTCTGTTTCGAAAATGCGGAAGTTACTGCGAATCTCGGGAGAGATCTCGTTCAGTTTTTGGCGGACGGCTGAAATCACAACGCCAGGCGGAAAAGAGGAGCGAATAAACACGTTTGGAAAGGCGCTGACACCGCGCTGCTGCGCTGAGGCAAACACTTCCGGCGGAATCTCCTCGCGCAGACTTGCGTACTTGGCGTCCTTAACAACACCGACGATTTGATATTCACTTGCCGGGTAGTTCGGCTCGCTAACCGTGCGCAGTGTACGGCCAAGCGGATTAAGGTCGTTGAGAAACCTGCGAACGAAGGTTTGATTCACGATTGCCACGCGCGGTGAAGACGACGTATCGCGATCGTTAAATGCGCGTCCCTGCAAGACCGGCTTACCCTCGGTCTCAAAATAGCCAGAGCTCGCCCAAGTGAACTTGGACTCGCCCTTCTCGCCGGAAATATGGAAGCCGAGCGTCCAGCTACTGCCATCCAGCGGAACATGGGTCGAGGTTCCCGCCGATCTCACCTGAGGCAGAGCCCGCAATCCATCCATTACATTTTGAAAATAAACCGCGGCGCGGTCCTCCGTCCACTCGAGCAGGGCGCCATTGCTCGATCTCAGCCGTGGAACACGCGAGAAGTCTAGCGAGGCGACCACAATGCCTCTCTCGCGAAAGCCGGGATTGATCGTCATCAAATTCCAAAAGCTGCGGACGAAGAGAATAGCGGCGATCAGCAGAACCAGCGAAATGGCAATTTGCGAAACGACCAGCGTGCTTTGAAACCAGCCGCGCTGAAGGTTTCCAGTCACGCCGCGGCTGCCGGCCTTCATGGCTTCGCCGGGATCGATTTTTGAGCCGCGAAAGGCTGGAACGAGTCCAAAGACTAGGCAGGTAGAGAATGCAACGCCCGCTGCGAAGCCGAGGACACGCCAGTTGAGACTCAGGTCGAGATAGATCAAATCACGCTGAGTCGTAAGAAACAGCACGAGACTCCGGCTAATTACGCGTGCCAGGCAGGCGCCGAGGATGGCGCCAGCGGCGGCAAGCACCAAACCTTCGGTCAACAATTGCCGGATCAAGCGCCAGCGCGACGCGCCGATCGCAAGCCGGACAGCCATCTCCCGCTCACGCGTTGTCGCGCGAACCAGCATGAGGTTAGCAAGATTCGTGCAGGCGATCAGCAGCACCAGGCCCGTGATGCCGAGCAGCAGCCAAAGAGACTCGTCGTACGTGTCCCGCAGCCCGCTGACGCCATTCCCGGCCAGATAGGCCACCAGGCGGGACTTCAGGTAGTCGTTATGCGACGACGCCGCGTAGCCGGCCGGCAGCGTTGCCTGGAAAATCGCCGGGCTGATGGAAGCGAGCTGGTCTTTTGCCTGGGCAAGCGCCCAACCAGCCCGCAGGCGCCCCATAACTGTCAGAAATGAATAGTCCGTACGGCGAAGAGAATCGTCGTCCGGCGAGTAAGAAGAAAGCGAGCAGAGAGGTAGCGCAACGGCGAAAGTCTTGCCGACCTCGAGGCCTGCGAAACTTGGCGGGCTGACGCCGATAATTTCGGTCGGATGACCTTGAATAACTAGCTTGGCGCCGATGGCCGAATCAAGCCCGCCGAACTCAGCCTGCCAAAATCCGTAGCTGATGACAGCCCCGGGTATGCCACATCCCGGGCCATCCTCCTGCGTACTGAAGAAACGTCCTTTAACAGGAGCAATGCCCAGAGTCGAGAAAATCCCGCCACTTACCCATAGACCGTCTATAGCTCGTTCGCTCGCGCCCTCGCCGAGTTCGAATGTATTCGCGGCCCAGGCGAAGACGCTTGAAAACCCACGCTGATGATCGCGGATCTGCTCAAATACCGCATAAGACAGCGAGTTGGGCAGCCGCGATACGCCGAAGCCGTTGCCCCCTTCGATCTGAAGCAAGGCAAGCTTTTGTGGCTCGGGGACAGGCAGGCTGCGTAGGCGCACCGCATCGAGCAGCGCAAAGATGGCAGTATTTGCGCCGATGCCCAGCGCGAGAGTTGCGAGGGCGGTTAACGTGAAACCTGGGCCTTTGCACAAGGTGCGCAGAGCGAGCCGCAAGTCCTGTACGGTGGATTCGATCCAACGTGTGCCACGCGCTTCGCGGCATTCTTCCCGTATCTGCTCGATGCCGCCGAACGTCAGAAACGCCTTGCGTCTTGCTTCTTCTTCCGTCAGGCCCGATTGCCGGTAGTCGGAAACTTGGCGCTCCAAATGATCCTGCAGTTCCTTCGCCAGTTCTGTCTCCAATTGCCGCTTTTTGAAGAGCCGGTGAAGCCAGTTCATACGGCTTCTCCCGAGCCCTGCAGAACATCGCAGGACACCAGCTTCAAGCGCCGAGCGATTGCGTAGCCATGAATTCGTCCGAGAGTGGCCACTTGCAGAATCAGAAGATCGAGCGTGCCTTGTGGGATTTCAGATTCGTCTGGATCCATACCTCACTCTTCTACATATAAATATTCACATGTAGGAGGATGAGGTGTCAATAGTAAGCTAGTGTCCTGAAGGATGCTAACGGACGCTTCGGGACTGCCTTTGAATTGCCGCTCGCGCCCACCAATATGCACCAATTTGGTGTAAATTGGTGAAATGAGTGCATCTAAGCGGGGCGTGCGCCAAAGCGTCAGTTTGCCCGCGAAGCTGGCAGCGCAGGTACGCATAATGGCAAAAACCAGAAGACTCAGTGCCAATCGTATGCTCCTGGAGCTGATCGAAAACGGGATCGAAGCGGAAAAACGGAAACAGCAGGGGTTTTTTGATTTAGCTGAGCGCTTCCGCAATGAGAGTGACCCGGAAGTGGCGAAGCGCCTGGGCGACCAACTCGGCCGGATGATATTCGGCGGCTGATGCCGAAAATCGAACGATGGGAGAATCTGCCGGAAGGTGTCCGACAGCATCTGATCGATCGAATGCGAGATCGGGCAATCAGCTTGGACGACCTCAACAAACTTCGTCTCTGGATGGAAGCAAGACCGGAAGTGCCGGAGACTGACTGGTACAAGGATTTCGGCTCTTTCAAAATCTGTGGCCACGGATCGTACCCGAAGACCTTCCTGCTCCGAGGTCAAGCTGCGAAAGGCGACACACTTTAACAGGGCAAACGGCCCTAAGCGGAAAGGCCGCCAGACTGACTCCAGGCGGGCGCGCGCGGACATGACATTTTGGAGAAGAGAACGCCGCGTGCCAAATCCATCCATACACTTGATCCTTTGTTTGCTAGCACTCTCCGCCGCTTTGGCGCTGCGAGCGGCTCGCCCTCCTGAAGAGCCTCGTCCCATTCCCATCGGGCTAGATGCATATCGACTCTGGGATCGCTGGGCTGACCAACGAATTGGGATGCGCGCCTACATGCGCAGCACCTACGACCGCCGCGGCGGAAACGAGGGCGCCGATGCATCGCATTTCCTTTATCAGCTTTCCGATACCTTCAACGTCACACTCGACCTCGAAGGACCTGGTTTGCTGCTATTCAGCCGGTACAATCATTGGCACGGCAGCCCTTGGCATTATGTGGTTGACGGAACGGATCACATCGTACAGGAGACCAGCACAAACGATCCATTGCACCCCGCCCCCGATTCCGTTTTTCTGCCCGCCGGTCCGTTCCCCAGCCCGCTGAATTGGACGTGGGCGACCACCAAGGGAGCTGATCTCGTTTGGACTCCGATTCCGTTTGAGCGCAGCTTCCAATTGGCATACACTCGAACGCACTATGGGACCGGATACTACATTTACGACCGTTTTGTAGCGGGAACGCCGCTTTCTCATCCGCTGCGCAGTTGGAACGAAAGCGGCGCTCCTGCTCAGGATGTTCTCGATCTCATTTCCAGCTCCGGGACGGATATCGCTCCCAAGTCCGGCTGCAAATTCGTTTCTGGAGCGGCGGACCTGCCGGCTCACGGTGCGATTACCGTAGCCCGGCTGCACGGCAAAGCTGCCGTTCGTGCTCTCGATTTTTCCATTCCTCGCGACCAGGCCCCTGATTTTAAGAACGTCCGTCTCCGCATCACTTGGGATGGGCGGCGCAATCCATCCATCGACGCGCCGATCGCTCTGTTTTACGGAGCGGGCACTCTGTACAACCGGGACAATCGCGAATACCTTGTGAAAGCATTTCCTGTCAACATCCGTTTCGCGGACGACCGTGTTTATTTAAGTTGCTACTTCCCAATGCCGTTCTTTAAGTCGGCGCGTATTGACTTGATCGGGACCAACCACGCGGTCAGCCGGATCGAGTGGAGCGTCCGCTACATGCCGCTTAGTGAGCCTGCAAGCCAGCTTTCTTATTTCCACGCGAGTTACAAAGATTTTCCTCATCCAACGCCCGGCAACGATCTGTTGCTTCTCGATACGCGAGAGGCGGAGGGTGGTGGCGATTGGTCCGGACAGCTCGCCGGTACGTCATTCATCTTTTCGCACGACGCAAATCTCCGGACTCTCGAGGGCGATCCGCGTTTCTTCTTCGATGGCAGCCTGACACCACAAGCTCAGGGCACCGGGACGGAAGAATGGGGCGGCGGCGGCGATTATTGGGGCGGACTCAATATGACTCTGCCTTTCGTGGGGCATCCGGTAGGTGCGCGGTCCCTGCAGTCGGCCGTCAATGACGAAGACAAAATTGAATCCGCTTATCGTTTTCTGCTTTCAGATCTGATGCCGTTCGGAAAGAATGCTGTCATTCGTCTCGAGCATGGCGGCGCCGACGAATCGACTGAGCACTACGAAACGGTCACCTATTGGTATGGTCTTCCATCCCCTTCGCTGGTCGAAACCGACAGCCTCGAAATTGGAGACGCCGCGAGTGAGAAGAAACATGCTTATTCGTCGCCGCAAGCTTCCGCTCCGTACACCATCACGTCCCGTTACGAATGGGGCGTCGATGCCCTGAACGGCAAGGAAGTTTATCCCGCTGACACGGACCACGGGCGCACCACGACGGGCGCCTCGGAATTCCGGCTTCGGCTCCGCCCCGACAATCTCGGAGTTCTGCTCCGCCGTAAACTCGACTACTCGTTCCCGAATCAACGGGCGGAAGTTTATATCGCCGATCAAGCAAACTCCGACTGGAAGCCCGCCGGAATCTGGTATCTCGCTGGATCGAATACGTGCGTATACTCGAATCCAAAAGATGAACTTGGCGCGACACAACACATCGTGGAAACGTCGAACCGCCGGTTTCGCGACGATGAATTTCTGATTTCGCGCGAGCTCACGCAAGGACGAAAAGCGATTTGGGTCAGATTGAAATTCACATCGGTCGGCCGCCCGTTATTTCCCGGATACCCTCTCGGCGAGCAAGCCTGGAGCGAGATCAGATACACCGCTTACTGCTTCGTGCTGCCACACAAACCACGATGACTGCGGAGCTAGCCGCCTGAAAGTCGTTGAACAAGTTGGATCGGATTGCCATCCGGATCAGCGATCCAGGCAGCCCGCAGCTTGCCCTCGAGAAAGTCATGCGCAGGAGTGAGAAGAGGCGCGCCCTTCGCAACTGAAGCGTTCAATGCGGCATCCGTGTCGTCGGTCCAAAGGACGATCTCGATCCACCGCCCTTCTCCTCCTGGTCGAAGGCTGTGGTGTTCTTTGGCTGCCTCAATAGTCGCGATTCCGAGGGTGAACCCATCCAAGCTAAGTTCGATATGGACCGGTTCGCCCGACTCCGGAGTGCGAAAAGTTTCAACAAAGCCAAGTTCCGAATAGAATACCGCCGCCCGAGAAAGATCGCGGGAGTAGAGATTAATCATCGGGGATCTAAAGCTGGGCATCATTGTCCTTAAATTATCTTCAGCGAGCATTGCCGGTCTTGTCGATCTATCTGCTGTCCACTCGACGTGTAAGTAGAGGACAGGTATTTCGTATTCTTAGAGCTTCTGAGCGTTGCGACCAACCTGCCCCACTCCGAGTGAATGAAAAGAAAGGAAATCATCATGCAATCTGTGAACAAAGCGAATATCGCGTCGCGTAAGGGCTTATGGATCGGACGGAGTATCAGCACGATAATGGCGCTGTTCTTGGTCTTCGATGGCGTGACAAAGGTCGCGCGTGAATCTCATGTCATGCTAGCTGCGGCACGACTCGGGCTTTCGGATGAGGCAGTCGTTGCCATCGGCGCCATCCTACTTGCCTGTACGGCCATTTACGTCGTCCCGCGCACCTCCGTTCTCGGAGCCATCTTATTGACCGGATACCTGGGCGGCGCTGTCGCGACACAAGTCCGCGCCGGAAGCTCCCTTTTCGAGACCTTGTTTCCCGTTATCTTCGGTGTTCTCGTGTGGGTCGGCATCTTCTTGAGAAACGCCCCATTGCGTGCGTTGATCCCGTTTCAGGCCTCAACGCGAGCAGACTTTTCCGCCAGCCTTCGCCCCGCTTCCGACGGTTACACCGAGGAAGCGCGACTGGCCTATTAATGTAGCGGTACAGATGCCCGGGGAATCAACGCAGGTCCCCGGGCGTTGCCGGGCAAGGCCGAGCAAAAGGAAGTTGGTCTTTCGGATCTCTTGACCGAATGATGTCGGGTTGAAAGCCTCAACTCCCCTTCACTTCCCGCTCCACCTCGATCAACACCTCCAAAACATCATCCAGCGTCAGCCCCGCCGATAACGCCTGCGACACGATGCGCCGCGCCGTCGTCTTTATCTCGTTCCGCCGCTCCTCTTTATTTCGCTCGGGCAGATTCGCCGCGGCAAACGTCCCGCGGCCGCGTCGGGTCTCGACCAGACCCAGCAGTTCCAGCTCGTCGTAGGCCTTCTTGACCGTTACCTGCGCCACCGCCAGTCGCTTAGCCAAATCGCGATGGCTCGGCAACTGAGTCCCGCTGCTGATTCGCCCGCCAGCCAACCCCTCCCGGATCTGCCGCATGATCTGGCGATAGATCGGGCCCTCATCGGCAGAATCGATTGTGATCTGAATCATAGTGCACCAGTACACCATATCACGATTCAGAACATCGCCGCACGGTGCCCGATAGGGGTTCGTTTGGTAAAAACTCTGTATGTTTCTGAAAACTAATCGTATTCCACCGCGACTCGCACATCCGCCCCGGCAGTTGCCGCCCGCAGATACTGCACCGGCCAACTCTCCTTCTTGCCCAGTTCCCGGGCTGCGAAGATCGCCCAGTACGGCTCCCGTAGGAACTCCCGCGCCAGCAGCACCAGGTCCGCCTGCCCCGTCCGCACAACATGGTCCGCTTGTGCCGGGTCCGTAATCATCCCCACAGTCCCGGTCGGCACTCCCGTCTCTTTCCGTATCCGTTCCGCGAAGGGCGTCTGGTATCCGGGACCGACGGGGATTCGAACATTGGGCGCCATGCCTCCCGAGGAGATGTCCATCAGGTCCACCCCATGGCTCGCCAGTACCCTCGTCAGCTCGATCGACTGCTCCACATCCCAGCCGCCCTCCTTCCAATCGGTCGCTGAGATCCGCACGAATAGCGCTTTCCGCCACACCGCCCGCACCGCGCCCACTACCTCCACCAGCATCCGTATCCGGTTCTCGAGCGGCCCTCCATACTCATCCGTCCGATGATTGCTCAGGGGCGAAAGGAACTCATGCAGCAGGTAGCCGTGCGCCGAGTGGATCTCAACGACATCGAACCCCGCCTGCTCCGCCCGCTTGGCTGCTTCGGCGAAGCACGCCGTTACTCGCCGGATGTCGTCCTTGGTCATCTCGATCGGCTGCGGATAATTAGCCGAAAAGGGAATCGCGCTGGGCGCATAGACCTCATTCCAACCGCCCTCCTGCGGCCTTGTCAAGCCATCACCCTCCCAAGGTCGCCGCGTGCTCGCCTTCCGGCCCGCATGCGCCAACTGGATGCCGGCATGCGCGCCCTGCGAGTGGAGGAATTCCACTATCCTCCGCAGCATGTCGATTTGCTCGTCTTTCCACAGCCCCAGGTCTTGCGGGCTAATCCGGCCTTCTGGAGAAACCGCGGTCGCCTCGGTAAATACCAGGGCCGCTCCACCGACCGCGCGGCTTCCAAGATGAACCAGGTGCCAATCGTTGGCAAAGCCGTCCTCGCTCGAGTACTGGCACATGGGTGAGACCACAATGCGATTGGGAAGCGTCAGTCCGCCCAGTGTGATCGGAGAGAACAGGTCATTAATCGAATCCATGCCCGTTCGATGTTCTCGGCGCCGTTTCAGCGCCTGAAAAGGACCACATCGACATCCGCGAAAGGTCCCAGTCTCTGCTCCTGCCAACCCGCGAACTCCGGCTGCTTTTGAAACCACTTGCGCCAGAAGCGCACATTCCCCTGACCGCCGTAGACCAGGAACCGCCCCTCCCTTTCGAGCGTCGTCTTCGACAACTCGTCCGCGTACGCATAAGCCTCGGGCGACTCCTTGAACGGGAACAGATACACGGGCGCATTCAGCCGATACACGGCCAGATGTGAATACAGGAAGCCCGGCAGCGGATAATCCGGGCGCCAGACCGGCGACCTCGCCTCGATAAACGGACTCGGACAGATCACGGGAATTTGCCCCATCGCTTCCAACCGATTCACCGTTTGTGCCGCCCGCCTCCAGTCGGAGTTGTGATGCAAGGGCCACACTTCTGTCCAATGCCCCATGACCAGCAGCACGCCCACGCCGAAAACGAGAGCGAGCGGTCTCCAAACGGCCGAGGCCACAAACCGGGCCGCGATAACTGTCGCCGCCAACGCCATGCCGGGGAGGGCGAATGCCAGGTACCGGGGGACGAACACGCTATCGCCTGTTATCCAGGAGAACGCAAAAATGCAGAGCGGGTCGCATAGCCAATAGCCTGCCAGCAGCGCGAGCGAACTCCACGACGGGTTGGGCACATCGGGCGTCCATCGGAACGCTCGGCTCACCAGCCACGCGATTGCTCCGCAAGAAGCCAACTGACCCAGTTTGATTAGCCGTATGAACTCGCGCAGAGTCGGCAGCGGCACTACCACGTGGTTCTTGGCATTCCGCATCAGCGCCAGCGACGACAGCAGCACCGGAATCAGCGCCGCCCCAAGCACCGCGAACACGGCCAGCGCCGCTATCCACGTCACCCGTGTGTCCCGACGCCAGAGCCGTAGCACTGCATACAACGCGAAGAGCACGTAGAACGGCCAGAAAATCAGGTGCACGCGCCAAAGCAGCGCG
The DNA here is from genome assembly GCA_036269625.1 of Bryobacteraceae bacterium. Classification (GTDB taxonomy): domain Bacteria; phylum Acidobacteriota; class Terriglobia; order Bryobacterales; family Bryobacteraceae; genus Bog-105. The sequence continues at coordinate 1,514 of DATBEF010000105.1, read as the reverse complement.
CCCAAAACAATATAGGCCGCCGCATGCAGCCAGCTTCCCGTATCCAGCCAGCGGACCAGGAACAGTAGCGCCGCGGCCGACACGCACGCCCCCAGCGCATAAGGCCGAGCATTCGCCGCTTCATAGTTGATGTCCCTTAGCGCGAGGCAAGCGAAGACCGCGAACCAGGCTGCTTGAGGGTGAATCAATCGCGCCGCTAATCGTCCCACCAGAAACAGCGTCACTCCCATCAGCAGAACCGACGGGACCCGATAGGCTATTTCGGAGAAGCCGAAGAGCCGCTCCGATAACTTCGGAAGTATGTAGTAAATCGATGCGGGGACCTGCGGAGCCACTGCAAACGAAGGATGATTGCCCCCATAGTGCACGACAAACGCCGTGCCCATCTCATCCACCCAGAAACTCGAGCCTAGCGGCATCAGCCACAATCGGCCAATGCACAGCGCCAGCAAAACGTACAATCCCAGCGTGATCCGCTTGTCCAGCGCGTTGTTCAAATCAGAACGTCTCTCGCGACTCCAGATGCGCCTCAATGTCTTTGCGTTCCCGCCATACCGGGTGCAGTTGCTTCATCTCCATTAGGGGCAGCTGGTCTTCCAAGTGCGGCGAATTATGCTCGCTTGCGTTCCCATACGACAAGGAGCACTCGGCCTTCTGCGCCGGGCCGAACTCAATCGCACAGACAAACGTCTCGCCGTGCGAAGCGTACTGCCGATCGTCTCGCTTATCTCCAAACTGAATCGTGCGGAAGACGCCCATGCGATTGCCTGCTCCATTGCCGGGCACATCCGCCGGTCCACTCACAAAGCGGTAGACTTGCCCCCATTCCACGTCCGCCGAGCCGTATTTCGCCTTGCACTCCGATGCTGCCGCCGCCAGCGTCTTCAGCGCTCCGCTCGCGTCCGCCAGACCGTAACCCGATTCCAACGGATGCTCCGGGTCATATTTCACCCGCAGCTTGGGATTGATATCGCCCACGTACCCGAAGTACTTATCCGCAAATGCCTGGAACAGCACCGCGCCGCGACTATCCGCTTCTGTGCGATGGTCCCAATTGTTTAATATCTTCGCTGCTTCCAACACCCCTGGATCGTTACTGTCCTTAGCTGCCTTCAACAGATCCGGAACCACCGCATCAGCCATTTCCATCTCCGTCGAGAACTTGTCGGCCAGCATCTGCTCGTAGGTGAACTTGTCCGATTGCGTCAGCATCCGCAACGACCTTATGGTTCGGAATGAAGGCATCTGCAATCCCGGTTGTGACATATAGGCCGGATACTTCGTTCGATCCAGTTGTGGGAACGTGCTGGTCCAAGGCGGCTCATTTGTGTTCTGGTTAAATCCGCTCGGCGGATCGATCGATTTCGGCAAATCGTCAAACGAGTGATACTCGGTCCAAAGCGTCTTCGATGTATCGCCCGGCACGACTTTCGCCCAATACGAGTAATCTTCAATTTTCCGCTTCGGCACCAGCCCATCAAACACCAACATGATATGGCCGTCGGCATCCGCAT
>DATBEF010000090.1:0-13705 GCA_036269625.1 Bryobacteraceae bacterium | reverse complement strand
GTTGGTGAATTTGTTCCCTTCGGTAAAGTCTCCGAAGAGCATTTTGACAAGCTATTCAACATCAATGTAAAGGGCGCATTGTTCACGGTTCAAAAGGGCTTACCGCTTTTGAATGACGGCGCCTCTATCATTCTCAACGGCTCTGTCGCGAGCGTTAAGGGTACTGCTGCCTTCGGCGTCTACGCTGCGAGCAAGGCTGCAATCCGCTCTTTCGTGCGAACCTGGACCACAGATCTGAAGGACCGTCGTATCCGCTCAAACGTTGTTAGTCCGGGTCCGATCAATACCCCGTTGGCGAATCGGCAATCTGCAGATGTAATTGCGCGGATTGTTTCCACCATCCCGATGGGACGGAGGGGTGAACCCGACGAGGTTGCCAAGGTGGCGTTGTTTCTGGCGTCGGATGACTCGAGTTTCGTCACGGGTATCGAGTTGTTCGTTGACGGCGGCAGAGCGCAAGTCTAGACCATCGATGAAGCACCCCTGCAGCTGTAAGAAGAACAAGACCTGACAACTCACACTTTGGCACTGCCTTCGGTTTTGGGGCATCCGCGTTGTACCGACCCCGGTCCTGGGCGATAGCACCACAATCGGGGAGGGATCAGGCGCATGCAGTATTTCGCCGAGGCCTTTCGTGAAACGTAGACGTGAACATCAAGCCGATAAGGCTTAGGCATTTCTACTTGGCCGGTGCTGCTGGCCCACATTGCCGTTGTTCGTTGTGCGCTTCAACGCAGCTTCAAATCGCCCCGCGGTTCACTGATGAAAGGGATCGGAACGCGTCTTCGATTGGCTGTCGATTTGGAGAACGTTGCAAATCGCGCATTCGGGCGCTCCTATTTAACTTCCTTACCCCGCTTCATGTAATGGCTGAAATTGGTGGCTTGTCTATACAGATTCGAGAGAGCCCAATTCATGGAGACGCCGCAGATGAGACGCATTCGGTCTGGTCAGTGGATCTGATCGGGGCATCAGGCAGGACGTGCAACCTTACCTGGTGCACCCTTCGACGATGCGCCGGCTCCCCCGGTGTAATCGTTGCGAGGCGCCCAGAGTGACGGGATTGTAGATTTACGCTGGCCGACCACTCACGACCCTATCAACAAAAGCCGCTTCTCCCCGATCATTGAGCCGCGTTGGTCGGGTTCGAGTTACGGTCGGGCTGCCCATGCTAAGCCGTCCGGCTCGCCGCCAACGTCGATGTGGCTCGTGACCTCTAAGGTTTTCAGGTCCAGTACAGCTACGTAGTTGTCAGGACCACAAGAGATGAAGGCACGATTACCATCGCGATCGATCAGAATGCCGGCTGCTCCGTGGCCGATTGGCACTCGCTTGAATTCCTTGTGGGACCTTGCATCGTAGATCGCGAGGTCGCCATCACCCAGACGTGAAATCAGCACAAGATTTCCATCAGGAGTGAACTTCAGCCGATTTGCGCCAAACGTCTTCGCATCCAGTGTTGCCGTCACAGTCCGTGTCGCGAGGTCAATTACCGAGCGCGTGCCGTCCTGCGCATTTGCAGTCCACAACTCGCGCCCATCGGGCGATACGTCAAAACCTTCATCGCCTTTGCCGACTGGAATGACGGTCTCATTCCAATCTGTACGCGGTTGATTCCCCCGGGTGGAGCCTGAGGAGGTGGTGAGCCCTGTGGCGGGCGCATTCCCGGAGGAGGTCCCATTGGGGGCAGAGCGACTTTTGCTAGAATGCTGACGGTCGCGGAGCTTACGTCGGTTGTGTAAATTTGTTTCTGGTCCGGCGTGACGTAGATCATGTGCGTCCGGTTCTGGCCGGTGCCCATGATCCAATCGATCTTACTGGACACCGGATCATATGTCGCGATGACCTTTGCGCCTTCGGCGGTGAACCAGAGCTTTCCTCCAACAAACGCTAGACCGTGTGGGCCATTCAAGGCTCCGGTATCAATGTCGGGTAGCGCTTTCTGCCCAACCAAGTCGATAACGGAAAGAGCATGGTAACCTCCCGGAGGACCCATGCCAGGACCGCCGCCGTTTCCCGGGCGCGGACCGGCTCTGCTGAACTTGGCGGCCGTGGCTGCCTTCTGCGCCGTTAAGGTGAACTGCACGTTCTCGCGCTGGGTAGTGCTGAGCGAGTTCAAAAAGCCATAGTCGCGGTCACGACGTTTTGTATTTGCGCATCAGCAGAGGTTGGCGTGGCGACGCTAGCAGGCTTTCCCGTTCGCCCGAGGATTCCAAAGGACGCGACGCAGACGAAAGCTGAGACAAAGGCGAGAGGAGCAAGTCTACTCATGAGTATCTTTCATCTGATGAAGGAGCGCGCGAGCCGACGGCTGGTTCAGATTCCCTCCAGAGTTGGGTGAGACAGTTGCTCAGTGACAGTTCCGTGGTTGGAATGTGTATCGTGACGCAACCACAAAAGAATACTGGTAACGATTAATGAGATCGCGATCCATACTCCGCCTTGTGCAATGCGATCTACTAATCCGTCCACGAAGTCAGGAACGCCGAACAAGCGTTCGATAATCCAACCTAGGGACGCGAAACCCGCGAACAGGGCGCCACAGAATCTGAAAACTCTATAAGCGGGCGTCCGACTCAGGGCTATCAGTGAAGGGAGGATGGCGCCCACAACAATGAGTTGCATGGTTTCGATGCCGAGATTGAATCCCAGTATGCTGGCGATACGCTGCCAGGGGCCGACTCCTAAATTTTGCAGGGTCGTGGCAACAGCCAATCCATGTACAAGACCGAAACCAGCCGCGATTGCCGGTTCACGTCCGGGGAAGAGTGGGCGCAGAGCGTGAATGGAGGAGACCAGAATGGAAAAAGCAATCAGAACTTCGACCACGCGGCTAGGCAAAGACACCAGTCCCCACGCTCCCAATCCCAGTGTGGCCGAGTGCCCGATGGTGAAGGCGGTTACTACTCGCACAATCTGAACAAGACTGTGGTGAATGCTGCCGGCTGCCGCCCAACGAGACCGGACCGCAAGCAGCGGTGCAGGTAACAGGAGTGCTATCAGGAACAGAAGATGATCAGTACCTTCGGCGATGTGCCGCATGCCGAGGCGGAACATACTGGGCACGCCGGCGAAAGACGCCAGTGCCGTGATAAAACGCGACCGCCACCGTAGAAGGAACGAATCCCGTTCAGGGCTTGCCTGCACGTAGTCGAGTCGGAAGTACGACTCGATGTGAATCTCACCGAGTCCTTCCTTCATATCTGCTGGCGCTGGAAAACTTACGGCCCGTAGCCAAGGCTTTAACGCGTGGCCGTCTACGCTGAGCGTCAGATCACCAAGAACTTCTCGAGCGTACGTTTGCTGCTCGGCGTGGGAGAAAATGCCATCGCCGTCGGAATCAATGGCCGCAATCACGGCGGAAGACACCGCCACTCCGGGGACGAGGCGCATGGACGCATGAATCTGGCCTTGCTCGATCGCAACGATCATGGCTTGCAAATACTCGTCGAGCCGGTGTGCAAACACAGGCACGCCGAGTGACAAAATCGCTACAACGATTACCAGCTTCGCTTTCATTTTGCGGTGAATTTTCGGCCGTAGTCATTCGTTGGATCGCGGTACATGGTATGGACGTGCATTGCGGGATCACCGCCAAGAGTCTGAGGCGCATATTCGATAACAAGATGCGGGCCCTGAATGCGGTAATAGGCGGTAATATTCTTGCCCGGAGTCACCATTATCGGACCGCTCCAGGCAAACCAGGTCTCGTCCAGACCGGATTTGATTTTCAGCCATGCGGGAGGTAGCGGCGCTTTGATGAATGATACCCGACCATTCGGATATCACATCGAGCAGCATGGCCCGTTGCCGCTCGTTCATAGCGGAAGCTTTCACCCCTTCTGGCATAATCGTCTTGCCATCCTGCCCTGGACCGAGTACAAGATCCGCAAGCTGGTAGCTCAAAATGGCTCGCTTCCGCTGATTCCCGTCCAGAGCTTGTAGTAGCGCGAATGCCTTATCGCTCTCCCTGGCCGAGAGGCCGCACGGCTTTTCCGTTGATCGTATAGAGCGCAGGTTGAGCACCCGTCAAAGTCGGTGTAAGGACACCATGTTCGCCGGCGATAGTGATGTTCAGTGCCAGATGGTGACCACCAAACTGCAACATCCAGGGATTGGTTTCGGAGGGCGCTCCCAGGATGGAGACGTAATAGAGATCTTTGCCGAATACGGGCCTATTCCAGGCCGGCCGGTTACCACCGCGACCGAATGGTGGCGGCCCACCGTTCCCCGGTGGCGGTCCTCCGTTGCCGGATCGAGGACGGGGTCCTCCCTTACCGCCTGGCCCCTGGTCGGTATTCTTGTTGACCTCGTCGCCCTCCATAATCTGCTGAACCTTTTCAAAAACCCATCGGACTGAGTGCAGAAGCGACCAAAGCCATGGCAGCGGAACGCTGAACACAAGCGACTGCTGCTATAACTGTCTCTCCGGATTTCCAGCCGCGAACGGCACCTCCCGATTGAGAGAAGTTGACAACCAGCAACCTGCGGTCGTCCTGCGGAGCTTCGGAACTTGCAAACGCGATCACCTGTTCAATGATTTGATCGCACAGTGTCTCTGGCGCTGCATCCGGGCTGCCTGAAATGATCTGCGCAAGGCGAGCTTCGCCAAGCTCTTCTTCGTTTTGTTCGCCGCTTCGCTGACGCCATCCGAGTAGACGATGAGGCTATCGCCGTTCTCAATTTTGACGATCCCTGCCGAATAGAGCGCGTCAGGAAGCAAACCGAGAACGGGGCCGCCCTCCCGTAATCGCTCCATAGGTCCGCCGCCATCCCGCACAAGCATCGGCGCGGCGTGACCGGCATTCACGTAGTGCAATGTATCGGTAGACGGATCGAAAACGCCCCAGAATACCGTGGCGAACCGCTCGCACGCAGATTCGTGTTGGGATGCGGTCGAGGAGCGAATCGCTCCCTGCAGCACGCTCACAAGTAGTGCCGCGGGAACACCTTTGCCAGAGACATCCCCCAAAACGATGACAACCTTGCCGGATTCGGCTTCAAATATGTCGTAGAAGTCTCCTCCGACATGGATTAGATTTTGCCTAAGGCCCTCAAATGAGCCGGCAACAGCCTTAAGAGAAACGGCGGCCTCGAGCACGTACGCTGTGTGGGGTCCATCTTGCGGTCCACCGCGCGAATCGGGCGAATTGAAGTGGGGTTCGCGACTCGTGTCGAAAGGCCGGTGTTGCTGATCCGATGAACCGGCTTCGGCCTTGGCGGTGCGTGGTGCCCGAGGTATCCGGAGTGGGAGCATGACAACCAGCGCTTTGCCGTGGGCTGTATCGACTAACGTACCGAGTCTTTCGTGTTTCTCTACTCGATCCCACCACCGCGATGGAAACTTGGGTGCTCCTTCCGGGCTACCACCTTGCGCGAGAATCTTGCTGTTCAGATCCAGCACCCGCATCCACAGGACCCGATCTGAAACTGCCTCTAGGGGAGTGAGCTACTGGTTCGAGTACACTTCCACAGCTGATTTCTTTAGTGGCGATCTGTTACCAGCTCCTGCTCCAAATGGAGACCCGGACGCCGCCTTCAGCTTCGACCAAGGAACAAGTTGGATCGAAGCCGGGGGGAGCGGCCCATTTCGGCTGAAAATTGAAGCGTCAGTCACTTCCACTACACCTGAACCAGCAACCTGCTTATTATTGATTGCGGCTTTTGGCGCAATGTGGATCGTTAAGCGCCGAAAGAGCGGTAAATCTTTGCTTTGAAGCGATCTGTGGCGAATTTGTGGGGAGTTTGTCATTTTCCGACCTGCCCAAGACAGCAAGCAACCCAAATTCGGAATCTCATTGGCGTACCGTACACCCAGGTCAACATAACGTCCTGCTATGAGTGTCCCGGTTCAGCCGGAAATGGAGAGAGGGCGTTTTCCGTTACTTGGTAAATTCCACCCTTCGGGCGGGGATTTTCAAGGCATGGGGGGGTCTACCGATCCGATGTGCTTTGGGGAAGAGCGCGAAGAGAGATTTCTCGCGCTCGCCAGCATCGTCTCGATGAGCCCATCGGTTTATCCCTCGGCATGGTTGCATCCCTGCAAAGCCTGCTTCCGTTTCCCCCGGCAAAATCATTGGAAACTCAACCGTTGGCATTTGGCCATCCGCTTCCTGGCGGCGGATCTGCCTCTTTCGGCGTGCCTCTTCCAGCTTGCGATCGCGCGCATCCTGGATTTCCTTCTGCCGGCCGGCCAGCATATCCCTAGGCGTCACGAAGCCGATGGCACTGTGCAGGCGCACATTGTTGTAGTGATCGACGTACTGCCGGATCAGCCGTTCGGCGTCCTGCTGCGACAGCGGCGTGCCCGGCCGATGCATTCGCTTTTCAGCGATTTATGCCAGCGTTCCAGCTTGCCGTTCGATTGCGGGTAGTACGGCGACGTTCGCACGTGCGTCATGCCCGCGATCCGAATGAACCCCTTGAAGTCCCGGGCTACGAACTGCGGCCCGCTATCGGAGATGATCCGCGGCTTCGCGTCCGGATACTTTTCACGGCCACGCTGGAGCACGATTTCGATCTCGGTCTCGGTCATTGACGGGCGCAGCTCCCAGTGAACCAGGAATCGGCTGTAGCCGTCCAGCACGCTGCACAGGTAGTAGAACGTGCCGCTGAGGTTGATATAGGAAACATCGATGTGCCGGTGTTCGTGGGCGGCGGGCGGCTGCGCGAAGCCGATCCCTTTCTTTGAAGGTGTGCCGTTCCACTTCACCAGCAAGCCTGCCTGTCCGAGCACGCGCCAGACGCTGGCAGGACTTACTGCCACGATGTCCTGATCCAGCATCATGAACGTGAGCCGCTGGTAACCTTCCAGCGGATTCTTCAGATGGAAATCGACGATGGCCTTCTTTTCCCATTCCTCCAGCCAGAAATCGCGGGGAACCCACGCGTTATGTTCGTTGGCTTTGCCGTAGCGCTCGCGCCAGTCATAGAACTTACTGGCCCTTACGCCCAGCCCCTCAATGAACCGTCCGGCACCGATCTCAGTCTTCTCCGACCAGCACCGGACGAAATTGACGATCTGGTCGTTCACGTCATGTGGGACCCAGACGCCGGTCAGAGTTCCCCAAAGCTTTTTTTAACCCGATATGCTCCGCCATCAGTTCAGCCAGAACCTCGTCTTTGGTCTGGATCTTCTTCTCCAGATACTCGATGCATGCCTGCTCGGCCTGATGGCTTCGACCGCCGTTCTGCTCGAAGGCGGCCGCGCCGTTTTCAAAGAACTCCTTCTGCCACCGATAGAAAACCGTCGGCTGCAGACCCAGTTCCTCCCACAGGTCCGATACGGCCACGTTCTCCAACAAACGCCGCCGCAAAATGGCGACCTTTTCCTCTGCTGTGTAATGCTTTCGTTGCTTCTTAACGCGTTCTCTCAGCTATCTTAACGGGCGAACGCTTTCTCCATCTCCAGCTGAGGCGGGACATCATAGCCATCTGGCTTACTGGGAACGGCATTGGGTGAGATTTCTTACCTACACGGCCGGTCTCTCATTCCTTTTCGCGAGGGGATCGTCGACTCCGTTTCACGGCATTCTCTATGCCGTGCTGCCCTTTTTGTGGATGCCCTTTTTGTGGATGGCCCGGGAAGCGACACGGTTCATCTACCTGATGCAGTTCGCGCTCTCCGTTCTGGCCGCATTTGGGTTGAAGTCTCTCCTTGAGGCCTATTCAGAGCCGCATCGGTGGAAGCCCGTGCTGGTCATTGCGAAATGGACTGCGATTTCGACAACGGCTATTCTCTTCGCTTTGGGCTTATTCAGCATCCGGATACTAATACTTGGGTCGGTCTTTCAACCCATCTCGTCAATTTTTGGGTTGGTCTTTCAAGCGTTATCCTCTGTTCTTGCGGGTTTCTAGCCCTTGTTATCACTCGCCCGCCGAGCCGGACGACTTTATTTGGGATCCTTTGCCTCATTCTCCTGGATTTGGGCTCCTTCATCTTGACTCCGCGGAACAGGTTGGAACTGCAGAAGAGCGGCGCCGACTTCTATACGCGCTTTCTTACCTGTGAGCCAGCCGCGAAGTATCTCAAAAGCCTTCCTGGCTTTTTTCGCGTTGAAATTATTGCGAATCCAACTCCAGCGATCGGCGATGCCTTTTCGATCCGGACGACCACTGGCGGTACAGTCACTTTCGAAAATTCGTTCAAAAACCTTTTCGGACGTTCCGACTTGCTGAACGCGCATTATGCCCTCAAGCCCGCCTCAACACCAGATCCCGGCGAGATCTATGGCGAGATCTATAGAGATGCGAATTGGAAAATCTACGAGAACAAGAACGCATTCCCGCCTGCATGGATTGTGCACTCTACAATCGTCAATCCCTCGGTCGAACTGTCCTCTGTGGATCTTCACCGCGTCGCACTTTCGGCTGCGCCGCTATCCGCTTATTTGGAAAGGCCGCGGGCCGACGACTCGGGTAACATCAACGTTGACCGCATCGCGGCTGGCGAAGTAGAGTTGCACACCAACGCCTTGGCTCCGGGACTCCTGGTCATTAGCGAGCTTTATTACCCGGGATGGCGAGCGACCGTCAATGGAAAGAGCGTTACCATTCAACTCGCCGACCGCGGATTGCGCGCCATCCCGATTCCCGCCGGTAACGCCACAATTGTCATGCGCTATACGCCATTCTCCATTGCGCTCGGCGCTCTACTCAGTATCTGTGGCATAACAATCGTTATTGCTCTCGTCATTCTCGATAAAGTTCGTCGCCATACGCTTGATACGGAAAGCGCTGAGGAAATCTCGCAAGTGATCGCTTGAATCATCGGGTATCACCGGACTACCGCTAATATCCGCGGCCGCCAAACCTGCGGTACCTCTAAGCAGGCCGATTCGCAAATTCCCCCTCGCGCCCAGTACCGAACTATCCTCCATTGCTGCCCATCCCACGTAGGTTTACTATATACTCTATAAGTTGATATGTGTGTCGATTATCGTCCCCGCGTTCAATGAAGAACGCCGGCTACCGGACGCGCTTGCGAAACTGGCCCGCTTCCTGGATGAGTTACAGTCATCCGCGGAGGTCGTCGTGGTGGACGACGGGTCAACCGACAAAACGGCATCGCTGGTACGCGACATCGCCGCGCGCGATGTGCGATTCCGGTTGCTGAGCAATCCGGGAAACCGTGGGAAAGGCTATGCAGTCCGGCATGGAATGCTCAAAGCCAGAGGCGAGTGGCGGCTAATGACAGATGCCGACCTGTCCACGCCTATCGATGAGTTCCAGAAGCTCTACGAAGCGGCGCACACGCAGAGTGCGGCTGTGGTCATCGGATCGCGGGCCGTCAACCGGGCCCTCGTCTCCAAGCGGCAGGCGCTGCTGCGTGATTTGGGCGGCCGATTTTTTAACCTGATCATGCGGCTGCTCACCAGGTTGCCATTTGCCGACACGCAATGCGGCTTCAAGTTGTATCGCGCCGACGCGGCCGAGGCTGTCTTTGCCAGGCAGATTTTAGACGGTTTCAGTTTCGACGTGGAGGCGCTCTTCATCGCACGCAAACTCGAGTACAAAATCCTTGAGGTTCCCGTCCGCTGGGCCAATGTAGAGGGCACAAAAGTCACCGCTTTGGCCACGGCGCGAGCTTTCCTGGACCTTTGGCGGATCCGAGGCTTTGCATGGAAAGGCCGCTACGACCAGTTGTCAACCCCGCTAGCAGCGCGCGCGCATCAATAGCGCAAAAGGGCGCGGATGGGTACTGATTTAACGCCGGACGATGACTTCGCGGAGATGATCGCGCGTAAGAAAGAACTTTAGCGATCCGGCCTGTTCGAACATGCGCTCCAGCGTCCGATTGTTGAAGTATTGTACCCGCTGGTACCCGCCGCGCGGGACAAGCAGCAGAGTCTTTTGGTCCTGCACCCGGTAGTTGTATAGCGGGATTTTGGTCACCTTTTCGTCGGCATGAAAAAAGGCTAGAATCAATCCGCCCGGACGCATCACCCGCAAAAGTTGCGCTATCGCCTGCTCCAGCACCTGGCCGGTCAAAAATTGCAACGTATCCCAAACCAGCGCGCCATCAAAGTACGCATCGGGGAATGTAAGACATTGATCCAGGAAGCGCTGCGCGTTGCTGGCTGTCTGTTGGCTTTCGAAGAAGTCGCCATCCCGGAAGCACTGTTCCATAGTGCCAATAATGTCGTCGGAAGAGATTCGATGCCCGAGTCCGGTGATAAAACTGATATTTGCCTGGCTCGCACCGGACATATCGAGAATCGAGAGGCTCTCGGAACTCTGCAACAACGTGAAGAATTGATCGAATCCGCTACTGTGCCGCGTGAAGGAAGCGCCTGGAGTTTGGGCCGAGGCCTTGCCCGGTGTAGGCTTCGCGGAACCGCCAAATTTCATACAGAGCCGTGGGGAATTCGGACGGGGAGAAACCGCTTTTGATGCGCGCCTCTCCCCGTATTGAAATCCTGACTGACCTTGGAAGCTCTACTTTGAGCCAGCCGCACTGGTGGCTGCAATCGGGGCAGCGGAAGGTTGCGGTTGCGCTGCCGGCGCCGGGGATGCCGCAGCCTTCGGCGTTGCCGCTACCGCGGCCTTTGAAATATCGATGCTGCCCTTGAAGTAAGCGCCGTCTTCGATCACGATACGGCTGGTCTTGATGTCGCCGACTAGTTTCGCTTCCTTTTTGATATCGATCTTGTCCGCGGCCTCGACGTTTCCTTGGATGGAGCCGTGAATCACGATCTCGCGAGCCTTCAATCCGGCCTGCACGCGTGCGTTCGGTCCAATGGTCAGGCGGTGCTCATGACACTCGACGGTGCCCTCCACTTCGCCGTCAATCGTCAAGTCTTCTCGCGCAAATATCTGTCCCTTTACGGTGACGTTCTTACCAAGCGTCGCCGAGCCGGCGCGGCTGGGAACTTCTGGTTCATATGATCTCGATGGCGATGACATAGTATTTACCTCTCTTCTCGGGGGTTCGGGTGCGGGCACCGGTGTTGGGGGCGTAGCAACCGGTCTCTGTGGTATCTCGTCTTCTTTGCGTTTGCTCCACATGCGAAGGGCGTCTCCTACAAATGCTGCATTAATCGTACTTCAATCACGAACCCGGACGCGCAGAAATTGACCGCGCCCGCACGACTTCGCAAACATTCTCCATGAATTATGACACTCCTCCTTTCGCCGTCCGCGTTTGTGATAATGACTAACGGTGGCCAAATCACGGGATCTTGAACAACGACTCGAGCGGGCCGAACAACAGTTGCGTGTTTTTCAACGGGTCAGCCGGTTGATGGCGCGCGATATGGATCTCGATGACGCGCTGCAGGAGGTCGTTGAACTTGTCTGCGATTTCCTCCACTGCGAGTCTTGCCTGATCTACCGGGTGGAAGGCGGTGAATTGGTGCTGGTTTCCTCCAACGAGCCCGGACGCCTCAGTATCGGCAAGGTGCGGCTTCGTTTGGATGAAGGTCTGACGGGCTGGGTAGCCCGCGAACGCCGGCTGCTCGCGATCTCTCGCGAGGCATACAATGATCCGCGTTTCAAATACTTCAAAGACCTGCCGCAGGATACATTCGAAGCGTTCCTTTCCGTGCCCGTCATTGCTCAGAACAAGGTGGCCGGAGTCATTAACGTCCAGCATCGAGACGCTTATCTACACTCAGGCGATGATATGGAGATGCTGAGCACGCTGGGCGAACAAGTGGGTTGCCTCCTCCTGTTGTCCAAGCAGATCAGCGGGGCAAGTCTTCTTTCGCGAACATAGTACTCGTCTAAGCTTGGGAATCGGCCAATGTGGCAGACGCCGTTGGCGCCTCAGATTTCGATGACGAGTTCTTACGCGGGCGGAAGCTGACGAAGTTGCAGCGGCAGGCCCCACAACGGTATTTTTGAGCTCCGAACGACACTAAGAAATTGGACCACAGCCCGGCTCGATAGTATTTCCGGGACCAGGTTGTCAGTTCGAAACGCAGGCATTTCGGGCACTTCGCGTATTGCAGCTTCGAAAGGAGCCACACGCTCAGCCGAAATCGAGTTTTGCAATCGCGGCAGCGGAACGGATAAATCCCGAACACCATCAGCATGCGTTCGCCCACGGACTGGCTCCGCGCTCGCCGCACGTCGCGTCCACCGCAACTCTCGCATGTTAAGGCCGGAATCTTCATGGCGCCGCGACCTCCCGCTGCCGCAAATGTGCCGCTACGTATCGTTCGCGATACTCCCGGAATGCCTGCTGCAGCAGTTGAATCGCTTCAGGCTTCTGTGGCAGTGCCCGGCCATCAATTTCATCCACCGGCAGCAGGTCGCGCGTGGTGCTGGTGATGAAGACCTGCTCGCTCGCCGCCAAATCTGCCGGTGCAAGATCGCGCTCGACTGCGGTATAGCCCGGAATTCGCACTTCTTCGAGCAGTAACGCCCGCGTCACGCCGGCCAGACAGCCCGACGAGGTCAACGGAGGGGTCGCGATTTCACCGCCCCGCAGTATAAAGATATTCGCCGAAGTGCATTCGCTTACCTGTCCGTGTTCATTCAAAAGGACATATTCGTCGAGCCCGCGTTCATGCGCCTCTTCATACCAGGTCAGATTCTGGCCCCACGAGGTGAACTTGGTTCCGGCAAAAGGCGATGCGGCATGGCGGCCATTCGGCTTATAGCCCAACTTCACGCCACGACCCCATGGAGTCAGCGGACCAGTGAAGGCGATCCAATCGACCGCCCGCGAGATTCCCGGGCTCTCAAACGGGTTGCCCTGGTTGCGAACCACGGCTACCCGCAGCGTGGCATTCTGGGCTTGATTAGCTTCGACCAGAGTCAGCAGCATCTCTTCTAGTTGGGCTACATTCGGTTCAAAAGGTACACGCATCCGTTGCGCATCGCGGCGCATACGCGTGTAGTGCCGCTCAAAGGCGAAGAGTACGCCTTCGGAGACTCGAATTGTGCTAAATACTCCCCATCCATTCAGGAAACCAACCTGACCGGGCGATAGCAGGGCCTCCGTCGTCTCTCTAACTCGTCCGTTGTGGAGAAGGAAACGGTGCATGCCAGTATCTTATCGGAAAGCTTTAGCCACGTAAGTAGCTTGATCGTTGGAACGGGAACGACGCCGCACGCGTCATCGGCCAGTGCAAAGCCAGATTCGTGGTCACTGGAGGTGCTGTGCTGATGCGGTTGCTGCTCATCTTGGTGTTCGCTGTCGCTGGTGCTGCCGCCCAAAGCCCATCCGTGCAACTCAACAACATTTCGCGCCCCGGTAAGGCGGAGTATCAGATTGGCGATCGTTTTCAGATCGTGATTACCGGCCCGCGTAGTCAGCCCATTAGCGTTCGAACGTCAACGAACAATCGGACGGACTGGGGCCCGATCATTGGAGAGACCAACGCTGATGGCCAACGGTCGATTACGGGACAGTTTGAAGCGAGCGACTTCGGCGATTGGAGCGAAGTCTGGACTGTAGGAGGCAAGTTGGCTGCTCCGATCGTTCGTTTTTCCGTCAGCGCCCCCTGCATAGAAGGTGGGCCGCACTTCATCGCGCGCATGGGAGCGCTGAAAATGGAGACCTGCGAGACAGCCGAGGGAACCAGGAGTTTCGTGACGCCATCCGACGGCGAGCCATTCAGGACGCCGGACGGAAGGATAACTCGCGGACGTACGAGATCTCAGGAAACACCCGAGCAATACCGCATGGAGACGCTGCAAGCGCTCGTCCTAAACCTAAACGACAAAAGCAGCGAAGCATCTGGACTCTTTGGAGACG
>DATBEF010000088.1:0-5429 GCA_036269625.1 Bryobacteraceae bacterium | reverse complement strand
TCGCTCAGCAACGCGATCTGAACTTCCGGGCTGCCGGTATCGCTCGCAGTCCTCCCGTACTGGTCAATGAGGGATTTCTTGTGCTCTCTGGCTAACACTTGCCTGGTGCACTCCTGTCTTTAATCAATTGTCTATGTGACGTTTAAAGAATATCACGCGGGGTTGCACACGGTAAAGCGTCGGAATCCGATTGGCAGTTGTGAGGCGCGGACAAACGTTCCGTCGTCCCCGAGTTTCCCCTCACAATGCTCCTATGCGAGCTTGAATCTGTAGTCGTGCTCCACGGCTATTTTCTCCGGTGCGGTTAGAAAGGTGCGCCGCTGGCCGTTCCTGATGACGGTCTGTCGAGCTTCCGCTAGTTTGAACTTTCGTCCGGTCGAATTGAGGGACTCCAACAATCCTTTTCTCAGATCTTCCTCGATTAGCCGCGTGCCGCCAATGCGTATCACAACCTGTGCTGAATCCTGAAGCAATGGCACGATCCCCTTCCACGCTTCGCGAAGGAATTGCCAGTATCCTTCAATCCGACGGTGACGATCGTCCCTGCCTTGCCCGGCAATTGGTTTTGCAGCACCTCCGAGGAACCAGAGCCTCAACCATTGGTCCTCATGGTAATCAGTGATATCGAGGTATGGCGGCGACGTAATCGCTAGCTTGACTTTGCCACGATATGACCGCAGCAGAGTTCCAGCCTGTCGAACATCACCTTCCACCACGCGGCCTTTGAGCGAAGGCATCGGTGAACCATAGCGGTATTCAGTGCAGGTTCTAAGAATCGAAAAAACATCGCGCTCCGGCGGAATACATCCTCTTTCTCGCCACCAGCGGACCGAATATGCCGGCTTCGTGCTTATTGTACGAGGCATCCGATTGCTGAAACACAATTCTGTGCGGTGACTCTCACCATGAAGGCAGCCCAACGACAGGGCTGCAATGAAGCAATCCGTACGATTTCCGCGCCAGTTCAGTTTCTTCTTGAGGAAAAGCAACTGAAACAGAGTTTCCTTGTGGAAACAAAGGCTGAAGAACTCGTCCCTTAGCTCTGCCGCGCGTGACTTGAACGCAGGGTACGCACGCTCAAGGACTGCGAGCCGTTCCTGCACTTCGAGCAATTTCGGAGGGTCTGCTTTCGCTCTTGATAGGGTGAAAGCAACAGGATTGGTGTCGCAGCCAATCGCCCGCCGACTATTGAGTAGACTTTCAAGGACCGTGGTTCCTCTTCCGCAGAACGGATCGAGTATTACATCACCGGGCCTTGACCAAGCGAGGACGTTGCGGCGCACGAACGCCTCCGGAAACATCGCGAAGTAAGGACAGATTGAGTGAAAGCGATGTCTTTGGTTCATACGACAGCCTGCAGTTTTTCCGTGTATATCTTGACCCATGTTACGACTTCGCCGAGATCGCTCACACGTTCAATTTCCTTCTCACCGTCTGCGACCAGTTGTAGGCCATCAGCCAAATGCTTGGCGATTCGGTCCCGGTAGAACAAGGTTCCGTACCGGTATGCGACGCTCTGCATGTAGTCTTTCAGCACGTCATCATATGCTGTGCCATCTTCAGGATCTTCCGGTTCGAGCCCGAATGGCATGAACATCGCATCTTGTGGCTGAGAACCCGGAAGGTCCTCGAACCAATATTTATGAAAATGTTCGCGATCAGGAACTACGCTTTTCCCTTCCCAATCAGAGCCGGATGCGACTTGGCCGATCATGTAGAGAGTGCAAGGCAGAGTGTCGATGGAGCGGCGCCAAGCGATGATGTCGATACCATTATCCTTAATCTTCTTGGCAGCCGCAGCTCTTGGCTTCTTGCGCGGTTTGCCGTCGCCGAACAGCGTGTAAACTCTGTGCAATGCCTTGAGAAAGGTTTCGCCATCGGGCCGCGGAAATCCAAATGACATCGCCGGGCCTTGCACATATCCACCAGCAGCCACGGTCGCGCAGGCTTGGAACAGATCGCGGGTTTTATTTGTAACCTTCGGCGCCAGAGCCTTGGGCATAATCGTGAAATCGTATGCGTGAGAAAGGAACAGGCAGAAAAGATAAACTGAGCCGACCTTCGTTACCGGCGTGATGAACCGCATAGCGCGGCCATTGTCGTCGATGCGAAACGGGTACTCCTCTCCGATATTCTTCAGTCGACGCGCGATTTCGGCCTGGGCCGACAGAACCAGAGCATCGTCTTTGATATCCTCGTCGGCGCTGTCTTCAGGCTGTTCTTCCTCGGAAAGTGCGGTTGCGGAAACGAGAGTGGCGAAACCAAGGCGGCCATCGGGCGAGGATAGTGCCTTCAGTTCAAGCCAATCCGCAACTTTGGTCCGATGGACCGTATCATCGGGAACTGCCAGCACAGAGTTATTTTTTGCCTTTCGACGAACCAGCCTTCTTTGTCATTGAGGACATACTTGAATAGAGTTGTTCGCTTGTGTCACGCAGGTCGCGCCCGATTTCGAGCAGTGTCGAGTCAGATGGATCGTAGCCCGTCACCTGCGACATGGCAACCTCTGCTTCCTGCTTGGCATTCACTAACGCCTGCTCGAACCTCGCACCCTTACTCTCGATTTGTGCTCGTGCTTCGCGAAGATCGTTGCGAAGCATCATAATCGTGCGTGCGCGAGAGTTGGAGAGAACCGCGCCCAAGTCCTTGATATCCGGGTTCTGTGAATTGATGACTGGCTTGATGTCATCTGACTTCGAACCGTAGAGCCAGATCAAGACTCGCTGTAAGTTATCGAGGTGATCTTTCGGTACCGGATTGGGTTCTGGTTCATCATCACGCCATTCTTCGGGCAGCCCGAGAAAATCACGGTAGCCGGGCCTTGTCAGCGCCGTGTACAAATGCGAGAAGGCGAACCGCTTGCCGGGATATCGGTCCTTTACATCGTAAATTTTGGCGGCTTCTGCTTGATCGAGAACGAACATTCCGTTGACAAGTCGCCCTACTGTATCGTGGCGGTCTCCTAGTCTGCTGGCGATTCTTTCGATAGTGAGGCCGTTGTTCTTTTCCTTCCGATACCAGTCTGCCGCAAAACGCGCCTTTGCTATCGCGTCCCATTTATGCGGTCCGTTGATGTGCTTGAATCCGATAAAATCGCGTGCTTGGTCTGGATTTTCGACCGCGTACACCGTCGCTTCTTTCAACGTGGCGAGGTTCGCAGGGCTGATCTCGGGAACCGAAATACCGGTGCCTTTCGCGAGGGTAGGCTGCTGCAGCAATCGAATCGCAGCCAAGC
Organism: Bryobacteraceae bacterium; assembly: GCA_036269625.1. GTDB lineage: Bacteria > Acidobacteriota > Terriglobia > Bryobacterales > Bryobacteraceae > Bog-105. The sequence goes on along the minus strand of DATBEF010000088.1, from coordinate 2,194 downwards.
GGCGATTGCCTTCCAACACACGCCATCGGTCACCAATGCGTTGCGCGATCATTGGTTCGATGTCGATGTACCCATTGGCCGCAATCGACTCGACAACCTCAGACAGATCCGCCGTATCGGCCAAAGCGAGGATGATCTGAGCTTCGGTTGGGTTCTTTACCCCATCCTCGACGAGCCGAGGATTGTTCGGATCGAAGTCCAGTAGCTCAGTCGGCACCTTGCCGGTTGTCTTCGGCGGTATTTTTGAAGCAGTGACGGGCATTCTTTTTCACAATGGCAACATGCGCATTACTCCGGGCAATCAACAAGGAAATCACTGAAGATCAGAAGCTTAACTCTACCATGGCTACAAAGACCTCCGCATGGACAGAATCACGTCAGCCGTTAGCTTGTCAGATGCTCGGATGGACTGGTTTCGGTCATCGGTTTCTCTGATCTGGTTTATGGGGACACCGTCCACACCTGCTCCACTCTCAATTTTCCACGGCCGTGCGCAACAACGGGTTGTGGCGTCCCTCCGGGACTTGTTCCTGCTTTGCTGACGCTACCCAGGACTTCCGTGCCTTCGACAAGCTCAGCGCATCCTCTGGGCTAACAGATGCCGTCCCTTCGGGGCTGAAGGTCAACCCCGGACGGACGAATGCGTCCGTCCCTACGTGGGCATTTCTGGGCTGCCGGACAGCCGGGGGCGGTTGTCCCCACATAATCGTCATCATCCTTGTGGGCGGAGGAGGTGCCAGGCTTCGCGGTAGGCGTCGTAACGGCCGGGCTTGCGGTCGGCGCGGCGGCGGAACAGGAGGCCGGTGGATCCGAGGAAGGCTTGGAAAGGAATGATGTACCAGGTGTCTTCGGGGATGATGTAGGCGGCGAGGAAGTCGATTTCGCCGGGAAGATACGGGACGGCGCGGCCTCCAGTGCGGCGGTGGGCGTTGAGGTGGTACATGCCGCGAGCGATCTGAGTGGAGCACTTGACCTGAACGCGCCAGAGGGGCGGCGTGGGATCGCGCGGATACCAACGAGGACTGGCGTCACGAAGGCGGAATATAGGGAGTGCGGGACAGATGAGCTTCCGGCTTGCTGCTTCGGGGTGCTTGCGGGTGGCGGTGACGGGGCGGGCGTCGACGATGGCGTCGTAACGTTCGCTGTCGCCGAAGGGCCGGGAGACTCCGAAGCCGAGGCGGGCGGCTTTGAGGGTGAAACCGAGTTCGGCGAGCTCTCCGCGGCGCTTGGTGTTGAGCTCGCGCTGGCGGGCAGGGTTCGGGCGCGACGCGGAAGGAGTTGGGCGTCGCGACCGTTTGGACATGGCTGGAAAATAGAAAAGGCGCATGCCCGCAGGCTGCGCCCTTGATTTCACTCTATATATTCAGAATAGCATTTTGGGCGGGGTAAACCGGCAAAATTTTCGTCTTTATTTCTGCTGCGTTTACTGTGGGTTACGAGGATTTGCTCAAGTTGAGGGTCTTGACAAGATTCGGGCGGTTTGGAGCTTCAGGCGGCCCGAGTGAGCCAGGTCTTCATCGTGTTCGCATCGACCAAGCCGGCTTGCTGGAACTGGAGATTGCCGCCATCGAAGACGGCGAAGTTGGGAATGCCTTGCACGTTGTAACGGGCGGCCAGTTGCGGAAAGCGTTCGGTGTCGACCTTGAGGACGACGGCGCGGCCGGCAAGCTCACGCGCAACTTGTGCCACATGAGGCGCGGCCATACGGCATGGGCCACACCATGCCGCCCAGAAATCGACCAGCACAGGAACTTTGCTGTCGCGCACAACTTCGTCGAACTCTTCCGGACCAACCTCGACCGGATCGGCGAAGGGAGGCAGCGCCGACTTGCATGCGCCGCATTTTCCAGTATCGGCGAGATGCTTGGCAGGTATTCGATTCGGCTTTCCGCACGAGGGGCAATTTCGGATAATGGCCATGCCGAGGTCCTTTGGTTAAAGTGTCGCTTGAACAGTATCGCGCCACAGAGAGGAACCAGCAACTCTAGCCGGCTCGCACGTATTCTTCGCGACCGCGGCGCGGCGCAAGCCGATAACACAACTGTCATTCCCTGCCAACTGCTGTCGGCCTTTCCTCATCCCAACTGGGCGCGCTCGTACATCAGGCGGAACTTCCGCTGAAGGAGAACTTGAATGAAGGCCCCATTTCTTATTGGTCGTTTGCTGTTTGCCGGATTCTTTATTAACAGCGGAA
>DATBEF010000188.1:0-36475 GCA_036269625.1 Bryobacteraceae bacterium | reverse complement strand
GGGCAACTTGCTCCAAAGCACCCGTTGCTATTATTTTTACGATCCTGCATATCGCGAGTGCAACATGCGCGTTCCCGGCAGCGGCTGTGCGGCGAAGTCGGGCGTTAATCGCATTCACGCCATCCTGGGAGCAAGCGACGCCTGTATCGCCACGAATCCGAGCGACATGAGCGTCGCGCTCGCGGCTCTAAACGCCAAGGTGAACGTCCACGGCCCGCATGGTGAACGCACAATACCCATCCTGGAGTTTCACCGATTGCCGGGCACAACACCACACATCACCACCAACCTTCATCCCGGCGAGTTGATCACGTCCATCGATCTGCCGCCGATGGATTTCGGAACACGATCTTGTTACTTGAAAGTGCGGGATCGTCGATCCTACGCCTTCGCGCTGGTTTCAGTCGCAGCAATCGTGAATCTGGAAGCCGGCGGGCCGATCAAGGAAGCCCGGCTCGCGTTAGGCGGCGTGGCGCTGAAACCCTGGCGCGCACAGCGCTCCGAGCAGGCCCTCGCCGGCAAGACTGCATCGGCGGATGTCTTCCGCCAGGCGGCGAATATGGCTCTTGAAGGGGCGAAACCATATAAGGACAACGCATTCAAAGTCGAGTTGGCGCGCCGTGCAATCGTGCGTGCACTCAACACCGTTTCGCAGGCATAGCAGAGGCTCTAAATTATGGAAGATTTGATTGGCCAACCTTTGGACCGCATCGACGGCGCACTCAAAGTTTCCGGGCGCGCTCCTTACGCTTACGAACAGAACGTCCCTAATGCCGCGTACGCCGTGATGGCGACGAGCACCATCGCAAAAGGACGCATAGCCTCCATCGATACCCGCGAGGCCGAACGTCTCCCGGGCGTGCTCTTTGTGATGACCCATCTCAACGCCCCTAGATTGCCTGGGGAAGACAAGAACAAGCCCGACACTTCCAGCCGGGTGATTCAGACACTTCGGGACGGGGAGATTCGCTATTCGAACCAGCCGATCGCTGTGGTCGTTGCCGAGAATCTGGAAACGGCGCATGAGGGCGCTTTGTCGATCAAGGTCCGCTACTCTCAAGCACAGCCGAGCGTTAAGCTGCAGAGTTCCTTGCCCACCCTCTACCAGCCGCAAAAGGCCGGAGGGGGCGGCGACCCGGCAGCCAGCAGCCGCGGCGACATCGAAGCCGGCCTGAAGGCGGGATCCATTCGCCTGCAGAACGTCTACTCAACCCCGTGCGAAACCCACAATCCAATGGAGCCTCACGCGACAATTGCGATTTGGAACGGTCGGGACACCCTGATTCTCTATGACGCCACGCAAGGCGTGTTTACCTGTCGCGACCGCGTGGCCGGATTGTTTGGTATAAAGCCGGAGAACGTGCGCGTCATTTCTCCCTACCTGGGCGGTGGATTCGGCAGTAAGGGCCCGGTTTGGTCTCACGTCGTACTGGCCGCTATGGCGGCACGGCAAGTAAAGCGTCCCGTCAAGCTGGCCGTTATGCGTCCACAAATGTTCGGGGCGGTCGGCCTGCGGTCGTACACGCACCAAACCATCGCTGCGGCAGCCCAAACCGACGGTACACTCACTGCTCTAAGGAACGACACAATCAGTCAAACGTCGACCTTTGACGAATTCGTCGAATCGTCAACGATACCTGCTCGTATGCTCTATGCTTCTCCCAACAACAGCACGACGCAGAAACTGGTCAAGTCCGATATCGGAACGCCCTCTTTCATGCGAGCGCCGGGAGAGTCAACCGGCGTTAACGCGCTTGAGATCGCAATGGATGAACTTGCGTATGAATTGAAGATGGACCCCATTGCCCTGCGCCTCAAGAACTACGCCGAGAAAGATCCGGACAAGAATCTGCCATGGTCCAGCAAGTCCCTCCGTGAGTGCTATCGACTGGGCGCGGAGAAGTTTGGTTGGAACAAGCGCCCGATGGCTATTCGCGCCACTCGCGATGGCAACATGCTGGTGGGTTGGGGCATGGCGACGTCGACGTATCCTACCCGCCGCAGCGCGTCCACGGCCAAAGCCATTCTGCATGCCGACGGGACGCTCGAAGTAGATGCCGGAACCCAGGACCTTGGCACCGGCACTTACACGATAATGAGCCAGGTAGCCGGTCAGGCGCTTGGTCTGCCCATATCGAGCGTACGGTTCCGGCTGGGTGATACAAAGTACCCGCATACGCCCGTTTCCGGCGGTTCGCAGACGGCCGCCAGCACTGGCTCGGCCGTGCGTTTCGCGGTTGATGCCTTGAAAGAGAGGTTGGCGGGCATGGCGATGGCGGATAAGCAGTCGCCGCTCTCTGGTGCAACGATGGCCGACATCAATTTTGAAAACGGCCGCGTGTTTCTCAAAGCGGATCCGTCGCGCGGGGAAACGCTGCAGGCGTTGCTCGGACGCCATCAAATGGAATCCGTGGAAACGGAAGCAACCAGTCAGCCTGGGTTGGAAAGGAAAGCCTTCTCCATGCATGCGTTCGGCGCCCAATTCGCGGAAGTGCGCGTCGATGCCGATTTGGGCGAGGTACATGTGTCCCGCATGCTCGGAGTGTTTGCCGCTGGCAAAATACTCAACGCCAAAACAGCTCGCAGTCAGTTTATCGGAGGCATGGTCTGGGGCGTCAGCATGGCCCTTCATGAAGAAAACCTGTACGACGAGCGCATGGGCCGGATCGTGAACAACAACTTGGCCGAGTACCACGTCCCTGTTCACCTCGATATTCCGCGCATCGAAGCGCTTTGGGTAGATGAAGAAGATCGTCGGGTCAACCCGCTCGGAGTCAAAGGTATCGGCGAGATCGGCATCACCGGTGCTGCCGCGGCCGTCGCGAACGCGGTTTTCCATGCTACGGGAAGGCGCATCCGCGATCTGCCGATCACGCCGGACAAACTGCTGGCCTGAACGCCTGCTCGCGCACCCCTCCGGGTCTCATCGCCAAACTGAACTGCCGCCAGGAAGGATCGTGAGATAGAACGCCGCTATCATGCTGGAACAGTCCGAATAGAGTCCGAATGGATCCGAATGGGATCCGAATGATCCGAATGGGATCCGAATGGATCCGAATGGGGACGGAGAGATATGGCCCCATCCACGTTTATTGAGAAGCAGCCGCGGTCGAGCCGGCGGGCTTGTATTGGTTCTTTCGCGAGGCGAGACGCCGGCCGAGTTGCTGTTCGAGGCGTGCCAGAAACTCCGCACTACCCACCGGTCGTCCGGTGAACGTTCCGCGCTGAAGAGCGCGAATTTCAAGCAATTCCTCGGGTTCGGCCAATAGTGCAGCCCAGGTTTCCCGGCCTCCGGAGTGGGCGTGGAACTCCCAATCCAGGAGAGACGAAGTGGGATTGGGTGCGACATGCGCAGCGGCACTAGACCAAGAGTAATCCTCGGGTCGAGGGGCCAAATTGGCTCGCACGGGATTCTTTTCGACGTAGCGGAGGGCGGCCCAAAGGTGGCGTTCGTCCAGAGCGCACGAATAAAAACGGTTCTGCCAAAGGTGCCCGGCGCGGTGACGCCGCGCGTTTAGATAAAGCGCATAACGGCCGTGAGTCCGGCGTAAGGCGATTGCGAGCGAGTGCGGTTCCTCAGGGATAGCGATGAGGTGTATGTGGTTGGGCATCAAGCAGTAGGCTAGAACGCGCATGCGAGCTTGGACACAGTAGGTCTCCAGACATTGGAGGTACGTGTGACGATCGGCGTCGGTGAAGAAAGTTCGTTGGTGGTCAACCCCACGCTGGGTGATGTGGTGCGCCACTCCAACCGCTACGGCGCGCGCAAATCGGGCCATTTGTGTTAGGGAAGTGGCCTGTGATGGCGATTTCTCTCATGGGGCCATATCTCTCCGTCCCCATTCGCCCCATTCGCCCCCCATTCGCCCCATTCGCCCCATTCGCTCTATTCGCTCCCCGAGCGCATGGGCCGGATCGTCAACAACAACTTGGCCGAGTACCATGTTCCTGTTCACCTCGATATCCCGCGCATCGAAGCGCTTTGGGTAGATGAAGAAGATCATCGCGTGAATCCGATTGGACTCAGAGGTATCGCCGAGATCGGTATTACCGGCGCAGCGGCGGCCTGTCGCGAACGTCGTTTTCCATGCTACGGGAAAGCGCATGGGCGATCTGCCCATCGCTCCCGACAAACTGCTGGCCTGAACGCTTGTTCGCGCACCCCTCCGGGTCTTGGTTCCTAAACTAAGCTTCCGCCACAACTGAAGTATCGTGAGATAGAACACCGCTATCATGCTGGAACATGGCAGTCTGCGCGATCCCATACTGATCAATACGATCGGACACACCGCCGGCGTGCTGCTATTTGGCCTGATTATCATCCTGTTGATCAGGGACTGGCGGATCCATGGAATGCGTCAGATAAAGCTGTCGCTGATTGCCGCGCTGCTGGCATTGGGATGGAACATCGGATCGCTCATCGCCCTAGCATTGCCTTATTCAGATTCCCTTGCGATGGCAATCGTCATCATGGCAAGCTTCTCCGTGCTCAGCCTGCTTCCCGCCATTCTCTTTCAGGTTGCGCTCCAGGGGCAGTCGCGTTATATGGTTACGGGCGGCTACATTGTCAGCATCTGTGCGGTTGCATTGCACTTTTATGAACTATTCTTTCCCAACATTCATCTGCATCAGGCGGCTCTGGTCTCGATTGTTATTGGCTTCGGCGTTCTCACGGTAGCGGCATTCTTCCTTCGGTATAACGCGGGACCCACTAGCGTAACGGAGAAACTCGAGTGGATCTCCCTCGCGTGCCTGGCCCTCTTCACCACCTCATTCCTTCATTTTGGTTATCAACACGTCAGCTCACCGTGGGCGGCCGAGATCGCTTGGCACCATATCGGCATTCCTGTCGCACTGATCGTCCTGCTCCGTGATTATCGATTCCTGCTGTTGGACGCTTTTCTTCGCTTTCTGGTCAATTCCGGTTTAGCCGCGATATATGTCACTACGGTGCTAGTGCTGAATGAGAAACTTCGGCTCTGGGATCTGATCCGCGAACGCATGTTCGCGACGGGATTGGCTCTGGTCGCGCTCTGTCTCTCGCTGATCCTGTTTGCATACCTCCGGAACGCCGCCCAATCGTGGGTGAGCCGTGTGATCTTCCGCCGGCAGAGTGTAGACGAAAGTGTCAGAACGATTGTGAAATTATCGGTGTCAGTAGGCTCCGAAGAGGAATTGCTTGTCCGGGCTGCGCAGCAGGTTGCGCGCCACCTTTGGACGGAGCGATGTGCCGTCGTCACGGCGCGCGAGGATGAGGAGCGTCTCGATAGTCCCTCAGTTACGCCCCGGGAACAGGGCAGGAACACTTCCCCGTCAAGTCATTTTGCCGCTGAGGCTCGGATTCCGCTGCGATTCTCAAGCGGCGACGCCCGGTTCCTGGTAGTAGGATCGCGACAGGGAGGCCGGCGCTATTTGAGTGAAGACCTTGGAGACATGCGCCAATTGGCATCGGCCATCGTGGAACAGGTGGAGCGCTTTCGGGCCGAGGAATTGAAACGCCTGGTAAGCCAAGCCGAATTACGCGCCTTACAAGCTCAAATCAATCCACACTTTCTGTTCAATGCGCTGAATACCCTTTACGGAACCATTGATAGGCGATCTCACGATGCACGACGAATGGTGCTCAATCTCGCCGATATCTTTCGTTATTTTCTTCAGGGCGATCGCACCGTCATCCCATTGTCGGAAGAACTTAGGATTGTGGAAGCCTACCTGGAAATTGAAGCGTTGCGGTTAGGTGACCGCCTCGAAACGGAACTGGTCGTCACCGAATCGGCCAAGAGCACAATGATCCCCATCCTTTCCATTCAACCGCTGGTTGAAAATGCGGTGAAACACGGAATCGCCGCGAAGGCCGGTGGCGGCCGCGTGAGTGTGAGAGCGGATAAGGACACCGTTGGGCTGCGGATTACGGTGGAGGACACGGGCATAGGCTTCGAAAAGGCGGCGCTAGACCGGCAGAAAGACCGGGCGGGTGTAGGCCTTGAAAACGTACGCCGGCGATTGGCCCTTTGCTACGGTTCGGCGGCCGACATGCAAATCCAATCGGGTCCCGGAGGCACAACGGTCACATTTCTAGTTCCCGATCCAGACCAAAAAGGACAACTAGCGTCACAAATCGAAGTAGAAGCGTAGTCCGTTCAACCTTCAATACAAGCCGCTCGAAGGTTCGTGAAGGCCGACTCTCGGGAAACGCTATCCATTTGCTAAGTCAGGTACCGTTAATGGAGCAAAGCCTGAGAATGCGCGCCCTCATCGTAGACGACGAGCCCGTTGCCCGAAAGGTCCTGCGGGAAGAGTTGGAATTCATCGATTCTGTTGAAATCGTGGGCGAAGCCGACAACGGTGAAGCTGCCCTGTCCAAAATTTCAGCGCTCAAACCGGATCTGGTTTTTCTGGATATTCAGATGCCCGTGATGGGCGGCTTTGAGCTTCTCGATCGTCTCAATACGGGCCATCTGCCGGTGGTGATTATGGTTACGGCCTACGATCAACATGCGATCCGGGCATTCGAGGCCGGCGCGGTCGATTACTTACTCAAGCCCATAAGTCAACAGCGGCTTGGTAAAGCTGTTGAACGGGCGCAGCGCATCTTCCGAATACCGGCCCGAGTGGCGGAAGACATAGCACATTTGCAGGAGCTTGCGCCCCCCGTTAGCCCCTCCGTTCCGAAGCTCCGCAAAATCGTGGGAAAACTCGGGGAAGAATACTTCTTGCTCAGCCCGCAAGAGGTACTCGCGTTCCAAGCCGACGGCGACGTCACTTGGATCATCACAGCAAAGCAACGCTACCTGGCCACACAGAACTTACGCGCCTTGGAAAACCGTCTTCAAAACAGCTCGTTTCGTCGTATTCATCGGAGCGCATTGGTGAACATTGAGCAGATTCGGAAGATGAGTATGATCACCAGCCAGCGTTGGCTCGTCACTCTCAACAACGGCCAGGAATTCATCGTGAGCAAGCGCCAGGCCAGAAGCGTGCGCGAGGTGCTCAACTGGTAAACCCCGTTTTACTACGCCCGCTGACCCTCTTTTTTAGCCCGCTCATAGCCAAATCAGTATTAGTCGTTCGATTCTCCTAAAGCTTTCATGCATCTTATCTTTTGATAGAGGATCGGGGCCATAACTCCCGTTTTGAAGGTTGGCAGTCTACTTCAGGAGATATTGTGAACAGATTTCCGGGCATTTTCGCCCTTTCCTTTCTCGCAATTGTGCTTCTTTTTCCGCTAGGCGGCTTGCACGCTCAATCGCTCGGCAATGCGAGCACGGTTGCGGGTACGGTTCTCGATCCTACGGGCGCCGCCGTAAGCACCGCAACAGTTGAAATTCAGAACCCGGTTTCCCAGTTCACTCGAACTGTCCAGACGGACGGCCAGGGAAAGTTCAAAGTCGACAACGTTCCTTTCAATAACTATCACCTGACTGCGACAGCACCAGGATTTCAAACGGTTGCCCAGGATCTCAACATTCGGTCCTCGGTGCCGCTCGATCTTAAAATCGGCTTAAAGCTCGGCACGGCAAGCACGACCGTGAATGTGGAAGCTGGCGGAGACTTGGTTGAAACGGAGCCGACAACCCACACCGACGTCGACCGGACCCTTTTCCAGAAGCTTCCCCTCGAAAGCCAATCCTCCTCTCTCAGTTCGCTCGTCACACTGAGTACGCCCGGCGTTGCCGCCGACTCGAACGGCCTTTTCCACGGATTGGGCGATCACGCTTCGAATTCGTTTTCTATCGACAACCAGCCAATTACCGATCAACAGAGCAAAGTCTTCTCGAACCAGCTTCCAGCCGATGCGGTGCAGTCCATGGAAGTGATTGAGGGTGCGCCCCCCGCTGAATACGGCGACAAGACCAGCCTGGTCATCGTAGTGACCACGCGCTCCGGCCTTGGTGCTAAGCAGCCGCATGGTGACGTCACGGCTTCATATGGGACGTTTGGCAGTTCGAACGGCGCCTTCAATCTGGCCTACGGAAGGGACAAGTGGGGCAACTTCATTTCCGTGAACGGTTTGAACACGGGCCGTTTTCTCGATGGACCGGAGTTCCAGGTTTTCCACGATCACGGCAATGAAGAGAACGTGTTCGACCGAGTCGATTTCAAGCCCTCGAATGCGGATACGATCAACTTGGATTTTCAGTTTACGCGGTCATGGTTCCAGACTCCGAATTCCTACGATTCGCAGAATGCTACCGCTTGGTCGGGCCTGGTCGTCAATAACGGGGGCCTCGGTCCGAACGGCCTTCCGGTGGGTCCAACGGATCAGCGTTCGAAAATTCGAACGTTTAATCTTGCGCCAACCTGGACGCGCCTGATCAACCCGCGCACCGTACTTACGTTCGGCGGTTTCGCGCGCCAAGATCAATACAACAACTATCCGAGCGCCAATCCCTTCTCCGACCTGATACCTGACCTTCAGAGCACCACCATTGCCCAGAATCGCCGGCTGACGAATCTTGGACTTCGCGGCGATCTGTCGTACGTGGCGGGAATTCACAATTTGAAAGCCGGCGTCACCTATCAGGACACCATCCTGAGTGAAAAGGACGGTTTTGGAATCGTTGATCCCACTCTGAATGCCGTATGCTTAAATGCCGATGGAAGCGCCGACACGGACCCGACCGTGACGAATTTGTCTCAATGTACCGGTCAGCTATCCCAGAATCCCGGCTATTCACCTCTTCTTGCCCCTTATGATTTGACTCGACCGGGCGCTGGGGTCGGTTCGTATACCTACCTCGGCCACGCCGACGTCAGAGAAGTGGCCCTGTATCTCCAGGACGCCATCACCTGGAAGAGCTGGACCTTCAATCTCGGCATCCGCGGAGACATCTATCACGGCATTACAAAGGAGACCCAGGCGGAGCCCCGTGTCGGCATTGCGTATAACATCAAGCCGACCAGCACAGTGCTGAGGATCTCCTACGCTCGCACGATGGAAACGCCGTTCAATGAGAACTTGGTGCTCTCGAGCATCGGATGCAGCGACGCGGTAGTCAACGCGCTACAGTCCGCGATACAGGGCTATCCCTGCATCACCAATCCGCTTCTTCCCGGTTGGCGCAACGAATTTCATGTTGGCCTCTCCCAGGCTTTCGGCAAGTTTTTCGTCTTGGACGGCGAATACATTTGGAAGTACACACATCTCGCTTATGATTTCAGCGTTTTTGGCAACACTCCGGTCTTTTATCCAATCGAGTGGGCGAGCTCTAAAATCCCCGGATTCGCCATTCGCGGAAGCATGCCGAATTATCACGGACTATCCGCGTTTGTAGTTATGTCCCACGTGGCCGCCCGCTTCTTTCAGCCGCAAGACAGCGGTATTGGCGTCACTCCTTCCGGACAGGGCGGGAACGGCGTGTTTCGCATAGACCACGATGAAAGCTTCAATCAGACGACCCACCTGCAGTACCAACCCTTAAAGAACGGACCGTGGCTGGGCTTCAACTGGCGGTTTGATAGCGGTCTGGTGGCCGGTCCGGTTCCCTGCGCGGGAGGCAATTGCAACAATGGCCCGAACGGAACCGACAGCATTGTGGACGTCTCGGGCATTACCCCCGATCAGCAATTTGAAGCAGGTCTTTATTGCGGATCGGTCCATGCGACCCCGACCATGCCAATCAGCGCAACCGGCCTCTGCCCCGCGTCCCAATACGGCTCGTCGCTGATCAAGATTCCAGCAGCAGGCACGGAGAACGACGACCACAATCCGCCCCGCATCGCCTCACGCAATCTCTTCGATATCGCCGTGGGAGACGATAATCTGTTCCACAACGATAAGTACAAATGGAGCGCCCGCGTAGAAGTGATCAATCTGGCGAACTCCTATGTGCTTTATAACTTTCTGTCTACCTTCAGCGGAACGCATTACGTAACGCCGCGCACGGTAACTGCGACGGTCGGGTTCCATTTTTAGAGCTTCCGAACATAGCTTTGGGGAGCCCGGCTCAGCGAAATATTATCCTGAGGACATACCTGATGCTGGAGCCGAGTCCGGCCGTAAGGTATCAAGGCATAAAATCGAGTGACCCCTTGAATGGAACGTTCTCAGGCTCCAAGACTACCGGGCATCCAACTACAACTCCTCACGACGCCCCTCTCATCGAACCCAGTCGTGGAGCCGAAGGGCGTGGTTTATACCAAACCCTGGGTCGTGGAGTTACTCCTGGACCTTGCTGGCTATGCAAGCGGCAGGAACCTGGTTGATGCCGTTACTATTGAACCCGCCGCTGGTGATGGCGCTTTTCTCGGGGCGATGGTCGAGCGACTGGTGGACTCCTGTGAGAGGCTTGGGCGTCCGTTGGCGGATTGTGCAAATTCCCTTATAGCCTTCGAGCTCGATGACAGCAGCGCCGATCGGGCAAGTGCCATGACGATCGATATATTATTGCGCAAAGGCGCCCCGCGCACCGTGGCCGAAGCTCTTGCCTCGAAATGGGTCCATACAGGCGATTACTTGCTTGAAGCAGTGAGTCTGAATGCCGATTTCGTGATAGGAAATCCCCCCTACATCCGACTTGAGAACATTCCAGAAGAGGCGGCAGCAATGTACCGAAGGACCTATCACACGATGAGGGGCCGCTCGGATCTATATATCGCGTTTTTTGAAGCCGCGCTCACGCAGCTTAACGAGGGTGGGGTTTGCGCGTTTATATGCGCTGATCGTTGGATGCGCAACCAATACGGTAGCGATCTTCGGCGGCTCATTACATCTAGATTTGCCGTCGAGACCGTCATCGAAATGCATGATGCCGGAGCTTTCCAAGATGAAGTGGACGCATATCCGGCGATCACGGTGATCCGTTGCGAGACGCAAACCTCTACCGTGGTTGCTAGCGCCGGTCCCGAAGCGGAGCGTGCGGCCCCCCTCACCCTCTGCAAAGTTTTGCGCGAGGTCGGCCCAGATCAGGCCGTTGTGCCTGTTAGGGGACTTCGAGCCGCACGTGTCACCTCATGGTTCCGGGGATCGGATCCGTGGCCATGCCATTCTCCAGAGCAACTGGCACTATTGCGTCGGCTCGAGGAAACGTTTCCGCCACTAGAGAAGCACGCCAGAGTCGGGATTGGCGTGGCAACGGGCAACGATCGCGTATTCATTACTAAGGATACGCGCATCGTCGAACCCTCGCGGCTGTTGAAGCTGGCCTTAGCGCGCGACATTTTCTGTGGCCACTTGAAGTGGTCCGGCCACTACCTAGTCGACCCTTGGGACCGAGATGGACTGGTGAACCTCAACGCTTACCCGCGTTTGAAAGCCTATCTTGAAGAACATGCGGCCACATTAAAAAAGCGGCACACGGCCGAAAGGAATGTGCGCGGCTGGTATAAGACGATCGACCGGGTGAGCCATGCGCTCACGCCGGCGCCAAAGCTCTACATAGCCGATATAAAGGACACCTTGAATCCGGTGCTGGACCGGGGCGAAACATACCCGCATCACAATCTATATTTCATTCAAGGTGACGATTGGGATTTGGAAGTGCTTGGCGGTCTGCTGCTCTCGGCGGTCGGTCAGTTCTTTGTGGCCTCATATGGCGTTCGCATGCGTGGCGGATACTTGCGATTCCAAGCCCAGTACCTGCGGCGTATTCGGGTTCCGGATCCACAAGCGTTGTCTCAAAGCCAGCAGATGCTGTTAAAAGAAGCCTTCAGCAACCGCGACCGGGAACAAGCTACTTCAATAGCCCTGGATGTGTACGGCATTGCGAAATTTGAGATGGAGCGGGCGCTTGGATATTGAAAGGGGCCTTCAAAAGGCCGTTCAAAGCTATTGGAATGCACGATCCAGTAACAAGAAAAAGCAAATCGCAGCTGGCAAAATCGACGCAGGTACTCGCGGCGAGGTCACTGGTGGATCGCAGATGGGCGCTATGGAAGTGCTCGTCTCCGACATTCTCTGTGACGCTGGCTTGAAAAGGGCGGACGTTAAGACTCGTACTTCGCTTGAATTGCCAGGATACTACCGCTCGGAAAAGAAGTGGGATTTGATAGTCGTCTCGGACGGGCGACTCGTGACCGCCATGGAGTTCAAATCGCAGGTCGGCCCTTCCTTTGGCAACAACTTCAATAATCGCACCGAAGAGGCCATCGGAAGCGCCGCGGACATTTGGGTTGCCTATCGGGAGAAAAGGTTCGGTGACTCACCTCAGCCCTTCCTCGGATATTTCTTTTTGCTCGAAGACTGCCCACGTGTCAAGTTGCCCGTTCGAAATAAAGAACCCTATTTCGAAGTGGATCCTGCTTTTCAAGGCGCTTCTTACAGCAAGCGCTATGAATTACTATGTCAGCGCCTGGTGTTTGAGCGAATCTACAGCGCGGCGTGTTTGGTCATGGCCACAAACTCACCTCGGTCTAGGATCACACAGCCGGCAACTGACTTGAGCTTCAAACGTTTCGTCGCTGCTCTGCGCGGGCACGTCGTGACCTTTCTGGACAGTGGCGAATAGAAGCCCAACATCAATCTAGCCCAGCAGGTCCCGAAGAGCACCATCCAGATTGCGGAACTCGAACCGAAACCCGCTATCCTCCGCCGCCTTCGGGACCACACGCAAGCTCCCGAATGCAAACTCGGCCATCTCCCCCAGAGCCGCATGCAAGGCGAATCGCGGAACGGTAAACACGGCTGGTCTATGCAGCGCGTGCGCCAACTCACGCGTGAAGTCGGCATTCCGTAGCGGCTCCGGTGCGCTTCCATTCACGGCGCCGCTCAGTTCCTTTGTCTCGGCCGCGAAGACAAACAGCCGAATGAGGTCCTGCACATGGATCCACGGCATCCATTGGCGCCCGTTGCCGAGCCGGCCGCCGAGACCGAGGCGAAACAGGGGCAGCATCTTGGCCAAAGCGCCTCCGTTCTGCCCAAGCACTACGCCAATTCGCACCGTGGTCACGCGCAAGCCGTATTCCGCCGCGCACAACGCCTCCCGTTCCCAATCGATGCAAACACGGGCGAGAAAATCGACCCCTGGTTCGCTCGCCTCCGTCAAGATCTCGTCTCCGCGGTCACCGTAATATCCCAGAGCCGACGCGTTGACCAGAACAGATGGCTTGTGTTTCAACTGCCCTATCGCTTCGACCAACTGGCGCGTTAACTGAACGCGGCTCTCGTGAATCTTGCGTTTTACTTCATTGGTCCAGCGCTGCGCAACCGGCTCGCCCGCCAGGTTCACTACCGTGTCCAATCGCGGCATGCTGTCCAGCGGCGGCGCCTTCCCCGGCTCCAAGCAAAAATAGGCCGCGCGTGAATCCAAACGGCTGCTCCGTTTACGCCCCAGGTAGTTCACGCTATGGCCGGACGCGAGCAACGTGTCGACCAGTTTGGTCCCGATAAACCCACTAGCCCCCGTAATCAGGTAGTTCATTCAAATAAATGCCGGGTAACCGCGGACAGTCTTTAATTCACTCTTTTTGTGCAATCCCAAGGGTCTTCATCTTGCGATAAAGATTGCTGCGCTCGAGCCCCAGCAACTCCGCCGCACGCGTGACGTTTCCGCCTGTCTCCTCCAGCTTGCGCAAGATGTAGTCGCGTTCGGCCGCCTCTTTCACCTCATGCAGACTGCCCGATGCCTCCGCACCTTTGCCGTTTGTCGGCTTACGCGAAGTCCCAAGCGGCAGATGCCGCGCTTCCACCGTGTGTTGCGGATACAGAATCACGATGCGCTCCATCAGGTTGCGCAACTCACGCACGTTACCCGGCCAATGATGCGCCTTCAACGCGGCCACGGCATCGTCACGCAGTTCCTTAGGCCGCCGCCCATATGCCACCGCGAAGTTGCGCAGGAAATGCGCCGCCAACTGTGCAATGTCTTCCGAGCGCTCCCTCAGCGGAGGCACGGTAAACGGAATCACGTTCAATCGATAGAACAAATCCTCGCGGAAATTCCCGCGCTCAATCTCTTTCTCCAGATTCTTGTTCGTCGCCGCCACCACGCGCACGTCCACTTGGATCGTCTGCGCCGCTCCCACTGGTTCGAAACGGTGTTCGTCAAGCGCCCGCAGCACCTTAGCCTGCACTTTCAGGCTCATATCGCCCACTTCGTCCAGGAAAAACGTGCCCCCGTGCGCCTTCTGCATCTTCCCGACCTTGTGATCGAGTGTGCCATCGCGGTTCGTCCGCCGATGTCCGAACAACTCGCTCTCAATCAGGTCTTCCGGCAGCGCCGCGCAGTTCACCTCCACGAACGGGCCATTTGCGCGCTGGCTCGAACGGTGGATCGCCCGCGCCACCAGTTCCTTGCCCGTCCCGCTCTCGCCATAAATCAGAACACGGCCATTGGTCCCCGCCATCAGCTTCAATTGCTGCCGCAGCGCCTTCATCGGCACGCTGTCCCCGATAATTTCGGGCGCGCCTCCATCTTCCCGGAGACGCTCCAGTTCCAAGTCCGTTCGCCGCTGCCGCACCGCATGCTGCAGTGAGAGGCTGACTTTCTCAATGGTCAACGGCTTCTCGACGAAGTCAAAGGCGCCGAGCTTTGTCGCCTTCACGGCCGTCTCGATATTGCCATGACCCGAAATCATGATCACCGCCGGACGCGCGCCCGCGGGCATCTCCTGTATGCGCTCCAGCGCCGCCAGTCCATCCATTCCCGGCAGCCAGATGTCTAGCAGCACCGCCTCATAGCTCTCGCGCCCCAGTTCCGTCAGGCATGCCTCGCCGCTATCAACAGTCGTGCACTCGTAACCCTCATCCCCAAGCACCCCGCGCAGCGATTGGCGAATCCCCGCCTCATCATCGACAATTAGGACCTTTGTTCCCCGCACTTGTTTCTCTCTCAAGCCTAACCCGTGGCGGGGAGCCGCGGGACACGCGCGGCCTACAGCAAATCAACCGACCGCTGATTCTGCCCCAGCACTTGCGATCCTGACGGCTTTCCGGGTTCCCAAACTGCGAATACTTTTGAGAGAGAATCCAGATGAACTTTGCCATCACGGCGAAGATAGCTGCCGCAGGATACGAAAAAGCGAGTCACCGCCGCTGGGTCGTCAATGCGGTCGGATGGCCTTGTCCACGCCAGCAAGTAAGCATCGGTCTCCCACCCGGCGATTGTGTTGTTGGAATTCACGTGCATGCGCCGGCCGTCCGCCTGAAGATTCAGGTAAACATCGGTAACCTGATTGCCGTTTTCTATCCGTGCTCCGATCGCATCCGTTGCCGAGAGCAGGTTTATCACCGGCAAAGTTCCAGCCCCTTGCCCGTGCGGGATGATCGCAGTGATGAATTTCTGCACCCGAGCCGCTTCACGCGTGCGGAAAGCAAGGTAAGGCGTCTTCGTTTGTGGATCGTGCTCAGCCAGGCCTTGCTCCTCACGAGCATCCAACGCCTCCGGGAAGAGGAACCGCACGTCCGCGGTCGCCGGGCCATTCGTAAGCCGCACCTGGTTGCCATTCCGCCCTGCCGCGCCCGCGTAGTGCAGCAGCCAATCGAAGGCCCCATCCTGGTGAGACTCTACGTCATCGAAAATCAAGATCACGTTGTCGAGCCAAAGCCAATGGCGATAGTTACGCGAGAAGTATTCGGCCATCGGCCCCGTCGCATCGGCAAACACATACTTGACGTCAAGATGATCGATTAACCGGTGAAGCTGACCGGGAAATTTGACTCCATGCAGATGGTCGTCCGGCGGTTCGCCTTGACCATTGAAGAGGACTACGTTGTGTGCCGGGCTCTGCACATAGTAGTGGGAGTAGGCGGGATCTCCGTAACTGCACGTTCCGGAATCGATTAGCAGCGGGACACCGGCATGGAAGAGGATGAACGATCCGGCGTCGGCGTGTGCGTGATTCCAGGTAAAGCCCGATTTCACGGCGAGCATAGTCGAATCGTTGTTCCACGAGTCCCGCAAGGTGGCCCAACCGATGTCGGAGTAGAGTTTCGACTTCTCTGACGGCGGCCGCGCTGGAGAGGGCATCGGTTTCGCACACAGAAAGTCGAGAGCCTGCGGTGGCGGCTGTCGAGTGGACTTAGTATTTGCCAGAGACCAGGAAGCAAGATACCAGGAAGCCGCGGGGTGCGAATAACCCATTTCGTTCAGCAAACGAATGGTTGGTGCAACCTGAAGATGCGTCGGGCTGTCACCGAAGTTCACACACGCCGGCGAGATGGAACTGGGATAAAAGGTCTGGAAGAAAAAGTCGCTGATCTTAGACAACGGTGCGTAGTCCGGTTGCCTGGTGTGCGGGAACACGTTCGACTGAGCCAGACGAAACCGCAGGTATTCAAACAGGGCATAGTTAGCATAGTTGACGCTTTCATAGAACGCCCCGCCGGAATCGAACGTGATGCTCTTGTTCTGGAGGACGTTTCCACCAAAGCTGAACCACTGCGTGATCCCGCCGTTAACCCGCCTAAGCCATTCCGGGGCGCGAGCGTCGTCGCCATACAATGAAAGGACAGCGATGCCCGCGCTCGACACGCAAACAGACCACCAGTTGTGACCCATTGAGTCGAGTGCATGAATGCGTGAACCCGGCGAGATCCAATCGTCGAGCGTGGCCAGAATACCCATACGCGTGATGGCTTCGCTAATGATCTTGCGGTCAGCGGGGGGAAGCGAGCCGTGAAGGGCATCGTATCCAGCGCCCATCCCAACACAGAAACGAGCCGTGTTGAGCTCGGAATGCCACGGTGGAACGCGTTTGGTGAAACCCGGTCCGTGCCAGGTGGTGTATGCCGCGAAATGGAGGAGAGCTTCGCGCAGTTTGGCCGCGTACTGCTGCCGGTTAGTCGCATGGTAGGCGAGGCCCAGCGTGAATGCCAGATCCACAATTTGCTGCGAAGGACGCCCGAAGCCTGCATCGTCACCGCTACCGCGATTCGAGGCGGATTCGGTAACGAATTCGCCGGTCAGCAGTTGGTCGGCATGCTGCAAGAAGCCCTTCCATCGTTCCGCTAAATCGGCCTCCGCCTTCACCCGAGCTTGCAGTTGCTGGATGCGCGCTCGATCGTAGTAAAGCCGCGGCCTCTCCGATACAAATGAATCTTGTCCGGATGGAGCCGCCAGCCCCGCGCCAACAATCAGGGGGCTAACAACGAATTCGCGTCGTCTCAAGGAGTTCTCGCCTTCATCAAAACAAAATCTTCAAAGCGAACTGCGTCTGCCGGGGTGAATTGGCCTGCGTTGTGATCACGCCGAACGAGGAAGACGTAACGCTTGTGCTGGGATTGCCGAATTGTGGCGTGTTGAACGCGTTGAACGATTCCGCGCGAAATTCCAGCTGCCATTTCTCCGTGATGTTGAAGTTCTTGAATAGCGAGAAATCAAGGTTTCGGAGACCAGGCCCGCGAATGTTCGGCAAAGTTCGGGCAACGTTGCCATAAGTGTAGGTGGCCGGCTGGCTGAAGTCGGCGACGTTGAAGAATTCATTCAAGCGGCTCTCTACGCTGCCGCTCAGGCCGGCATTCTGGCCGTTGGTGTTGGGGCGCTCGCCTGGGTTGAAGATGTTGGCATTATTGGAAGCCGATAATGCCAGCGGCGTGCCGGTCTGCGCGGTGAAGATGCCGTTGGCCTGCCATCCGCCCAACACGGCATCCGTAAAGCGGTTCCAATGAGCCCCGAATCGCTGCTTCTTTCCGAAAGGAAGACTGTACACGAAGCTGCCCACGAAACGTTTCGAAACGTCGGCTGTCGAGTTCGACCAATCGTTGCGAAGATTGTAAGCGTCCTGGTTGGTGCCGTCGCCATTGAAATTGCTGGTGTTGTTGGACGACCAATCATCCAGCATCTTGCCGCCGGTGAAGGATAGCAGCATCGTCAAATTGTTGCTGAATCGCTTATCGAGCCGCAGTTGTAAGGCATTGTAGCTGGACGTGGCGCCTTCCTCGTTCACCACTTGCACGCCGCTGAATTGCGGATAGGGCGCCAGCAGATAGCGCTCTTGCACCGTTTTTCCCGAGAGCGGACCGGAAGCCGTGATCAGCCCGTAGAAGGGATTGGGCACGGTCGACAACAGCTTCGATCCCAAAGCGAGATTTTGATCGGGAAGTTGGTTAATCAGCCCAGTGTAAGTCAAATCGACACCATGGTTCCCAACGTATGCGGCGTCGATAAGCCAACTGTGGGGCAGTTGGTATTGCACATCTAAGTTCCAGTTTTCCGAATATGGCGTAGGCGCTGACCGGTAAGGCGCCGCAATGCCGGTGCCCACGCCGGTCAGCAGTCCGAGCGAACTTCCGGTGACAGGTACAAATCCTTGCGGAAATGGATTCGAGAGCGTATAAGCGGGCGTTACGCCATCGATCGTGCCGTAGAAGGCGCTATCGGAACGATAGCCAGTTTGGTTCACCGTTGCGGCGGCTTCGTTTGGAGAATCCTGGTAGAACAGACCGAAGCCGCTACGAATCACCACTTGTTTCGCGGCCTGATACGCGAGTCCCAGGCGAGGCGCGAAGTTTTTGTAATAGGCCACATTCTGTTGGCGCGAGTTACCGCCGGCCCCGACATATCCCAGACCGCCCGTCAGGTTCGTCAGTCCGCTCGGACCGGCCAGGGGCGACGCAGCAGTAAGGTCCAGGAAAGTCATGCGATCGTGCCGCTCAGTCCGGGGATTGAAAAAGTCATACCGAAGACCAAGGTTCAGCGTCAGTCTGCTGGTTGCTTTCCAATCGTCTTGAACATAGCCGGCGACATATTGGCTAACGGTATCGATGATCTTGAAATTGTGGGTCACAGTTCCGCCGCCCAGCCCTAAGAGAAACGAGGCGAAGGGATCGCCTGAAGTTGAAGAAGAAGCTAATGCGTTCGGACCCTGTGTAAGTGCCGAGGAAAAGCTGTAATCGCCGGTCGAGCGGCCTTCCTGATCAACATTATTTGTTAGTGCACGCACTTCGGCGCCGAATTTCAGAGTATGGCGGGAAAAGACTTTTGTATTTTCCAGTGACCACGACTGCGTCATCATGCCCAGCACACCCAGCGCCAGTTGCGATCCCGTTCCTAGCCCGATGTAATTTGAGACTTCAAAGCCGGGGAATGTCAAAGCGTTTGCCGTTTGCGTAATGTATGAGGGAAAGCCCAGTCGCGTCGGGTCATAACCATCGGACACTGTCGAGATTTCATAGATAGTGCGGCTGACACCCCACCGGAATTCGACCAGATAAGTGGGACTGGCCGTGAACGTATAATCAAACGCGCCGCCGATCGCGTTCTGAATATTGGTGGCGGCATTCTGCGCAATCTGAATGGAACTGGGGAAGTAGATGGCCGGGTCGCTAGTTGGATTGCGCTTGGAAAAACGGAAAGAAAAGCGCTGCCGGTCGGAGATGATCTGGTCGACCTTGATGTCGCCCTGGTCGATGTTATACGGCGCGACCGAAGCCGCAAACCAATTGTTCACCTGGGTTCCGTTCGTCCCTGCGGTATTGGGCAGCGGATAGAACTTGGTGACGTTCGCCGCGACCGGATTGATCATGGTTGACGGAATAACGTTTCCGGCAAATGGCGATCGCACGTATGTGCTGCCGGCCAGGCTCGTGCTGTACGGGTTGTAGATCGTTATCTTCGCGCCCGATGATGTTGTGTCGTGGGAGAAATCGCCGCCGCGCTCCGCCGGGGTGGGAACTGTGCCGGATGCAGTCGCCGCCGAACGCTGGCGCAGCCCTTCATAATCGGCGAAAAAGAAGGTCTTGTTTCGTCCGTTGTAAAGTTTCGGAATCAAAACCGGACCACCCACCGTTACGCCAAATTGGCTTCGCTTGAAACTGGCCAGCGGCACTCCTTGCCGATTCGAGAAGAAGCTGTTGGCGTCCAGCACGGAATTGCGTAGGAACTCGTACATGCTGCCATGGAAATCATTGCTGCCGGACCGGTAGATGACGTTAATAATGCCGCCGCCGCTAAGGCCGAACTCCGCCGAATAATTGCTGGTCTGGACTTTGAACTCCTGGACAGCGTCGACGGACGGGAAAATGGTCAACGCCTTGTAATCATCGGTGGGAGGAGCCGATGGCACGCCGTCGAGAAGTACATCGGTGGTCCCCGATCGTCCGCCGTTGACATTGATCTGTAATCCCGTAAAGGAATTGCCGATGGACCCTGTCACGCCAGGTGACAAAAGAATCAAGCTAAACGGATTTCGCTGGTTCAGAGGTAGATTGACGATATTGCGGCCGCTGATTACCTGGCCCACCTCCGCATCCTCGGTATCGAGCATAGGAGCTTCGCCGGTAATCTGAACGCTTTCCGTAGAGGTGCCAATTTCCAGGGCAAACGTGAGGCTCGCGGACTGATCGACGTCCAGTGTGATGCCCTTCCTAAGAAGATGCTTGAACCCAGGAGCATCGATGTCCACATCGTAAGTCGCCGGCGGGAGCGATGGGGCCAAAAAATGACCTTGCCCATCGGACTTCTCGGTCACAACGTTACTGGTCGCTTCGTTCGTAATGCGGATGGTCGCGTTGGGAACTAGCGCGCCGGTAGGATCTTGCACAGTACCACCCAAGGATGCGGTAATCCGCTGCGCGGTGATTGGAACAGAGACTACAAGGCAGAAAATCGAAACGAAAACGAACCGGCTCATAGAAAAGAATCCTTTGAACCACTATCCGGTCAGAGTGAATCGACAGACAAGTAAATTTACAGCAAATTATCTCGATAAATATCGTTGTAAATACCACATAAAAAATAACTTCATGGATTGATGACGCGCGCCACAATAACCGGCCACGCCTGCGGAGCGCCAGCCAATCGCCGCGTTTTTAATAGCATTTCGAAATAAGGGAAGGGCTTCGATGTATCCGGCCAGACCCGTTTAAGAACGGGTGCGAGCTCCGATTCGGACGTGGCCAGAATTCCAGCTGATTCGGTAGCTTCCATATCGGTTCCGGCAATGATCAAAACTCGTGTATCGCGGGAGGCGCCGGGAAGCAGCGCGAAAATGCTGTACCCTTCGCGCCCTGACCGGCTCATGGGCGGCAGCGCATAACTCGCGGGTTGCCCAGGTCCAGGCTTCCGATCATAGACCGTCACGCGGTCCGGCGACTCCGATACAAACGTGAAGTCAAGATGGCGGCTGAAGAGCTGATCCCAGGGATTAGAGCGCTCGCTGCCCAGAAGAATGAGATTTTCGGAGTTCGCGGCCCGGACGGAATAGTTTCGAGCGTAAGAAATTGAGAAACGGCTTCGTTGGACCGGACTAAGCAGAAGTTCAATCTTGCTCGCGACATTTAGATCGGCAAGGCTTGTGTACTGGCGGTACGCCAGCATCGTAAGCGTCGAATCGAACCGGGCATCCAGTTTCTCGGCTTGCCTGGCCTCTTTCATCCACAGATCAGGGTCCCGCGACAGATACGTGTCGAGCGGAATCGGGCGCTTCAGCGCATCTTGCACGAAGGTGAAACTGGAATCGGCCACAATCAGACTGGTCCGCGCGTTGGGACTGAACAAGTGTGCATACAATGCTTGAAGTGCAGGCTGATTCGGGAACTCCTGAGCGCCCGTGGCCTTCTGCTTCAGTTGAAAAGTAAGCCACACGCAAATTAGCGCAAGGATTGCGGATAAAGCGGCGAGCGCCGGAATTGCGACATTCCTTTGCGATGCGCCGGCCCGTAGTGGCAGGATCACGGGTACGGGAGCGACGGGATCGGAAACGGCAGGCTGCAAACGGTATCGGAAGACCGGCAAATAGCTGCCTTTAGGCACTTCCAACACAATTGGCTCACTTGCGCCCTCAGACTCAAAGTAT
The DNA here is from genome assembly GCA_036269625.1 of Bryobacteraceae bacterium. GTDB lineage: Bacteria > Acidobacteriota > Terriglobia > Bryobacterales > Bryobacteraceae > Bog-105. Next base: position 14,803 of record DATBEF010000188.1, on the reverse strand, counting down.
TGCGTCAACCGCTTTCGAAGATGCGAGGCCTGTACGCGGACAATCGGGTCAATGCTTTTGTCGTAGTCCGGCTCTCGTCCGAACAGCCGGGTGCCGATCTCCTCTTCGTGGATCTCAATCGCGGATTCGTTGAGCACGCGCCGCGACATGTAACGAAGCATCTCGCACAATCGGGCCGAGCGGCAAAGCAGCGCCGACGAAGTGACACGATCGACAAGCGTCCAGCATGCCGTGGCGGGCGGTAACGGGTCGGCTTCGATCGCCGAAGCGCCGGAACCTGGCCTGCCATAATGCGAGCTAACTGGGGAAGCCATGGGCCGTCGAATTCCTGGGAATCAACAGCGCCAGTATATCGAAGGCGCGCACTCCTACAATAAATGTTCCGGATCCAAATGTTTACGCCGCGTCGATGATCCCGCTCTGGTCCGTTGCCGCCAGCGTATTTAACTCCACTACGAATCGCGCGCCCGCTGGAACGTTGTCCTCCACGCGCACGCGCCCTTTGTGTTCGCGCACCACGTGGCTCACGATGGCCAATCCCAAACCGGTTCCTCGGTTCTTAGTCGAAAAATAAGGCAGGAAGAGTTTCTCTTTGTCGCTCGACGACACGCCGCAGCCCGTATCGGCCACCGACAGTTCGACTGCATCCGGAGCCGCTTGCGCGGTCGCAATCTGCAAGCTGCGAAGCGGCGATTCTTTCATCGCCTCCGCCGCATTGTCCACCAAATTCACAATCACTCGCTTAATCTGTTCGCGGTCCGCCATCACCACGGGTAGTGAGCGGTCCAGATCCAGAGTCACGGTAATCCCGCTCAGTCTTCCCGCGAATACGGCCATCGCGCTCTCGACGATTTCATTCAAGTCTGCAGGCGTTGGCCGCGCCGCCGGAAATCTCGAGAACTGCGAAAACTCGTCCACCAGCGACTTAACCGTCTGCACTTCCAGCTGGATAATCTGTGTGCATTCGTCCAAAATGTCGCGTGTTTCGGGCGGTAGGTCCAGACGCGCAAGCTGACGCGCAATCCGGTCCGCACACAGCGAGATCGGAGTCAGCGGATTCTTGATCTCATGGGCGATCCGCCTGGCCACTTCCTGCCACGCCGCCGCCTTCTGCGCCCGGAGCAGGTCGCTGGTGTCTTCAACGACTAACACGAAGCCGCGCCGCTCTTCGACCGAGGCCACCGTTAACGCGAGATGCAGTACCGACGAGGGACCGGGCACCTCTAACTGTGATGCCGATGCCCCGGCCCGTCGCGCACGGTTCATCAGGTACCGGATCTCCGACATGTCCTCCGGCGAAAAGAGTTCATCCAACTGCTTCGCGTTCGTCAGTCTCTCGCGCGGGAAAATGCCATACATCGCCCGGTTCACGCGCTCAATCTGCTCGCTCGCCGAAATCGAGATCACGCCCGTTGGGATGCTCTCCAGAATCGCCTCTGTAAATCGCCGCCGCGCCTCCAACTCGTGCGCGTTGGTTTCGAGGTCGTTCGTCATGTCGTTGAACGCCCGCACCAGCGTGGCCAGATCGTCAATCGCATTCACCCGTACGCGATACGAGAGATTTCCCTGCCGTACTTCCCGCGCCGCATCGAGCAGCGCCGTGATGGGATCAATAATCTGCCGCGACATGATTTGCGCGAGCCACCACGCAAAAAACAGAACAAACAAGCTGATTACGCCGTCCAACAGCACGTACGTCCAGCGGAACGTTCGATTCTGCCCCGCCAAGCGCCGTTGATTCTCAATCGATGTCCCTATCGCGCGCTCCTCTTCAGCCAAGTTCACTCTCAGCGCCACCCGCACCACCACGCGCCCGGCCTCCTCCCCCGCATCACTCACTCGGGCGGAAGCCTCGGCAAAATCGCCCTTCTGTTTTCCAACCTTCCCGCAAAGGCCTACCGGCGGCAATTCCGGAAGCAACAGACTCAGTTGGTCAATGCGCGGCGAGGCACAAACCTTCTGGAAGAACGCGGCATCGGGCGCGCGCCCGCGGACTGTCGCGAGAGTCTCGGGCAAACTAGCGATCCAGTTCGCTTCCGCCTGCGCGCGGTCCGTAGCCTCCGCGCGATAGCCCTGGTCCACTTCCTGCAGGCTCACCAGTTCCGTCCGTGCGGGCTGGCTGAACCACTTGTCCAGAGTCCGGTTCAGGACATAAAACGCATAAAAAACGAACAGCAGCACGGGCGTAAGCGCCAGCGCAAGCGCCCCCATGATCAGCCTGGAGCGAATCCGCGCACCTTCCCGATTGCTCTGCCGCTCAATGTACAGCTTCACCAGCGCCCGGAACAGATAGAACGCGAGCGTGACCATCAACAGAAAAATGAGCGTGGAGACAGCCCACAACACGACTGTCTCGCGTATGTCTGAGGGGGTGTGCGGAAACTGGAAGGAGCCTTGCCAGATGACGATAGCCAGCAGAACCAGAAAACTCAGCGCCGCGGCGGCGAAAGCAAGACGGCCTTTCACGATACTGCCATCGTAGCTCTGGTGCGCTACTTGTCTTTGTTAGGGGATAACGGATTAGACGCGACAGGGGGAATCGACGCCAGGCTCTGGGTACGGAATTCGTACTGCTGAATCTGCAGGGCCACTCTCGTGCCCGACTGCCGGGCCACTCGTCCCCGCGCTACCAGGTTCAGAAGGCACTTTTCATTTAGCTGCGCCGGCCAACTGATCGAAACTTCCAGCCGCGTCCCGGGCGGCAATTCATGATCCGCCGTGAACAGAACGCCCGAACTGCTGATGTTCAGCGTCTTCCCCGTTCCAGTCACCACTTCCGACCGCTGGTTTAAGGTCTTATATCGAACTTCCCGTTCGATAGGAAACCGGTTCGACTTCCGCCGTTCCTGATTCGTCCCGTTGATCTCTTGAGCGTCTGACACTTGTACGCGGTTCCGACTTTCCTTAGCTTACACAATCCAAGCCCGTTTCGCGACTTTACGGTTTTCGTCATCGGTGGTTAGCCCGCTCGGCTGCAGGCGCACGGATGGGCAGGAACCTGGAAATCAGCCGAAGATCAACTACGTCGAGGGAAGCGCTGCCCTCGACAATCGTCCGATCGGCATCGCGTTTCACTACCCGGCGAGTGTTGACCCGCATGACCTCCCGCGCAAAATACCGCTCAATGCGACCACTGTCGATATTCGAAAGACAGCTCGCATCACAGTCCCGTATATTAACAGCGGAAACAATATGGGGCCAGGCAGACCGAATTTACCAATCACCGTTCCGAAATAGGCCTCTGGGCGCCCCGTTCTGTTGTGCTGCGCAACCGGTCACCTACTGGATCACCGACTAACCCGGTTCCTAAGCCACTCCATCCTCTCCTGCAATTTCTGCTCAAACCCGCGATCCGTTGGCTCATAAAAGCGCGTCCCGGCCAGCGCATCGGGCAGACACTGCATGTCCGTCACCGCGTCCGGCTCCCGGTGCGCATGGCGGTAGCCTTCGCCATACCCAAGGCCCTTCATCAACCGCGTTGGCGCGTTTCGCAGTTGCTTCGGAACCGGCGCCGCCACGGTGCTCTCAATCGCCGCATCCACTTTGTTCAGGGCTTGATAGGACGCATCGGATTTCGGCGCCAGAGCCAGGTAAATCGCCAATTGCCCTAGCGCCAGATCGCCCTCCGGCACACCCAGGAAGTGAACCGTTTGCATGCACGCGATCGCTTGCTCAATTGCCCGCGGGTCCGCCAGCCCGATATCTTCGATCGCCATCCGCACCAGCCGCCGGGCCAGGTACATTCGGTCTTCACCCGCTTTCATCATGCGGCTTAACCAGTACAGCGCGGCATCGGCATCGCTCGACCTCACCGACTTATGCAGAGCCGAGATCAGATTGTAGTGCTCCTCGCCCGCTTTGTCGTAAAGCAGCACCTTGCGCTGCAACACATCCGCGATTGTTTGCTTATCAATCGCGCCATCCCGCGCCATTGCGGCCGCGACCTCCAGCGTGTTCAGCGCCGACCGGGCATCTCCGTTCGAGGCCGTCGCAATTTCGTCGAGCAAATCTTCCGGAACCGTCAGCTTTAAATCGCCCAATCCGCGCTCCGGCGTATTCAGCGCCCGTTTCAGCAGGGTCACCACTTCGCTGGTCTCGAGTGCATTCAACACGTAGACCTTGGTTCGCGACAGAAGCGCCGAGACCACCTCAAAAGATGGGTTCTCCGTGGTCGCCCCGATCAAAATCACGTCGCCTCGCTCCACATAAGGCAGGAATGCGTCCTGTTGCGCCTTATTGAAGCGGTGAATTTCATCGATGAAGAGCAGAGTGCGGCGGCCCAAGCGCGCAGCCTTCTCGGCATCGGCCATCACCGCCTTGATTTCTTTGATGCCACTGAGCACGGCGCTGAACGGCACAAAATCCGCTTTGCTCTGGTGAGCGATTACAGACGCTAAAGTCGTCTTCCCTGATCCCGGGGGTCCCCATAAGATCGCTGAACTCAAATTGCCATTTTCGATCTGCGCTCGCAGCGGCTTTCCCGGCCCCAATATGTGTTGTTGCCCGACATACTCATCAAGTGTTCGTGGGCGCATTCGCTCTGCAAGCGGCCGCCCCACGGCTTCCCGCGCCCGGTCGCTTTCAAGCGGCGCCATGTCGAACAAGCTCATCGCGCGCTCCTCTGCCGCTGCGCTTCAAAGAGTGCAATGGAACAGGCGACGGCGGCGTTCAACGACTCCACCCGCTGAGTCGGAATTGAAATCGGTTCGGCCATTTTGAGCAGATCGCGCGAAAGCCCGGCAGCTTCGTTCCCCACGACCAGCGCGCACGGGACCCGCAGATTAGCTTCTTGAATCCGCCGTGCCGATTGTGCCACCAGAGCGAAAATCCGCACCCGGCGCAGTTCTTCCACATCGATCCGTTCACTAAACGGAATACGAAACAGCGACCCCGCGGCGGCCCGCAGGAATTTCCCGTTCGCCAGGTGAACTCCCCCGTTTGCGATCCCGACGCCCGTTGCGCCAAACGCCTCCGCCGAACGCACCATGGCGCCCGCGTTTCCAGGGTCCTGTATGCCGTCCAGAACCACAACCAAGGCTGGCTCGTGAAACAGTTCGGCCGATCGCCAACGCTTGGGGCGCACAAGCGCCAGAATGCCCTGGCTGGTCTCGGTCCCTGCCATAGACGCGAAGGCGCGGGCGCCCACTTCTGTCGGCTCTACCCCCGCTTGGGTCAACAAACCGCCATACCGGGACCTGCTTTCCCCCGTAACAAACACCCGCTCAATCCGCCACGGACTCGCCAGGGCTTCTTCGATTAAGTGCGGGCCTTCGATCGCGATCAGCCCGTCTTCGGTAGGCCTTCCCTCTCGCGAAGCACGCCGTATGTCTTGGAGAAGCGGATTATGTGTGCTGGTCAGCGGCATTCCCGTATTCCCTGCGTTTACCGAGCAGAGCGTAGACTGTAGATACAGCGATAAGCAGCTTCCATGAAGCGTATACTTGCGGGCCTTTGCGCGCTCGTTGTCCTTCTTGTTCTAGCCTACCTGTTCTACCTCACGCGCAAGATCGCGCGCGAGTCCACTATTGACGAGGTCCATAAGGCTGACGTCATCATCGTCCTCGGCGCCGCCGAGTACCGCGGCCATCCATCGCCCGTTTTGCAGGCTCGTTTGAATCACGCCCTCCTGCTCTACCTACACGGCTGGGCGCCTTATATATTGACCACCGGAGGAGCCGGGGGCGACCCGGTCTACACAGAAGGCGAAGTCGGCCGCGGCTATCTAACCGAACACGGCGTCCCCTCCGAAGCCATACTGGTCGAGCCTCAAGGCTCCACAACAGCCCAGAGCCTCGCGGCAGCCGCCGAAATCATGCACAGCCGCAACATGCATTCCTGCATCGTGGTCAGCGACGGCTATCACATCTATCGTGTAAAACGAATGCTCGAATTCCAGGGCGTCACCGTCTACGGCTCACCCCGGCCACCAGCCGGCTCACCCAGCCCACTTCAATTGGATTGGCTCTACTTCAAGCAAGCCATAGGTTTCGCGCTGTGGCGCATTGGCGTGAATATTTAGCGGGCTCAGCATAATACCTTGGGATCGACAATCAGGGCTCAAGAACGTTGGCGCCCGCCTGTCTTCCTAGGCGTCGGTCGAATGTCACAAGCTGTACATTTCGCGCTGATGCCAGGGCTGATAAATACGCGTCCGTCCACATGTTGGGTCCACCGATGGCACCCGTTGATATCTCCCGCCATCGAACCGTAACCTCCGGAACTTCCTCGAGAAAGACGACTTGCGGATCGGCACGGAGAGCATCATAAATCTCCCACGCCGCCTTAGGATTGAGAGAGTCCCCACCCATCACGCTTCGGTTAGTCAGAAGCCGTAAGAACCCCATCTCAGTGATCCTGCAGAATGCTGCTTCATCAGACTTAAGAGACGAGAACCAGTTTTTCGCCAAGGAATGATGGACGTGTTTGTCGGATGCCAGCGCAATCCAGACATTCACATCAGGCAAGTAGATCATCAAAATTGAAGTTAGACAAATCGAGAGTGCCCGGTTCTTTGGAATGAATCAACGGAAGTATAACTCTGCTCCTTGCAGGCGAGGCAGATTTTTCCTGAAAAAACTCGCGCTCTAAGGTCCTCACGATCAGTTGTTCAAGCGTAAAGCCTTCGGCCCGGGCGATGCGCTCTCCTTCACGATAGACCTCGTCGGGTAATTGGATCGTGGTCTGCATAGCTACAGCTTACCCCGCCTTTTGGCGGATCCCTCTCGCTGTATTCCGATTCATTCATATAAGTCAGCTCCAGTGCACGGAAGGGACTCGCGAATCAAAGCATCTCCCCAAGACAGCGCGCCGTCGAATCCAAAAGCTGAGGGCTCATCAAAACGCAGTTCCTGGCTTCGTGGGATCTTTTCTCCATGGAGAACCTTGCCCGACCTGGATCCAGACCAGTTCCTTGGGCGATCCGCGAGGCAGATCGTAGCTTCTTCGTACCGAAAAGACGTTTCCAAGTTGCGTTACGAACAAGTCCCGCTGTGGATACTTGGCCATATGAATCACCAGTGCGTCTCTTACCGCCCCTCGAACAATCTCATCGTCCGGCTCTGCTGAATTATCCGGAACATCGACCCGACAAAAGGTTCCGGCCAAATCCGAGAGCACGCTTGTGATCGCCCTATTCTCCCGAGGAGCGGTCAAGCGTACCCAGCAGGTCCTTGTCTGATGGGGCGTTAAGAAGCAAATGCGTGAATTGCATTAGAGACGTTGGCAAACTGCGGATCATCCCTTGAGATTAGAAATGGATTCGACAACTGCTTCTTTTGCAGCGCTACAAGTTCACTTTTTTTGCCTGCAATGTCCGATTCTGTGCAGTCAGCAGATTATGATCGCCGTATACAAATCTCACGACTCCAACCAGGTATAAGACAGCCCAAATGCGCATCGTGTAGAGGGAGGTAGAACCAACGTTTCTCTTCATTTCTGGCCAGCCGCCACGCCGAAACGCTAAGATCGAGCGCCACAGGAATGGCGCGATAGCAACAATAACCGCGAGGAGCGTGGTTCCCATCCAGCTAATGGCGAAATGAAGAGATTCTGAAGAGAGATGAAGAAGAGATCTGAGCATCTCGAATTTAAGGATAGCCGTGGAAGGTAGGCAGCCATCACGCGCCCAAAGATGATGTCGTGGTTGTCCACAGCGTTAACCAGCGGCTACCAACGTCTCCTGCTAAGTGACACGTTCCGCGTGAGAAAAAGGGTCCAGTCGTTCATCGCCCTACCGGCTCTGATCTTACCGCCTAAACCACTTCCACCGTCGTCCGATGTGGAATCAGCCCCGCCTCAAAACCAAGATCCAGCAGCTTTTGTGCCGCCCGGGGTACAGTTTCCCCGCCGTCTACGGTATGGTGATTGACGTACATGCCCACAAATTGATCAGCCAAACTAGCGTCCAAGTCCCGCGCAAACTGCATCGCGTAATTCAGCGCCTCTTCTCGATGATCGAGCGAATATTGGATGCTTTCCCGCAGCAGCTTTGAACATTCCGCCTGCACTTCGGGCGTCAGGTCGCGGCGCATGGCGTTCGCCCCCAGCGGCAGAGGCAGATGGTACTTAGCCTTGAACCACTTCCCCAGATCCAGAACGTTGTGCAGACCGCCGTGCCCGTACGTCAACTGCCCTTCATGGATCACCAGCCCGCCGTCCACCTCATGATCCTTCACGGCATCGATAATCTTGTCGAATGGAATCACAACATGCTGGAAGTCCGGCTCGAACAGCTTCAGCGTCAAATACGCCGTAGTCATCGTGCCGGGAATCGCGATACGCTTGCCTTTCAGATCCTCGGGACTCATGTGCCGCGCGCTCACGACCATCGGGCCATACCCATCCCCGACGCTCGATCCACTTGCCATAAGAACATATTTATCGGCTACGTATGGGTAGGCGTGGTAGGAGATCGCGGTTAGTTCGTAGATGCCTTCCATGGCTTTCTTGTTCAGGGACTCGATGTCCTCGAGTACATGGCGGAAAGAGACGATTTTCGATCGCACTTTTTTCGTTGCCAACCCGTAGAACATGAAGGCATCGTCTGAGTCCGGGCTATGTGCACAGACAATTTCCGGAACGGGAGGAGAACTCATACAGGATACGCAGAGTGGAAGCGGGGCACCCCAAGTGTATCAAAGCGGTGGGCATCCCTCGATCGCACTCCAACCCCCGTTCTACAGCAGTCCTGCACTTCTCTGCCGCAATTTGAGCAGTTCCGGACGCATCGCCTCAATCGATTCTTCGAGCGCCTGCATTGCCGCTGTGCACCCATAGGCATCGTGTTGCTTGGCCGCCTCTTCCAGTCTGTGCGCCTGCAAGCGCGAATACGGCGCTTGCAAACTGCTCAACGATCCCTTAAGTGTGTGAGCAATGCGCGAAACCCGCTCATAGTCGGTGGACGCTAACAGGTCCCGGAGTTCCGGAAGCTGTTGACCGCATTCGTCGAAGAACAAATCGATAATCTCTACGATCAGGCTCGCATCATTCCCCAAATGCGCCGCGAATCCTTCGGCATCGAAGCGCGGCAATCCGGGGCCTGGCGGTCCGTTCCCCAGGGCCGTGCCGGCGCCCACGCCATAGGACGCCTGCTTCAACCTTTCCAACGTTGCCTGCAAGGTAGCTAAATCGAACTGTTCCAGCAGAAGCGCGTCTATCCCAGGCAGATTCTGTTGAGTTTCGGAATCGGCCAGCAACACCGGAGTGCGCACCTTTCCTGCCGCTTCCCGCTCCCGCAATCTCCGCACGAACTCAGCCAAATTCTCTCGCGGCTCCGGTTTACGCAGCAGAACTGCATCGAAGCATTGCAACCCCAACGCCTCTTCAGCCTCGGCCAATGAGGTCGCGATCACGGTGGCTGTTCCTTCCAGGGCGAGACTACTCGGTCCCGATTCCTGGCTATTCGCATCGACGATGAGAAGCCGCAGCATGTTCTTCCTTACTTGTCACCAGGGGTACTCACTAGTTTCTTTGAGTTTCGCATTATTCGGTTCGCCGCCTGGGACAGTTTTCCGGCGGTTTGCGAAAAAATGTGGTGGAACCTATTGTATACTCTTGATTTAGTGGGGGTGAGTCTTCCCTAGTCTCTCGACTACACATCTCCTTTCTTCGTTCTCTTGGTGCCGGCGGACGATTCTGCCCGGCGCCGAGAAGTTTTCCTCTGCTTTCTTCAACCTGGTTTTCCCAGATGAGTGTAGACTTTGCGAGCAGCCTCTTCGCGGGCTCTCGCGGATTCCAGTCTGCCTCTCCTGTCTCGATCTTCCTCAGCGCCTGCAAGCCGCCTATTCCTGCCGCGGCTGCGGAACACCCTTCGCTCAAGCCTTTCCCCTCGACGAGCGGGACCTCTGTACGGTCTGCCGCGAGAGTCAGGTGAACTTCGATACCGCCTACTCTTTCGGCAGTTACGAAGGCGCCCTCCGCGATCTTATACATCTCTTCAAATACGCTAAGGTGGAGAGTCTTGCCGCGCCGCTCGGCCGGATGATGATTTCCGCTGCCCCTTCAGACGCGAAGTTCGATCTGGTAGTTGCTATGCCCATGCATTGGCGCAAGCGCTGGGAGCGCGGATTCAATCAAGCTGAACTGCTTGCTGCGCCGCTGGCCCGCGCCTACGGAGTCAAGGTCTCCAGGCGCCTTCGCCGCACTCGCTACACCAAAGCACAGGCAAGTCTGGGACAGGAACAGCGCCTCGCCAATCTGGACCATAGTTTCGCCGTGCGCGGGGGCGAGCCTCTGTCTGGGAAACGCGTTCTACTCATTGATGACGTCTTCACAACAGGCGCGACGCTACGTGCCGCCACCGCTGTCCTGAAGGCAGCCGGTGCGAGCCATGTTTGCGCCTTGACCCTGGCGCGCGCCGATCAGCGCCGCTTTGAAGCCAATATTCAGCCCGGTTCCGAGCCTGGCGCGCGAGCTGCCCGCGCCGCCTCTACTGGTGCGATCGATTCTGTTGTGCGGCGAAATTCTTCATAATCGTGGAGCGTGTGAAAATGGCCATTGCGGATCGACTACATAGACCTGTTCTGGTTCTTAACGCCAGTTACGAACCCATCAATATCTGTGCGGCCCGCCGCGCATTAGTGTTGATTCTGAAGGGCGTCGCCTCCGCTGAGGAACTCGCCCCCTCTCACGTCCATTCCGCCCGCCGCACCATGGGCGTCCCTTCTGTCATTCGCCTCCTTGAGTACCGCCGCATTCCGCACCAGACCCGCGCACTATCCCGTAAAAACATTCTCATGCGCGATCGCTACACCTGCCAGTACTGCCACAAGACGCTCCCTTCGGGGGAAATGACTCTCGATCACGTCATTCCGCGGTCGCGTGCGGGAGAGACCACGTGGGAAAACCTGGTTGCCTGCTGCCACCCGTGCAACAACCGAAAGGGCAACCGGACGCCCGATGAGGCGGGGATGAAACTGCTCCGTCCCCCCCGCCCGTTCAGCCTCCACACCAGCCGTCACCTCATGCGCCTGCTTGGCCGAAGTGACGACCAGTGGCGCAAATACCTTTTCTACGCGGATTAATCCGGCAACCGGTAAAATGGGCTTTTCGCCCATCGCTTCATGAAGTATGTCGTTGGTCCTCTCGCCGCTGCCCTGTTTTTATCCGGTCTGGTTCTATCCGCCGCCGATCCCTGGGATCACGGCGCATCCCATTGGAACGCCCGGGACGTGCAACGCGTCCTCCGGGACTCCCCGTGGGCCCACGGCACCAGCGCGAATTTTGGGATTCTGGAGCAGATCGCCGACGACGCTGATACCAAACAGCCCGATATCCCCATTGGCGGGCAGAACGCCGGCCTTCCGGGCAACGATCGCAGTTGGGATGGCGGGGTGGGACGCGCGCGGGGCGGACTGCCCACCCTCCCGCTGACGATCCGATGGGAAAGCGCTTTGCCCGTGCGCCAGGCACTTGATCGCGAGCAGCCCTCATCCAACGGCGGGAATGCTGCCGCTGTCCGTTACCAGAACGACTACGCTATCGCGCTGATCGGCATCTGGCCGGGCGCCAAGCCCCCGGAGAAACAATTGCCCGACAGCGCCGTTCTGCCCAAAGTGGAAGACCCCTCCGCCCCCAAGCCCAATCCGCCGCCCGATTTGGGCCACATGCGCCAGGCTCTGATGGGCGCCGCGCACATCGTCGTCCCAGGCAAGGATCCCCTGACACCAGAATATGTGGACCTGGACCCGGCCACAGGCAAAATAACGCTGTACTTCCCTAAGAACCCGGCGCTCACCATTGAGGATCGCGAGGCCACCTTTACGACCCGCTTCGGTCCCATGAAACTGGAACAAAAGTTCCACCTCAAAGATATGGTTTACCAGGGCAAACTGGCCCTTTAGCCCTAGCCTCGAGGAAGAACACGATTGAAAACGGAATATTTGCTGGCTACTCCGTTATACGAAGGGTATTGACTGGCGCAGCCAAAGCGGCTGGCTGGTTCCGGCGACTAGAGGAGTATAGAAATGGAAATCAAACGAGTTGGCTCGCAACCCTCCGGAAAGGGACCTGCAGAGTGGTTCACCGGCAGTGTACGGATCGATCCGCTTTTCCAGGCGCCTGATCCAGCGTTCGTGCAAGGCGCCAGTGTAACCTTCGAACCCGGCGCACGGACGGCCTGGCATACACATCCACTGGGCCAGACCTTAATCGTCACTGCCGGGTGCGGATGGGCTCAGCGCGAGGGTGGACCAATTGAGGAGATCCGGCCCGGCGATGTCGTCTGGTTCGCGCCAGGCGAAAAGCATTGGCACGGCGCAACGCCCGCGACCGGCATGACCCACATCGCCATCCAGGAAAAGAAGGACGGCAATGTTGTCGAGTGGATGGAACATGTCAGTGATGAGCAATACCGCTCCGCTAATTCGCTAAAAAGCATCAAATAGGACATTGTATGCAGGTCCTATGGACCGCCGAAAGACAAGCCCGAAATGATCGCTCTGATTCGAGCAGCGGCAGTCGGAGGCGATGAAACAATCCTCGGAAAGAGATATAGTTTCAGGATCGTGGTTGATTCGGGCGAAGTCTATAACATCGATTTGACCGCGGGGCCCGTTTCGGTGCTCCGCTCGGCCTTCCCGATCGACATACTGAAACGTTTACGTAATGCTGCCGAAGTCTGTTTTGAAGCGATCGCGCGTGGCGACGCAGATCCCGGCCGCTATCGATTCACGCCCTTCTCCCATTCGGTTCTGATCGATGCGTTGCGTGACTTCGGAGGGGGAGATCCACTGGCGCCCATCGCCGCCTCCGGCATTTCCATCCCGCCTGCTTTCGAATGCCGTCTTCAGGAATCCTGGTCACGCAAGCGCTTCGCGCCCCGCCATGCGCCACCTTGGTACCAGCCCAACTCCTGGCATCAGGACGGAGGGTTAGGAGTAAGTTATGGCGCCGCCAAGAACGATGTGGGTCCGATGACGCAACTGTTCACGATCTGGATTCCGTTGCAGGACTGCGGAGTGGATAGCCCAGGAATGGAATTCGTTGAGCAGAAGCTGGATCGTTTGCTGCACTACAGCGAACTCGGCGACCCGGCCTTGCGGCAACGTTTCCGCCCGGAAACGTTCTGTGCTCCGCACCTGCGCCTGGGCGACGGACTCCTGCTTCTGCCCGGCACGCTGCACCGGACGCAGGTTGACCCAGCCATGACGCTCAACCGCCTGAGCGTCGAATACCGATTTTTCCCCGCGCAGGAGTGAGCCGAATCTTTATCGAAAATAGATGCTGCCATCCGCCGCAAGGCGCCAGGCCGGATTCCACGCCACTTCCCACGCAAACCCGTCAGGATCCGCGAAATATCCTGAATAGCCGCCCCACGAAGCTTCGCGAGCCGGTTTCAGAATCGCAGCGCCGGCGTTTGTTGCTCGCTGTAGCAGCGGATCCACTTCGCTCTTCGCGCGGACATTGTAAGCCAGGGCCATAACCGCCCGCCCAAATGTAGTGGGATCGGCTTGGAGGTCCTCGGCGAGCTTTTCACGCAGGAAGAGCGCGAACACCATACCGCCGGTTTGAAAAAAGATAATCTCCTTGTTTTCAAAGACCGGTTTCCAGCCCAGTCCATCGACGTAGAATCGCCGGGCCCCTCCAAGGTCCTTTACTCCCAGCGTCACGATGCTGACGCGTTGTTCCATCGAATAAGACCCTCCTGCTGCGGAAGAAACGGGTGGTACCACCGCTATGCCATTCACTAAAAGCTCTCTGCGAGTCATCCGGTTCGATGATAGTTCGAAGGAGGAGCTGAGTTATTGAAGAAATCGGACATACTGCTGCCGAGCCCAATCCGCGATCAGCCCTGTTCACGTAGCGCCCATTTGACGGTCTACAGGAAAATGCGTTATGCTCCTGTAGACAGCCAAATGAAACAGAGACTGAAGTGCTTCAGGGCACATTGGACCTTCTTGTTTTGAAAACGTTTCAGGACCAATTGCCCGCCTCTTGATGCCGGAGCTTGATGAATGCCGTTGCGCGAGCTTGTTTCTCGAATTCGGGGTCTGTTTGGGCAGCCCGCCCTGGATCGCCGGCTTGAAGAAGAGCTACGTTTTCACCTCGACATGGAAGCGGAGAAGAACCGCGAACGCGGCATGAACTCTGAAGATGCGCGGGCAGCCGCTCAGCGTGCGTTTGGCGGTACGGAGCAAATCAAAGAAATCTACCGCCAGCGAAGAGGTCTACCCATGCTTGAGACATTACTGAAAGACCTGCAATACGCTGTTCGCGGCCTCCGCAGAAACCCCGGATTCGCCGCGATCGTCGTGATTTCTCTGGCTCTGGGAATTGGCGCTAATACAGCGATCTTCACGCTCATCGATGCCGTGATGTTGCGGTCGCTCCCAGTACGATCACCGGATGAACTGGTTTCGGTTGGCGACGCATCACGGCCAACCGCCTTTTGGACGGGTGGACCGATGGCCGATGTCTTCTCTTATCCGCTCTATCGCCGGCTACGGGATGAGAATCAAGTATTCACTGGACTTCTGGCATCGGGGAAGACCGGTCGTATTGACGTCGGAACGGCCAATGGCGCGGCCGAGGAAGCTTATGGCCGGCTGGTTTCCGACAACTACTTTGAAGTACTCGGCATATCGCCTGTTATCGGTCGCGCATTCTCATCTCAGGACGATCAAAGGGTTGGCGTCGAATCAGTCGTCGTCATCAGTTACGACTATTGGGTCAATCGCTTTGGGCGCAGCTTTGACATTCCAGGAAGCACGCTCCGGATTAATGGTTCGCCCTTTACGATCATTGGTGTTGCGCCGCCTCATTTCTCAGGCGAAGTGGTCGGAAGCCCTACGGATATCTGGATTCC
>DATBEF010000070.1:0-28684 GCA_036269625.1 Bryobacteraceae bacterium | reverse complement strand
CTCGGCGGGTTCGACAGGTTCCTATGTAAAGCTTTATTATCGCAGCTAAGCCCCACGAATCAGGTGAGTTGAACGAGTATGGGTTGGACAGTTCAGACCACCCAATGTCGTTTGCTTAGGCGACTTTGCCTCGTCCAGCCTTTGGTCGCTAACGCTCCCGTTCGGTATCAGCGTCTTGCACGAACGATCGGTATCAGCGTATTGGACGAACGAGAGGTGAGGTCCCCTCGCTAACGCTCAGGGTTCAGTAGAGAAATATGCTATCCTCACTCGTTTGATTTAACTGTCTGATCGCGTCACCTTGAATGACGTTCGGCCAAGTTGCCGGCCCAATTGCTATGAAAAGGAGTTGTTTTATGCTGCGTAGACTGCCGTCCGTAATGGTAACTTTGGCATTTCTTGTCTCGGGGCAATTGTTCTCTCAAACTTTCCGAGGGGGCGTAAGCGGAACCGTGACCGACAATTCGGGAGCCGTAGTGACGGGTGCGGCCGTCAAGCTTGTGAGTCCCGATACGGGCTTGACTCGCGAGAGCACCAGTTCTTCCGCCGGCGAATTCGTTTTTCAGGATCTTCCGCTAGGGACCTACGACATTACGGTCACCCAGGCGGGCTTTAACACCGTTCACGTCTCTGGCGTGGTGGTGGACGCAGGCAAGGTCAACACTGTCGCCCTAAAACTTGATGTTGCACAGCAGGCGACGACCGTCGAGGTTCAGGCGACCGCCGTCGCCATCGAGACGGCCTCATCCGCGGAAACCAGCTTAATCGACACCAAACAGATCCTGGACGTGCCTTTGAATGGCCGGGACTTCACGCAGCTACTGAAGCTTAATCCTGGCGCCAACGCGAACGGCTCGCTAAACGGCTCACGATTCAACGGCGTTGACTGGAAGATTGACGGAGCCGACAACAATGATCTTTGGCATAACGTCAATTCCGTCAACCAGGGCGGTGTATCGGGAATTGCCGGTGTTGTGCTTCCGATTGACGCTATCGACGAGTTCTCTCTTCAGAGCAGCAGCAACGCAGAGGAAGGACGCAACTCGGGCGGCGTACTAAACGTTGTCATCAAGTCCGGAACCAACAATTTCCACGGCTCTGTTTATTACTTCAACCGGAACGAGGCTTTTGCGACCAATAACTGGTTCACGCCTCCCGGTTCGCCAAACTCCAAATTGCGGAACAACCAGGAGGGCTTCTCGCTTGGCGGGCCCATAGTAAAAAACCACACCTTCTTCTTCATCAATTATGAGCAGCAGAACTATCGAGAGGCTCTGACGGCCGTAGGAACCACTCCATCGGCTGGATGGGTATCGGCAGCCACGCAGGTCATGGCTAGGGACGGGGTGCAGGTAAATCCACTCGCGCTGACGCTGATTAATAATCTCTGGCCGGCCAACAGTCTATCGGGGCCTGCTGCCGTGCACAACTACAATGGGGCCGGCATCAACCTCTCCAACAGCTACAACGGCGTAATCAAGCTCGACCATCAGTTCAACGAGAAGAACAACATCGCGATTCGCTACTTCGGCGGCACCGGCAATCAGACGGAATATATCGGCTCGGCGCTTCCTTATTACTTTCAGGCCGCGCCCAGCCGCATGCACAACTTTTCGGTTGTGTACAACCGTGTGATTTCGCCCCGCTTCGTCGCCCAGACGCTGGCGGGAGTGAACTACTTCAAGCAGGTGTTCGGCGACGCCAACCATGGGTTCAATATGCCGGCCCTCGGTTTAAACGATGGAGTCACAAATCCAACTGATTTCGGCGCGCCAAACATGAGCATTACCGGATTTGACGGAATCGGCTTGACACCTCAACTCGGGCGCATTGACACTACCGGCCATATCGATCAGACCTTCACCTATACGGTGGGCGCCCACCAATTCCGCTTCGGAGGCGAGTACCGGCGTTCACGTCTGGATGTATTTTATGACGCGAACGCGCCCGGCACCTTCACGTTCGACGGCACGCAGGGGCCCTTCGCGGCACAATGCTCTAGCGACTCTTGGGAAGTAGGCGGAGGATGTGCGGCGAACGGGCAATCTCCCAATCCATCGCTTGACTCCCTTGCGGACTTCCTTTCCGGCCGCATTGGGATCCAACACGCCAGCATTGCTTATGGCAACCAGCAGCGGAACTACTATCTGAACGGGCTTTCCTTTTTTGGGCAGGACACCTGGAAAGTTACTTCAAGGCTGACGCTGAATTATGGCCTGAACTGGACCTATCAAAGCCCGATCAGTAACCCCGCCGATCTTATTTCCACTTTTATTCCTTCAAAGGGCGGCATAGTGTATGTCGGACATGGGATTAACTCCCTTTGGCCACGTGATCTGCACGATTTTGCTCCGCGGTTCGGGTTCGCATTCCAACCGAAAGCCGGCGGCAAGCTTGTGATCCGTGGCGGCTGGGGCATGTATTATCAGGTTCCCAACGTCTCCTACTTTGGCAATAGTTCCGCGCCCAACGGCGCAGGTACGGGAATTAACGAGAACATAGGCGGAGCGGCGCCCGTGCTGACTCTGGTGAACCAGAACCCGATCACCCTCCAGGCGGGCGTTCCCATTTTTGCGGCAAGTTCAGCAACCGGCCCTTATGGCGCATTCTCAGTGAGCCAGCACTTCGTAACCGCCTATAGCATGAATACCACTTTCAATGTTCAGTATCAGTTGGCTCAGGACGTCGTGGCTGAACTCGGCTATTCAGGAGCCTTGGGCCGTCACCTGCCGGATACCCTGGATATTAATCAGATTCCAATTGGTTCACCCGAAAGTGTCACTTCGCGGCCGTATTACAGCCAGTTCCCCAATCTAGGCGCAATCAATGAGGTGCAGTCCGTTGCTAACTCCAATTTCAACGGATTGCTTGGGTCGGTGCGCATGACCAGTTTCCACGGCTTCACTACCAAGCTCAGCTACACCTTCGGACATTCTTTGGACGATTTGTCTTACGCTCGCGGCATCATCCCGCAAAACAGCTATTGCTTGCGGTGCGATTACGGCAATTCGGATTTCGATATTCGCAGTTCGCTTTCGATGTTCTTGAGCTACGCCGTTCCTCAGCCGACTAAGTACCGGGCGATTTTAGGCGGATGGCAGTTGAATACCATGTTCACCTTCTTCACTGGCACGCCGTTTACGGTGACTTCCGGCAGCGACTCAAGCCTCACCAGCGAGAATAATGATCGGGCAGAGCTTGTCGGCAACCCGTTCGCGAATGTACCCCCCTCCGATCGGGCCAGCAGTACCATTTACTGGTTCAATCCGGCTGCCTTCGCATCACCGGCGCAGGGAACCTATGGGAATGTGGGCCGCAACGAGTTCTACGGGCCGCCGACTCATCAGATTGATTATTCGATGTTTAAGAACATACGAATCACTGAACATATTTCGGCGCAGCTTCGAGCGGAAATTTTCAATATCTTCAATTTCAGGAACCTCTCTGAGCCAGGCACCAACATTTCCGGCAGTAATATAGGAACAATTGGCTCCACTTACGACGTATCGTTCGGTGCTCCAGGCATCGGCCCGGGCGCTCCCAGGAACGTTCAATTGGCCGCGAAGGTGATCTTCTAAGACGTGGCGTCGTTATTATTTGCGGGAACAAGCGCTTGCTTGCGCGCGCCACTCGGTCATAGCCGGTTCTGTGGGTCGCGCTAAAACTCAGCCGCGGTCGCAGAGAGTGGTTTTTCAACGGGCGGTACTCAAGACGCCATCTTGTAACGGGGAATCAGGAGTTGGATGACCAGGAGGGCGAGCAAATACATTGAGCCGGCCGCCAGGAATAGCGGTCCGTAGACCTCGTGCGAGAAGTTTAACCAGGCGCCTATCGCTTTAGCCGCAAAGGCTCCGCCCACGGCGCCGCCGAACCCGGCGAGCCCCACGACGGAGCCAACGGCGCTCTTGGGGAAGCAATCGGAGGCAATCGTATAGAGATTGGCTGACCAGCCTTGATGGGCGGCGGCGGCGATGCTTACTAAGCCTACGGTCAACCATAGATTGCCATGGGCGTTTGGTACAAAGATCGCCGCGGTAACTGCTAACGCACAGATCAGCATCGCGATCTTACGCGCCTTGCCTACCGGGCAGTTATGCGTAATAAGGCTGGATGAGATCCAACCGCCGCCGACCGACCCCACATCGGCGGAGACATAAATGGCAATAAGAGGCGGCCCGATATGAGTGAGATCGAGTTTGTAATTGTCGTGCAGAAAGCCCGGCAGCCAGTTGAGATAGAACCACCAGACCGGATCGGTCAAAAACTTGCCCATGATGAGGGCCCACGCAGCGCGTTTGGTGAGCAACTGGCCATAGGGGACCTTATGCAGTTGCGTCTCTTCCTGGTCGGAACGGATCAAAGCGAGTTCTTCCGTGGAAAGACGGCGGTGGCGGTCCGGCTCGCGATAAGTCAAGCTCCAGAGGATCACCCAAAGCATGCTGAGGGAGCCAGTGAGCAGAAAGGCCGAATGCCAGCCGAAGCGGGCGGCCATGATAGGCACGAGCAGGGGTGCGACGACTGCGCCAACGTTCGATCCACTATTGAATACGCCGGTTGCGAGAGCACGTTCGCGGCGCGGAAACCAGGTGGCAACCGTTTTGATCGCAGCCGGAAAATTAGCCGCCTCGCCGAGACCGAGTCCGAGCCGTGCCAAGCCGAACTGGAACGCGTTGCCGGCGAGTGCATGCGACATCGACGAAATGCTCCAGACCGTCGCGGAGATGATGTAGCCGATGCGCGTTCCCAGTTTGTCGATCAACCACCCCGCCACGAGCATCATCACCGCATAGCCCGCCTGAAAACACGCGATGATGGTGCCGTACTGATTTTCGGTCCAGTGCAGGTCCTGCGCGATGACGGGCTTCAGAATGCCCAACACCATGCGGTCCATATAGTTCACGGTAGTGGCAAAGAACAGCAGCGCGCAGATGAACCAGCGGAAGTTCGGTATGGCATGGCTGCGGTCGATATCCGGCTGGGGGACAACATTTGGCGAAACGGCAGGGTCGCCCTGTGTCATGCGGTTTCACTCTCGATTTTGAAGCACGCAACCATTGTTGCCTCGTGTGTTGCCTCGTGCTGATTACGAGATGCCCGCAAAGGTGCGGAAGTTGTCCTGGAACAAACGCTTCACATCACGTTCAATCTGTGCCGTAGTCACCTCAAAGCCATCGCGTCCCAGGGCTCGATACGCTTCCGTTAGGCAGCCTGCGATCACGTGACGCGAGTGCTTCCACTTATATACGATTTGATCGAGTATGCGCGCATCCGAGTGCTGGGGAATGAAGGTCGGCCCCAGCATTTCAAGACGCTCGTCGGTGATCTCTCGAATAATGGATGGGTTGTTCAGGAACCACCAACAGCCGAAGGGCATCAGGTTTCTGAACTTGCGCGCGGCCACGCAGAGCTCGTGCTGATTCTCGCGCGACAGCATGCTGACCAGGAATCGATTCTGCGGGTTTTCGTGGCAGAGGCGCTCGACGGTAATGATATCGGCATGACCCAATGCGTCGCCTGCGTCCTTCAGTTCAGGATGAACGGCTTTGCGAACGCCAATCATCATCGAAAACGGAATCTTGTGGTCGCGGCCGGCGGGTAAGACAACTTCTTTGATAAGCCGAGCGCGCACTGAATCTTCGGGATAGCGGAAGGTGGGCGGCAAAGAGACGGCCATGTACAGCGGCTTCATGCGCCCGATCCAATCGTCGATAAACTTACGCGCGCTCGAAATGCTGATCTGGTCGAGTTCGCGATGGGCCGCGTAGCCGCGAGCGCTAAGCACTTCGGATGCATGGTCCCAGTTATTCAACAGCGGATCCATGCGAAGTGCGGCATGCAACTTCGGATGTTGTGCGGCGCCGGCCTCCCAATAGGCAACTTCCTCTTCGCTGAAAACGTCGTTCGTCATCACGATATCGGTCACGCCGGCGAGTTTCATCGTGCGCTCAATGTGTTGTTCAGGTGTGCTGGCCCGGAAGAACTCTCTCGCTTCCTTCAGAGTCTTCGCATAAGGGTCCAGGCCAAACGAGGTCATCACGCAGAGAACTCCGCGGCAGGCCTCGGATAATGGGGTGTTTCGAACGAACAAAGTCTCCCAGATCAGATCCGCCTGTTCTGTTTTGCTCATGGCCCAAAAGGCTGGAATCGAAATATCTGACGATCGGAAAACCTCGGCAATGAGATAGTGGTAGGTCACCAGGTCGTCAATACCGGCCGAGAATAGTTTCTGGAAACTTGGCGGGTACTGATGGGTATGGATGTCGTATACGGGCGCTTGCGAAACGATCCGTTCCACTTCGGACGCGAGATCGCCTGATTGCAGCTTGTCGATAGTTGCGGTATCGGTGTGATTGGAAGACGACATGGATGTTCCTTTTGAGATGGCTTGGTCCCGTGGCAGCGAAGCCCCAGCGTGCCGGACACGGGCTGCGGTTTCGTGCCAATCTTTCTGAATGGTAGCTTATCGTATGAAACGGTTCACGGAAAATACATAAAGTGGCAGTAACTATAAAAGACGTAGCGGCTCGGGCCAAAGTATCGGTCGGCACTGTTTCGAGAGTGATCAATGCGCGTCCGGATGTGAACGCTCTGCTCCGCGCACGGGTCGAGGAGGCAATTCGGGACTTGAATTTCCGGCCGAACGCGCGCGCACAAAACCTCAGCCGTAATTCATCGCCGATCATTTCATTCATTCTGAGCAATCGCAGCTTCGTGCATCCGTTCCACGCCCATGTGCTGCAGGGTGTGGAGGAATACTGCTCGCATACCGGTTATTTTGTCGTGTTCGCGCGCTTCAATTACTCCGGGAACACGGCGGTTAGCCATCTTCGGCTGCCTTCGGTCTTGCGCAGTCACGGCATCGCCGATTGCGTTATAGCAGCAGGCACCAACTATCCGAATTTTCTGGAAGCGATGGACGGGCTCGGCATGCGCTACGTGACGTTGGCGAACAATGTGGTCGGCAGTGCGCCGCATCCCGGAGTGAATCAGGTGAGGTTTGACGATTATTCGGGATGTGCCGAGGCTACGCGTTACCTGCTGCAACTCGGTCACCGTGAGATCTGGTTTTTGGGCGATACGTCTTTGCCGTGGTGCCGGGTTCGGTCCGAAGCATATCGGTGTTGCATGAACGAAGCGGGCCTGGAGCCGCACATGCTCTCGGCGGGTCTCGCCGACGATCAGTTTATGGATGGAATGAGCAGCGTCAGCTTAATTCTCGAAAAGAAGTTTCCGGTCACGGCCATTTTGACCAGTACGGATGACATGGCGTACGGGGCCTGGGAAGCGCTGCAGCGGCATAATTTACGAGTACCCGGAGATGTTAGCTTGATCGGCTTCGACGATCAATACGGCACTCTGCGATTTCCTCAACTGACTAGTGTCCACGTCCAAACCCCCGAAATCGGCGTAGAATTAGCGAAGATGGCGATTGATAGGATCCGCACCAGCCAGACTGAAATACCCGAAGTGGTGGTGCCGACGAAGTTGGAACGGCGGGGCACATGCCGCCCTTTATTTGACGGAAGCATGGTAACCGAGGGCGAGGTCCAAGCGAATACTTGATTGAGAAAGCGTCCGAGGCGATTTGGATCGACAAATCGTTCGAGGACGATTTTGGATTCACAAATCGTTCGATGCGATTTATGCATCTGGAAAAGAAGGAACGGACAAAAAATATGATGAAGCGCTTGTTAGGCGTCGGTGCGATTGCGGCCGCGGCTCTGATGTACCAGGTTCCGGTCTTCGCGGGTTCATTCCCCGATGCGGCGGTCGATACTCCCAACGGCTCTTTGCAGGGAAAGCAGACCGCTGTGTTCGCCGGCGGGTGTTTTTGGGGAGTAGCGGGCGTGTTCGAACGGGTTATCGGTGTGACCAACGTAGTGTCTGGATTCTCGGGCGGCGAGGCTTCGACGGCTCATTACGAGATGGTTAGCACTGGAAGAACAGGGCATGCCGAGTCGGTGAAGGTCACGTACGACCCAACAAAGATCACCTATGGGCAACTTCTGAAGGTCTACTTCTCGGTCGCACACGATCCCACGGAGCTGAATCGTCAAGGCCCGGACGAAGGCACCCAATATCGCTCGGCCATCTTCTATCAAACCGACGAGCAGAAGCAGATCGCCGAGGCCTACATCACCCAACTTAAGGCGGCTCATGTATTCAAGCGGCCGATTGTGACGCAAGTGGTCCCGTTTAAAGGGTTCTACGCCGCCGAGGCATATCATCAGCACTATCTGGACAACAACCCAACTGCGCCATACATTATGTATAACGATATGCCGAAGATTGCGGCACTGAAGAAGCAGCTCCCGGAACTCTGCCGGCGTTAGCAGCGTTACTTATACTGCATGCTGGAATCGGTGCTCATTATCGCCGCCCTCCTCGCGATTGTGATCATCAGAGTCTGGCTTGGTTCCAGTTGGGAGAGTAAGAGAGTTTCCAGGCCCATGCGGGCCCCGGCGGCAGGCGAAAGCGCCTGCCCCACCAGGTGCCAGGTATTGCAAGTATTTGCTACACCTCGAAGAGTCTCACCAGCTAGTCTGCTGCAGCGGTTTGGTAGGACAGCGGCGCTTCGCGTTCCCGCTCGTTGAGCAATTGGAGGAAGGATTTGGCTTCGGGATAACCTGGGCGCAATTTCAAAGCCTGATTGAAATCGGCTCGCGCCCTCACCAGATCGGGCTTGTACAGGAAATGATAAACGCCTGCGAACAAGTGAGCTCTGGGGTCCTGCGGCCTGACACGCGCGATCTGTTCGGCGATCTCGGTCGCTTCGTCGAACATTTCGAGTTGATGGTATTCAGCGGCTAGGAAATCGAGGCGCGAATCGTCGCCCGGGGCGGCAGCGATCTCCTCCTTAAGGATTTCGATGTACCAGCGGTTCTTGCGATGCCGCGCTTCCCGGTCTGAAGAAAGCGTGTGATCAATACGGATGCTGGTTTTATTCAGCCGGCCGCCACCGGACAGAATCGAGTCGTTTATGGTTTCATGGACGCGGCCGCGGTAGCGATAGCATGGCCGATTTGGGAAAAGCCGGACGACGTAATCGGTAGTGGGCTTTTCGGAATTGGACCAATGATTGTACCGCTCGAGATAGTATCCTGCGTTCTCGCCGCGAGCGATGAGCGTCTCGATCAGGGGCAAAGTTGCAGGATCGAGGGTTTCATCCGAGTCGAGCATCAGGATCCACCGGCCGTTGGCGCGAGCAATCGCGTGATTGCGGGCGGCCGCAAAGTCGACGACCGTGAAATCGAACGGAATCAGATCGGCTCCGTATGCGGCGGCGATGTGAGCCGTTGCGTCGGTCGAGCCTGTGTCAACGACGATCAGCTGGCTTGCCAGGCCTCGCGCCGAATCGAGACAGCGCGCGAGGGTACGCTCTTCGTTTTTCACAATGAGGCAGAGGCTGAGTACATCAGACATATGGGAGGGATTGTGGTACGAGCATCTCGGATTGTTAGCGGTTATAAAGCAGTTTCTGACTGCTTGAGGGTTCAACCGCGTAGATCGACAAGATCGGCGGAGCAAACCGGCGTTATGAAATAGCCGGAATCCATCTGTTTGAGACGGAGCATAGAGGCGTAGGCGCGTTCCATGTGTGTGCGCTGTACGAGGGTGAGCGTTAAGGCCCAGTTGGTGAGGTCCTGCCCTTGTCTCAACAGGTCGAAGGAATCGGAGTCGTTGAAGTCGAGGCCTTCAAACAGAGGCCGCTGACTGCGTAGGATGGTTTGGACTTCGTTATAGCGCCGATCTTCAACGGCGGTGCGCAATTTGTCGAACGAACTCTCGATTGCTGCGCGGAGTTCAGTTTGGTTCATGGTGTTTTACCCGCCAGACGTCGATCCGGTGTTATAGGTGATGGCGAACAAGCCCTTGAAGAAGGTGTCCTGGCTTTGCAACACCGAGATGATCGCGTCGCTCGCCGAGAGCTGGGCCACGAGGTTCTGTTGAAACAGATTGATCTGGCTGGTGGTATCGGAAATTTTTGAGGCCAGACTGGTTAGATCCTGATTCAGCGAGTTCTCTTGGATGGTGATCCCGCCGTAGGTTGGGTCGATTAAGTTAGAGAGGGCGTTGGTTGCGCTTTGAACGAATCCGGATTGGTCACTGCCGATGAAATCAGAAAGCCCCTGGAAATTGGAGGCGGCGGAAGTGTTGAATTCGCTTTGGTTGAAGGTCAACTGGCCCTGGGTGTTAAGGTCCAAGCCCATCGCGCTGAGGTATTGAATTCCACCGGTCGGCGTCCTGTATCCATTAATTTGTGAGAGCATCTGCTGCGCGGTGATGAGAAGGCTTTGACCGGAGAGCGCGCCGGCATTCTGACCGTGCTGGGTAGCGAGTGCGGAAACAACGTTGTTGTACGCGACAGCGAACTGCTGAAGAGCAGTTGCCGCGCTTGAGGTAGAGGCTGCGACCGAGATGGAAGCAGGAGAGCCTGTAGGAGTAGTTCCAAGCAATGTAGCGGTTACACCGGGCGCCAGTTGGATGGTGTCGGAAGTGCTTGAGATCTGCTGGGCTAAGCCGTCAACCTTGTACAGGGCGGGCGAGCCGGTCGAAATCGTGTTCAGCAGGTTTGTGCCGCCAGCGCTCAACTGAATGGTGGTAGCGCCAAGTTGGTTTGCCTGGAGCGACAACCGGTAATCAGGCGAGCTTGAACTACCTACATTGACAATGGATGCCGTAACACCGAGCGCGGAGTTGCCGTTGATGGTGGATACGAGGCTGTTGAGATTGTTGGAAGTTGGAGTAATGGTGGTTGCAGTTCCGTTCACTGTCAACGTGTAGGAGGAAGCGGTACTGAGATCCTGAGAGGTTGGATCGGTAACAGTTTGAGGACTTCCAGTGCTGATGGTCTGGGTGGCCGATCCCAATTTGTCCACTTCAAGTTGATAGTTTCCGGCATTGGCATTGCTGGCCAGAGATACGGAGACGGCAGAAGTATTTGAGACGTTGGCGGCGAGAGCAGTGGAGGTGACCGAAGAGGCCAGGTTTTCGATGGCGGTTTGGAGTTGCGTGACCGTTTGGCCAACGGCTTGAAGTGTGCCGAGTAAGGTCTGGTCGGCGGTTTGCTGGTCGCTGTATTCGGCTAACGGAATGGATTGGGTTTGCACCGCTCTATTAATGATTTGCTGGAAATCGGCAGAGTAGGTGCTTTGGCCATTGAACGTAAGCGGTGTTACCGTGGAGCTGGTGCTCATATAAGGTCTCCAGAAAAGATATCGGCTGCAAACTGGCTATACTTTAGAGCAAATGAAAAAGCGGGGCGCTGGTGAGCGCCCCGCTTTAGTTTTGGGATTGACGATTATTGCATCAGCTTCAAGACGCCTTGCGGAATCTGATTGGCTTGAGCTAAGGCCGCCATGGTGGACTGCATGAGCACCTGCTGCTGCGATAGATTCGTAGCCTCTTGTGCCATGTTGGCGTCGCGTATCTGGGATTGCGCGGCAGCATAATTCGTAATTTGCGACTGCGCGAGGTTGATTGAGAAGTTCAGCCGATTGATGCTCGCACCGACTGTGCCCTGCACCGAAGCCAGCTGAGTGACAGCGGCCGCGATGATGGAGATCATCTGAGAGAAAGTGCTGGAATTGGCGGAAGCGGCGGTGGCGACTGCGATGGACTGCAGACTCAGAGCTGCCGAGTCGACCGCGGACAGCGTGAGGCCTTCCGTAGCCGTACCGAGCTGGGCGGCGTTGTAGCCGAGACCGGCACCGATGTAGATGGTGAGGGCCGAAGCGAAGATGCCGGCAGCGGCCGAGGCGGCGGAGGCGACGGCGGCGGTTCCAGCGGCCGAAGCAACTGAAGCAACCGCGGCAGCCGAAGCAACCGAGGCGACCGACGCAATGGTGCCAGTAGCGGCAACCGAGGCGACCGACGCGACCGAAACCGCGGAGGCAACCGCAGCGGTAGAAGCGACGGAGGCGACGGCGGCGACCGAAGCAGCCGTGCCGTTCATGCCGATATTGGCTGCCTGGCGGGTGATTTCCTGCAGGTCGTTATTGAATTCGTTTGCCAGCGTCTGGAAGTTGCCAGTGAAGGTGCTGGAGGAACCCTGCACCGCGAGCGTCTGGAGCCGATCGAGGATCTGGGCGATGTTGCTTGCGCCGCCATCGATGATCTGCAACTGGCCAACAGCATTGTTGCCGTTCGACACGCCCTGGTTCAACTGAGCCTGCTGGTTACGCAGGGTGTTGGCAATGGCCAGTCCGGCCGGATCGTCCGCCGAGCTGTTGATCCGATAACCGGAGGTCATGGATTCGATGGTGGTCTGTTCCATCTGCTGGTTTCTGTTGAGGTTTTGCAAGCCGTACAGGGCCGCAACGTTGGTTTGGATTGAAATCATTGGTGTGTCTTCTCCTGTTTTGTGGCAGCTTCCCGACTTTGCATCGGCCCGGGTTTGTTTGCCCGATTCCCGCTGACAAAATGCTTATCGTGTGGGGAGGAGGGAGTTTGAGGGGAAAATGTCGGTGGCATTTTTTTGGCGCGGGAAAAGTCTGGTGATTCGCGAGTGTGCGCCAAAATATTGGCGCACACGCCCGCATTTACCGCTCGCACCATTCTTGAAAGACCTCAGAATACTTGTCTTCTAACTGCCGAGTGAACGTGGCGGGGTCATAGAGGACGGTATTGACCAGGTTTGCCCGCATAGTTTTTCGCATTCCGGCGAGCCGGTCCGGTTGCTGGGCGAGCGCGACCGCGCGATCGATATAGTCTTGGGGGTTTTCTCCAACGAGGGTTTCAAGACCAACGTTGGTCAGCAGGGAGGCACCAACTCTGGCGACAAAGCGGTCGCCGCGCATCGAGATGACGGGCACTCCCATCCAGAGGGCTTCGCAAGTTGTGGTGGTTCCGTTGTATGGGAAGGTATCGAGAGCGATGTCGACGGCGTTATACGAATCGAGAAAAGAGCCGCCTCCGCTGCGCATATCGACGCGATCGGCTATACCCTGACTTCGGAATATCTTGTTCAGGCGTTCCTTGACCAGAGGATCGTCGAGCAGGTGATAGCGCATGAGTAGGCGCGAATTCGGAACCGCGTTCAGGATCTGGGCCCACCAGGCAATGACGTATTTGTTCACCTTGCCGGGATTGTTCATACAGCCGAAAGTGATGTGGCCATTATGGTCGAAGGGAAGCGGACCGATGGCGGGGGCGTCCGAGGGGCTGAAACAGACGTAGGAGCCGGGCATGCGGATGGGGCGCTCCACAAAAAACGTTTTCTCGCCGGGAGGAGAAATAATGTTATCGACGACGATGTAGTCCATGGTGTCGAGACCGGTGGTGCCGGAATAACCACACCAGGACAGGTGCACCGGCGCCAGGCGGCGAGCAAAGAGCCCGAGCCGCAGAATGGAAGAGTGCCCCGAGAGATCGACGGCGATATCGAGCTGCTTATCGCGGATCATGCGTACGGCCGTTTCGTCATCTACCGCACTGATGTCCAGCCATCCGCCCGCGAGTTTCTTGATGCGCTCCGTCGTCGCGTCCTGAATGTTGGTGGTTGAAATACAGACCACTTCCACCCGGTCGCGATCGTGCGAGGCAATAACGTTCTCTATGAAGCGCATGACGACGTGAGTTCTATAGTCGCCCGAAACATAGCCTATGCGAAGAATCCGGTCCCAATGCTTGACGATGGGGAGGGCTTCGCCCGGCGAGCCGATGAGGGTGCGCGTCTTGCGGCCGAAGTTCAGGTGCTCTTCAAGGACGGCTTCATTGGAGAGCGTCGGCTCATACTGCATTGCGAACAGGATTTGGGAGTAATTCGAAAGAACGTCGGGCTCCATCTCAATGACTCTGCGGAACATGGGGATGGAAACGGCGGGTTCGCCGAGCGATACATAGTTGCTTGCAATACCCTTTCTGGCTTCCAAATGGTCGGGATCGAGGGCGAGCACCAAGAGGAAGGCCTGGACAGCGGCGCCGTATTGAGACATCTCCGCGAAGGCGACGCCGAGGTTCAGGCGGGCGCGGGTGTCTTTGGGTTCCAGTTCCAAAGCGCGTTTCGAAGCATCGTGACACTCCTGCCAGCGCCGGGTGTGGCGATAGACCGCTCCGAGATTGACGTGTGATTCCAGGATCTTCGGTTCGAGCTTTATGCTGCGCTTGAGGATGCGCTCGGCCTCCTCCCATTTGGCTTGGCAAACCAGGGTATAGGCCAGCGCCGCGCAGGGAGTTCCACTGTTTATGCGTTGCCGTTCAAAGGACGCCACCAACTCCCGATAGACTTTTTCGGCATCGGCGAAACGGCCTTGCAATTCCAACGCCTTCCCGTCGGCGAAGCGCCTCTCGAGGGCGCGCCGGGCGAAGTCGCCGGGTTGAATGACTCTTATTTTGTCTTTCTTAGATCGAATTGCGGGGTGTCTGTTCATGGGTCAACCGAACGGCACGTTGCTGGGCCGTCACAAGACTATCGGGGGTTCGATGGAAATGGCTTAGGCGGGGCGGCAATTTTTTGGGCCGGGAGCGGTTTTATTGCTGTTGTTGAGCGTGTTGAGGCGGGGTAGCGGGGGGCGGCTCCTGGACCTTTTCGACGAGAATCGACCAATCTTCCGGCATAGGAAGTTCCTGATCTAGGGGCGGGGGCGCCTCAGATGGGGATACTTGAACAGCGACGGTGAGCTCGCTCGAGGTGGCGCCACGGTACACGCCTTTGGTGGGGGGGACGTCGGCGTAATCGCGGCCGATAGCGGCCCGGATGTGGCGATCGCCTTCGATGAGGTTGTTGGTGGGATCGAATCCCACCCATCCCAGATGAGGCAGGAGGGCTTCGACCCAGGCGTGGGTTGCACCTTCGACAGAGCGATCGCGGTCGCCGGTCCGGTGGTAGAGATACCCGCTGACGTAACGGCAGGGTATCTTGACGCTACGGACGAGGGCGATCATGATGTGGGCGAAATCCTGACAAACGCCTTTGCGGGATTGGAGAGCGTCGTCGATGGGCGAATCCACTTTGGTGCTCTTGGGAACGTAATCAAACCAGTCATATACGCCGCGGTTGATCGCATGGAGGAGGCTGAGGGGATCGGCGCGCCGGTGAACGTGGAGGGCTTGGGCGAGATCCTGGAGGGCCGGCGTGGGCTGGGCGAATTCGCTGGGCAACAACATTTCCCAGTAATCGCCGTTGGCCACCATGCTGTCTAGTTCGGCCCAGGCGTCGTGGCCGAGGGCGGCTGGAATGGGGCCGCCATGCTGAAGATCGATAAGGGATTCGGCGATGACGACCAGCTGGGAGTGAAGACCCGGAATATCGAAGTGGTGGATGTTGTTGCCGAGGTAATCGCGGAACGAGAAGACGCGGCAACGCGGGCTGACCGATAGGTGGAACTGGAGGCAGCGCTGATTGCCGTCGCTACGCGGATGCATGCGGGTTTCGGTAACGCTCTCGACTACCGGAGTGGCATAGCGGTATTTGGT
The DNA here is from genome assembly GCA_036269625.1 of Bryobacteraceae bacterium. Classification (GTDB taxonomy): domain Bacteria; phylum Acidobacteriota; class Terriglobia; order Bryobacterales; family Bryobacteraceae; genus Bog-105. Next base: position 13,267 of record DATBEF010000070.1, on the reverse strand, counting down.
GAGATGCCTGATCTGATAGAACATGGGTTCTCTTACCCGGCGAGCGCGGAATCGATGGAGTAGTTGATGTAGACCTGATAGATGTTCTGATGAATTTCCTGACACTGCCGCTGAATGCTGTGGAGGTAGGCGTTCACTCCCTGGCCAACGATCTCGGAGACGTCAGCGAAACTGAGGGATGATTGGAGGCGCCCCGCCAACCGGGTCAAAGTGGCAGCGCGCCGCTTGCCGCCTTCGCCGTGAATGGCTTCGAGTGCATCCTGCAGTGTGTCGATGGCGTAGCGGACGGAGTGCGGAAACTCTTCGTTTAGCAATAGAAACTCCAGGATGCGCTCGGGATGGAGGTCGGCGGTATAGACGCGGCAGTAGGCCTCAAAAGCGGTACAAGAGCGTAAAAGGCCGATCCATTCAAGATATTCGTTGCCTTCGAGGCGGTCCGGATGGGTGAGGAACTCGCTGGTGTAGACGTCCAACAGGGCGGCGGTAGCGGATGCGCGCTCGATATAGCGGCCGAATTGAATGAATTGCCATCCTTCGCCGTGACTCATGGTGGAATCGGTGACGCCCTGGAAAAGATAGGCGCCTTCATGGACAATCTGGAGGAAATCGGACGGCTGGGCATTGTGCGAATCGTCGACGTTGACCCCGGTGACCTCATGATAGAGGCGGTTGAGCTCCTGCCATTGCTCACTGCTGATCTGTTCGCGGACCTGACGGGCATTTTCGCGGGCGAACATGATGCAGGAAACTATGGAGGCACGCTTTTCGAGGTCGAAGATCATGGTGCGGGCGAGGTGGTAGGGGTCGCCGGTCCAGGGGACCTTAGGCGGGTTGCCCAAGGTCTTGAGCACGCGCTGCCAACGGCGGTCGACGCTGGATGCGGACTCATCGAGCATGAGGTTGAGATTGACGTCGATGAGGCGGGCGGTGTGCTCGGCGCGTTCGAGGTAGCGGCTCATCCAATAGAGGCTGTCGGCGACGCGGGAGAGCATGGTTTAGTCGTTGACCACCCAAGTATCTTTGCTGCCGCCGCCTTGTGAGGAATTCACGACGAGCGAACCTTTGCGAAGGGCGACGCGGGTTAGGCCGCCCGGGACGATGGTCACCTTGTCACCGAAGAGAATGTAGGGGCGGAGGTCGACGTGACGGGGTTCCATCTGATCGTCGAAGAGGCAGGGCGCACGGGAGAACAGGATAGTGGGTTGCGCGATGTAGTTACGCGGATCGGCCGCGATGCGGCGCTTGAATTCTTCGCGCTGATCGGCAGTCGAGTGGGGGCCGATGAGCATGCCGTAGCCGCCCGATTCGCCTACAGCCTTGACGACGAGTTTATCGAGATTTTCGAGGGTATAAGCGCGTTGAGAAGGATCGGTCAACAGATACGTTTCGACATTCTGAAGCACGGCGTCTTCGCCCAGGTAATATTTGATAATCCGCGGAACGTAGGCATAGAGGGCCTTGTCGTCGGCGACTCCGGTGCCGAGGGCGTTCGCTAAAGTCACGTTTCCGGCACGGTAGGCATTGAAGAGTCCGGCAGCGCCCAGGATTGAATCGGAGCGGTAGGCGAGCGGGTCGATGAAGTCGTCGTCGATGCGGCGGTAGATCACATCGACGCGGCGGAGCCCGGTGGTGGTCCGCATATAGACGACGTTGTCGTGGGTGACGAGGTCGCGGCCTTCGACTAACTCAATGCCCATCTGGCGAGCAAGATAGGCGTGCTCGAAGTAAGCGGAGTTGAATACGCCGGGGGTGAGCAGGACGATGGTCGGTTCGGGGCGGCCTTCGGGCGCAAGGGACCGCATGGTTCCGAGGAGGGACTGGCTGTAATTTTCGATTGGGCGGACGGCGCAGAGGCGGAAAAGTTGAGGGAAGATACGCTTCATCACCAGGCGGCTGGTGAGCATATAGGAGACTCCGCTGGGGACGCGGAGGTTGTCTTCGAGAACGACGAATTCCCCGCTCTGGAGGCGGATGAGATCGGTCCCCATGACGGCGATGTAGACGTTTCGCGGTACTTGCATGCCGCGCATCTGACGGCGGAAGTGCTTGCAACTGTAAACAATTTCGCGGGGCACGACGCCTTCGGAAAGGATGCGGCCTTCGTTATAGATGTCGTGCAGGAACAGGTTTAAAGCGGTAATGCGCTGAGTTAAGCCACGCTCAATGCGCTGCCATTCGGAGCTGGTGATCAGGCGTGGCAGCAGGTCGTGGGGGAAAATGCGCTCGGTGCCTTCCTGGCGGCCGTAGACGGTAAAGGTGATGCCTTGGTTGAGAAATGCCAGATCGGCGGACTGCTTTCGGCCGCGGAGCTCGTCGGGAGAAAGGGTCAGGAAGTAATCGAGTAGCGCTTTATATTGGGGGCGCGTTTCGCCGGCGCCGTCGAACATCTCGTCAAAGGCGCTATCGAGCTCGTAGTTGTGCAACGCCGGAGCATCTAAAGTCTTGGTTCCACCGGCAGGCGTCATGAATGAGTTCAGTATAGGGCCATTGGGGTCCTCGGACGCGGTTGCGAGACTGGGCGCAAAAGGGGAGGATGTGGGCTTCGACGGGGAATTCTCGACGGTAGCTCAGGATTGCGGGTGGTGTCAATAGATGTTGGGGTCTGGGTTTGAGAATTTCTTTCTCAGATTCGGACGGGGACTATAGAGAAAGCCTTCAGCCGTCAGCGCCCCGCTGTCAGCTTCCAAATCTGTCAGCTTCCAAATAATGAAGGATTTCTGGGGGCTGACGGTGTGTAGAAGGCCCATGACCGGACCCTGGCTGTGTATCGGATCACAGCGGATTTTCCGCGCCAAGACCCGGGCATTGTGAACGTCGTGCACCTGACGGGCGGGAGTAGTGTAGTCGGTCCTCTGGCCTTTGGCCGATACTAGAAACGTGGTTATTTCCTCTCCACCCAACATTGCGTTGCCGGCCGACCGCGTGAGTCCGCAGGAGCGCCGGCGGATTTTAGTCATCGATGATGAGACCGATATCCGCGAGAGCCTGGAGCTGCTGCTGACGGGCGAGAATTACACGGTCGACTTGGCCGAGAACGGGACGACGGGTTTGCAGAAGTTCGATTCGGGCAGCTATGACCTGGTGCTGCTGGACCTGATGATGCCGGATCGATCGGGGATGGAGGTCTTGACCGATATACGGCAGCGGGATGTGGAGACGCCGGTCTTCATGTTGACGGCTTATGGGTCGGTCGAGGTGGCGGTGCGGGCGCTGAAATCGGGGGCGAACGATTATTTCGCCAAGCCGTGGGACAACGAAAAGCTGCTGATCGAAATCGATCGCATGATCGCCAGGGGGCGGCTGGAGCGGGAGAACACGCAGCTGAAGCGGGCACTGAAGCAGCGCTACGCGTTTCCGAATATTGTCGGGAAGAGCGATCGGATGCTGAAGCTGCTGGACCAGGTGGCGCAAGTGGCTCCGAGCCGGGCGACGATTTTGATCACGGGCGAAACGGGTACGGGGAAGGAACTGATCGCCAAGGCGATTCATGCGCATTCGGCGCGGGCAGATCAGGCCTTCGTACCGGTGAATAGCGGGTCACTGCCGACGGAGCTGCTGGAATCTATTCTCTTCGGACACATCAAGGGATCGTTCACGGGCGCAGTTGCGAATCGGAAGGGATTGTTTGAGACGGCGAACCGAGGAACGATTTTCTTTGATGAAGTGGGGACGATTGCGCCGGAAATTCAGGTGAAGCTGCTGCGGGTGCTGCAGGACCGCGAGTTCATGCCGCTTGGATCGAATGAAAGCATGCGCGTCGATGTTCGCATTATCGCGGCGACTAACGCGGATTTGAAGAAGCAGGTGGAGGAAGGCAAGTTCCGCGAAGATCTGTATTACCGGCTGAACGTGATTAACCTGACGCTGCCTCCGTTGCGGGAGCGCAAAGAGGATATTCCACTGCTGGTGGACCATTTCTTCACGCGGTTTTGCAAGGAGAATGAGAAGTTTCTGGATTCGGAGCAACATTCGACGCTGCATTTCGAGCCGGATGCGATGCAGATCCTGATGGAGCACAACTGGCCGGGTAATGTGAGGGAATTGGAGAACGTGGTGGAGCGGGCGGTGGTGCTGACGGTATCTTCGCTGGTGCCGGCTCATGTCTTGCCGGATCACTTGCAGCATGCGAGCGGGCTTAAGATTTCGCGGGATACCAGCGGAAGGGTGGCGGAGGACGCATCGCTGTTCGAGATTGTGGCGGATTTTGAGCGGCGCAAAATCATTGAGGCGTTGGAAGAGGTCAATTACAGCCAGACGGAAGCGGCGGAAGCGCTGCGGATACCTCTTTCGACGCTGAATCAGAAGATCAAGCGGTTGAATATCGAGGTGAAGCGGCGGCCGGCGGGGTGACCGGTCCGGCCTGCCACAATCGCGCAGGCGGGCTATGCCAGCGAAATCTTAGAGAGATTGCCTGGACTCCGTTAAGACATATATAATTCGGAGAACCACCCGGAGGCCTCTCGTCTGCCTGAAATGTTTGCCGCACTCTTTCGCGTAGTTTTGTACGCGATATTGCTATTTCCAACCGCCTGTTACGCAGTTGAATGGAAGCCGGTCAGTCCGGAAGAACTTGCTCTCAAAGAATCGCGCGTAGAGAAGAATGCCGACGCCGAAGTACTCGAATGGGACGTGCGCGTCGCCGATACCCTGTTCAACGCTGAATACGAGCATCATGCGATGGTGCACTATCTTCGCATCAAAATCTTTACCGATAAGGGCAAGGATGAGCGCGGCACGGTAAAGATTGAGTACCAGAACAAGGAGACGGTTGGCGATGTGAGTGGACGGACGATACGGCCGGACGGCTCCATTGTAGAGATGTCTCACGATGCTGTATTCGACAAAGTAGTAGCAAAAGCAGGCGGGCTGAAGGTCAGAGAGCGGTCGTTTGCCCTCCCAGGCATAGTGCCGGGCGCCATTATTGAGTACCGATGGAGTGTTACCCGGGACGAGAGTTTTGCACGGTATCTTCCGCTCCCCCTTCAACTCGACATCCCGGTCGAGCAGGTGACTTACCATGTAAAGCCGCTGGTCACGCCGTATTTTCCGTACCTGATGCGATCGATTCCGTTCAACTGCAAAACGGATGGTTTTAAGGCGGAATCGAACGGCTACTACAGCATGACTGTCCGGAACGTGCCGAGCTTCCAGAGAGAGCCCCAGATGCCACCCGAGGATTTTCTGAAGCAATGGATCTTGATCTATTACGAGGAAAACAAGAATCTGAGCGGGGACAAGTACTGGAACTTTATGGGCAAACAGCTCTATCAGGAGTACAAGGTCAAGATGAAAGTGAACGGCGATGTGAAGCAGATCGCCGAGGCGGCGATGGAGGGGGCCAAAACGGATGATGAGAAGCTCGAAAAACTGCTGCTGTATTGCCGCAAAAATCTGAAAGATGTGAACGGCGACGAAATCACGACTCAGGAGCGGAACAAGTTGAAGGCCAACGTGACAACGGCCGACACGTTGCGAGCCGGCAGAGGCACCTATTATGAGATCGAACTGGCATTCGCTGCGCTGGCGACGGCGGCCGGATTCGATGCGCGGCTGGCGTACCTGCCGAACCGCGGCGACTTTTTCTTTAGTAAGTCAATTCTTTCGACTTACTTTTTGAACACTTACGATATTGCGGTTCAGGTGAATGGGAAATGGAAGTTTTACGATGTGGCGAATCGTAATCTGCCAGCCGGCGTTTTGCGATGGCAGGAACAAGGAGTAGCGGCGTTGGTCACCGATCCGAAGGAGCCGAGGTTCGAATTGACACCTTTGACATCGGCTACGGATTCGCGATCGGTACACATCGCGGAAATGACGCTGAGCAGCGATGGCACGCTTGAAGGAGACGTACGGGTGATCCTATCTGGACACCCTGAGTTTGGCTGGCGCGAGCGACTGGGCACGGCGACGGATGCGGAACGTGAGGAGGACCTGAAAGCAGGGCTTAAGCGCCGTTTCGCGGATTTTGAATTAAGCGCAGTTAAGTTCCATGCCGGAGATAACGTGTCGGATCCAATCGGGTATACGTATCACATTAAAGTGAATAACTATGCCCAGAGGACGGGAAAACGGCTGTTTGTGGCGCCGGCATACTTTGAGGCCGGGATGGGCGCGCGCTTTCCGGAGAGTAAACGTCAATACCCGATCTGCTTTGAATATCCGTGGTCGGAGGCGGACACGGTCAATATCAAGTTGCCGACCGGATATGAACTGGACCATGCGGATGCGCCAGGGCAGGCCAAGTTTGCTCCGGCGGGCAGTTACAGCGTAAAAATGGCAATTTCGAAAAGCGACAACATGCTGCATTACAAGCGCGACTTTGTTTTTGGCGAGGACGGCACGATCATGGTTGACGCCCAGAACTACGGCATTTTGAAGCGCATTTTCGATGCGGTACATGAGGGAGATGGGCACATGCTGACGTTGCGGGCGAGCGCGCCGGCAGCGGTGGGGACCAACTAGGATGCGCGCTGCGCCCTTTGCGCTCTTATTTGCGCCGGTTCTGATGATGGCGAGCACGGGCGTACCCTCCTGGGTGCAGGAGGTCGCATCGCGATCTGTGCCGAAGTACGAGGGTAAAGTGCCGGCGGCGGTGTTGCTGGATGAGCAGCACGTAACGGTGGAAGCGACAGGCAAAGTGACTATCGATTACCGAAAAGCGATTAAGGTTCTGAACCGTGAAGGGCGGGACGAGGCGGAAGCGGCGATTGCTTACTTGACGGGCAGCGATAAAGTGCGCGATGTGCATGCCTGGCTGGTGGCTCCGAACGGATTCATCAAGACTTACAGCGCGAAGGACGGCATTTATGACGTGAGTGCGGCGGACGATTCCCTCTATGATGAGGTGCGTCTGCGGCTCGCCAGGGCGAATAACCCGGAGATCGGAGCTGTGTTCGTGTTTGAAGGGCACCTGGAGAGCAGGCCATTGGTCTCGCAGGATGATTTCGCGTTTCAGGAACGATTTCCATCGCTTGATGCCCGGTATATTTTGATGCTGCCCGCGGGCTGGACGGCTAGGGCGGTGGTTTTCAATCACGGGCCGATTTCTCCGATTGTGGACGGATCGACTTATACATGGGAACTCAAAGATCTGCCTTACCGGGAACGCGAGCCGGGTGCGCCCTCCGTCTATGGGTCTGCTCCGCGCCTGGCAGTTGATTATTCTCCGCCGCAGGGCGTAGCTGCTCCGGCGCCGTGCCTGCATAATTGGCAGGATGCTTCGCGATATCTCACCAACTTAAGCGCTGGGCAGGATGAAGCTTCGGACCAATTAGCGGCGAAAGCCAGGGAACTGACCGCTTCGCGGGCCAGCGAGTACGAAAAGATTCAGGCGATTGGTCATTACGTACAAAAAATTAAATACATTTCCATCCAGATGAATTTGGCCAAAGGCGGAGGCTACAAACCACATACGGCCAGTTCGGTTTTCATCAAGCAGTATGGGGATTGCAAAGATAAGGCCAATCTGATGCGGGCCATGCTGCGGGCGACGAATATTCCGTCCTACTTGGTGGTGATCTATTCGGGCGATAGAACGGCGGTGAAGGAAGAGTGGGCATCGCCTGAACAGTTTAACCACGCCATCATCGGAGTGCGGGTTAGCGATTCGACGCAAGCTCCAACAGTATTGGAGGTTCCGAGTCTGGGACGATTGTTGATTTTCGATCCGACGGACGACCGAACGCCGGTCGGGGATCTGCCGTTTTACCTGCAGGGGAGTTTCGCGCTGATAGAAGCAGGAGATAAGGGAACGCTGGTTCGGATGCCGGCGCTGCCTCCTGAAGCGAGCGGCGCAGAGGTATCGGTAGAGGCTACGCTATCAAGTTCCGGCGAACTGAAGGCAGCGTTGGACCAGAACACCGTAGGGCAGTCGGCGGTCCGGGAGCGCGCAACATTTTCGGATCTGAAGCCCGAGGAGCGGCAGAAGAAGTTAGAGCGTTGGATCGATCGGATGGCTAAGAGCGCGGCGATTTCGAACGTGACCCCAGAGGACGATTTCGAGCACAATCGATTTCACCTGCATCTGGAGTTCTCCGCAGGGAATTACGGACAGGTGATGCAGGGACGGATGCTGGTATTTAAGCCAGCGGTGGTCGATCGGGGATCGCGCTTCTATTTCCAGGACGAGAAGAGGACAGAGCCGCTGGTATTGGACGCGGAGACATATCACAAACGCGTTCACATCAAGTTGCCCGAAGGTTTTAGCGTGGATGAGATGCCGAACTGCGGCAAGCTGACGACGTCCTTCGGCGAGTTTTCGTGCACAGTGAAGCAGGACGAGGGTGGGTTGGTGCTGACTCAGGAGTTCAAGACGCAGGCTGTGACGATAGCTCCCGAAGAATATGCGCCGGCACGGAAGTTCTTCAATTCGATTGCAGGTTTTGAAGAGCAACCCGTGGTTCTGGTGAAGAATTAAGTACTTAACCTCGCAAATACCCCGGAGAAGAAGCCCAAACCGCAACAGTTTACCGTAAATTCCCCTTTTCCAGTTTGATCGGTAGTGAGACAATCGCCCTCGAAAAGCGCCTGCTGGAGGAATCGATGAAGGTCACTCGCCGCAACTTTCTAGGGACTGCCGCTGGAGTCAGCGCCTATGCCGGGCTTTCGGCCCTTGTCGCGAGAGGGCAAGTGTCGTCCAGTGGGCAAGGCCTGATATGGCCGCCTAATCAGGCATTGCCCACTTTTCTTCCCGTCGATTATCTCGAGGCCGGAAACATCGAGAGTCTCAGCGGTGATCAGCAACTGTTGCTCACAACGCTTCAGGGCATCGTGAACCGCCGCAAGCCGCGCCTCTACTGGTTCAAGTCCGGCGACAATACCGATCAAATTTGGCTCGGCACATTCAACGTTCCAAACACCGTCGCCAACGATCCCTTCAGCCTTCTCGATAAATATCGCGATGAAATACGGGGCGCTATTGTCTACGATCCGGCCAATCCCCACACCATCAATGCCGCTACCAGTCTCGCCGGTGTGATGGATGCCGTAGTCGCCTCGGCCGATTTGGCGAATCAGTACCAACTTCCGATTGTTTTCGATTTCCGCGGCCGCTTCAGTAACAGCAAACTCGACGTTTATAACTGGGTGCTGGACAATTACTGGGATCAGCTTACCCATCGCCTTTTAACCGGCATCAGTCCCGCCACTCCAGGCCCAACCCCCGGGGTTACGTGGACCACTCTGCTCGAACAAACCACCCACGTTCATGACAGTTCCAATAAGAACACCTACACAGTGGATCTGACACCTTTTTTGGGCGGCCAAGCCGTCTGGGTTCGCTTCCAAGACTACTTCCAAAACGATGGCTGGGGTCCATCGGTACAGCAAGTCACCGTGCTCGCCGACGGAAACGCAATCGCATCGTTTCAGCCTGGTACGGCTGCCGAACAGCCGTTTCTCTATGAGGCTGATAATTCCGCTATCGCGAGTGGGGGCTGGCGATTCGCCGATAGTACGACTTATTTCATTTACCAGATCAGCCCTCCTGCCGGAACCAAGACTCTCACCCTGCAGGTATTGATGTGGAATCAATACTTGGTTACGGCCACGACCCAGCCGCCGCTCGTGTACACGCCGTTCACCGATCTGCGAGACTACATTGTCGCCACACAGTCCTTTGTATTTTGGCTCGACCCAGAAGTGCCCAGCGCCGAAGCGGATCTGTTCACCCAAATTCTGCAGAAAGTTGCGCCCGATACGCCGTATCTTGGCTGGTTTGTTGACGGGCGTGAGGTCCAGGGAGTCACCATGCTCTCTCAGAATGCATCCTTTGTGGGAGCGGCCGATCTCTCGACGAATCTCAGTGTGCATGGCGGCATCCGCGTACCCATCCGCCCGTTCCAACCCCCTGCCCCCGTAGCTCAACTCCAGAATAAGGTCTATGTCACGATCACTATGAGCGAAGGCGACAACCTGCAATACTGCGAGCATCGCTTGCGAACCATTTGGGACGATCCAAACCGAGGCAAAGTGCCGTTGAATTGGAGCGTTAGCCCGCTCTTGCTGGATGCAGCGCCGGGAATACTGTATTATTACCAATCCACGCAAACGCCAAACGATTTTTGGGTTGCTGGTCCGTCGGGAGCTGGATACACCTATCCTGGTGCTTGGCCCGCCGCCGATCTCCCCAGCTACACTCAACGAACCGGCGAGTATATGGCGCGCACTGGCATGAACGTGATTTTTGCCTTGAATCATCCCAATGGTACGGTCACTAACTTCACCAATGCCGTAGCCGCCGATTACGTACAGTACGTTCGCGGCCTGCTAGGAATTCTCGGTGACTGGACTTCTAGCAGCTCTGTCACGGCGCCCGACGGCTTGCCGGTGATTACCGAGATTGGCATCACCACCATAGCCCAGGGCCAAGCGGCGCTTGCAGCCGCAACTAAGAACTGGAGCGCCAATAGCCCGCTGTTTGTCGCAATCAGCGCCATAGCGTGGAACCTGGCGCCGACCGACATTAACAACCTCGTGGCTTCGTTAGGATCACAATATGAAGTTGTGCGCGCCGACGTCTTCTTTGAGCTGCTCCGCCAAGGTCTTGGGGCTTCGTAAAAACGTACGTGTCGCGTTGCCCGGAATTTCTGGAATCACGGCATTCGTTGCACAAAATTCCTCTAATCACAGGCACGGAAGGCGAAACCGCCCAATGCCGTTTACTTAAACGACTTTGCCTCGTCCAATTATGAGGGCGCTAACGCTTGCGGCTCGGTATCAGCTTCTTGCACGAACGAAAGGTGGGGGCGATTCCCGTATGTTTGGCTGAAGAAACTCCTGCCTTCTGCAGTGTATGCTTTCTCATGGCTAGCAAATAGGAATTTAGGGTAGGCAACAATATGGTCAGTAAAACGCTCGTCTTGACACTATTCAGTGCGGCATTACTCCTCGCACAATCCTCTTCCATGTACCGCGTTACGCACACCTACGTGCTAGGCGGAGACGGCGGGTGGGATTACGTCGTTCCGGATCCACCGAATCACCGTCTATTCATCGCCCGGCAGAATCGTCTCATGGTTGTTGATGAAGACAGTGGCAAGCTGCTCGGCGAAGTCACGGGCATCAACGGCGCGCATGGAACCGCAGTGGCGAATGACACCGGACACGGATTTGCGACCTCCGGTAACGATCAATCCGTGGTCATGTTCGATTTGAAAACACTGAAAGCTCTTGGGCGGATCCCAGCCGCCGAGGACGCCGATGCGACCGTCTACGACCCCGCCTCGAAACGTGTTTTCACTCTCAATGGGGATGCGCACTCATCGACGGTAATCGAGCCCCAGGCGGGAACCCTGATCACAAACATTCCGCTCGGCGGGAAACCGGAATACGGCGCTTCCGCCGGTGACGGCAAGGTTTACGCCAACCTCACTGATACAAGCGAGGTAGTAGAGATCGATGCAAATAAAGCGACTGTCGCACGTCGATGGTCCACCGCTCCGTGCAAGCAACCCGTTTCCATGGCCATCGATACTGCGCATCATCGGCTATTCAGCGGATGCCGCAGCGGCGTGATGGCCGTCTCGGATTATCAAGCGGGCAAGGTGGTTGCCACGTTGCCAATCGGAACGGGTGTGGACGGGGCGGGATACGATGAGGCCTCAGGAAATGCGTTCGCCTCGAATGCGAACGGTACACTGACGGTCATTCATCAGGACGCTCCGGACCGGTATCACGTTGTAGAGAACGTGCAGACTCCGGAAGGGTCCCGAAACATGGGACTCGATCCTACAAATCACCGCGTATTTGTTGTCTCAGGCAAGTTTGGACCGGCACCGGCGGGAAGCAGGCGAAGAGGACCGGTGCTGCCTGGAACATTCTCGCTGCTGGTGATCGAGCGCGATTAAGCAGGGAAGACCTTGCAGCTTAGATCACCTCACACGAATTCGTGCTGGTCGGCTTAGCGACCGATTAGGGTTTCCAGCGGGCGCCTCTTTGCGCGCCGCAACCGTTGCGCGTTGGGTGTATGATTGAGTTCACTATCGATCCGCCCTTTAGTTGTCTCCGGTCACTCTGAGGCTGCGCTGACCCGGATCGATTGCGTCATCGGCTCTGTCAATGAGGAGGTGACCATGAATGGCGCGCGAAAATCTGTTCGTCTCTTTGGTGAGCATTTAGACGAGGGCATGCACATTTGTACGTTCTTTCGAACGTCGGCCGAGAAGTATCGTGTGCTGATGCCGTTCATCCGCGAAGGAATGGAACAGGGGGATAGGGCCTTTCACGTTGTCAATCCCTCGCTTCGCAGTGAACACACCCAGCGCATAGCTGAAGCTGGAATCGACGCTGCGCGAGCGGAGGTCGATGGGCAACTGGAGATCATCGGGTGGGACGAGGCGCATCTGCGGGGGGGCAGTTTTAACCAGAGCGCAATGCTTTCTTTATTGCCTGTTCTTCTAAATGATGGAAGGACTCGAGGTTTTCCGATTACCCGCTTCATCGCGGATATGGCGTGGGTGCTGAACGACCCGGGCGCACTCGATCGCCTGCTCGAATACGAGTGCCGTGCGAATCTTGTTTTACCAAAGGCTGGGGATATCGTGATTTGCGCCTACGAACTCGACAAGTTTGGCGCCTCGATTGTCGTCGATGCCCTGCGAACCCATCCGATCGTGCTCATCGGCGGAATTGTCCAACGCAATCCTTTTTATGTTCCGCCCGAGGAGTTGTTGAAAGAACTGAACGAACGCGAGTCCCCCGAAATCGGACGGACTGCCTCCGTCTGAACCACTGACGCTTGATGCTCCTGTGATCCAAGAGCGTTCGACAAACGACACGCATTCAGAGGAGCGGTGGCTGAGACAATGCCTTCGCGATCTAATCGCGTTCACATCTCTTCCGTTGCTATGGAAGGACAAAAGCCCTCGCGAGATCGCCGATGATCTCGCTGCGGTGATCGAGTCCACGCTGGGCTCGGAATTCGTACTTGTTCGAATTACGGGCCCGTTTGCGGAAGAACCAATAGACGCAGCGCGTGCAGCGAGGCGATATCCGGAGATTGACTCGTGCGAGATTTCACAGCGCTTGGCGCCATTCCTGGATTTGGAATGTGAAGAGCGATCGATTGCCATGCCTAATCCCATTGGACCTGGCGAACTGCAAATTTCAATGAGCCCAGTGGGGTTCTTGAAAGAGTACGGGGTTGTGCTCGTTGGTGGATCACGCACGCGCGGCTTCCCAACGACGAAGGACAGGTTGCTAATGAATGTCGCAAGCAACCAAGCGGCGGCATTACTGGAAACCGTTGCTCTCCGGATGCGCGAGCGGG